>JBBQSQ010000029.1:0-29123 GCA_038213745.1 Cytophagales bacterium
GTGCGCGACCGGATTGCCTTTCTCAAGGAAAAGCTGGAAGACCTCGACAAGCAGAGCCATACCCAGCGCAAGGCCCGCGGCGGCACCATCCGGGTGGCGCTAGTGGGCTACACCAACGTGGGCAAAAGCACGCTGATGAACGTGCTGGGCAAGGCCGACGTATTTGCCGAGAACAAGCTGTTCGCCACCGTAGATGCTACTACGCGCAAAGTGGTGCTCGAAAACACGCCCTTCCTGCTCTCCGACACGGTTGGGTTTATCCGCAAGCTGCCCACCAAGCTGATTGAGAGCTTCAAGAGCACGCTTGATGAAATCCGCGAAGCCGATTTGCTGCTGCACGTCGTGGACATTTCGCACCCCAACTTCGAGGAGCAGATTCAGGTGGTGAACGATACGCTGGTCGAAATTGGCGCGGCCGACAAGCCCATGCTGCTGGTGTTCAACAAAATTGACCAGTACAAGCAGGACGACGCCGAACTGGACCCCTTCGGCGAAGTGCTGGATGCCGAGGACGACGGCACCGCCCCGCGCCCGCCGCTGGCACAGCTGCAAGCCACCTACATGGCCAAGCTGCACGACCCGGTGGTGTTCGTGTCGGCCCAGGACCGCACGAATTTGGAGGAGCTGCGCGAGTTGCTGGGCAAGCGCGTGGTGGCCCTCAACCTGAAGCGCTACCCGCACCAGGCCAACACCTGGGCCAGCGAATAGCCCGGCCAGGTTGGCTGGCCCGGCGTTATTACCAAATTGCTGCTGGACCGGGCAGGCATGAACGTTAGATGAATATTATCGTAAGGGCGAATGCCGGGCTCTATTAGGCTCGGCCTTTTCGTTTATGATTCAGGTGCGTTTTCTTCATTTGAGTGGCCTGCTGCTGCTGGGTCTGGGCCGGGCTGCCGCGCAGGATATTCCCGTGTACCCGCCGCCCGCGCCGCTCGACACGGCGGGCGTGGGCCGCACCGACGGCCAGACGTTTGCCAACTCGCAAGTGGTGGGCATGGGACCTAGTAAGGGCCTGATTGTGAAATACGAGCGGATTCCGGGCAATTTCAGCCTGCGCAGCACGGCCGTGGGCGGAGCGGCCGACTACCGCACCGAGGTCAGCAAAAATGCCAACCTCGTTATCAAGGCCTACGCGCCGCTGCTCAACCACCCGCACCTGAAGCTGATTCTGGGCCTGAACTACGACCGGGAGGAATTTCAGTTCAGCACGCCCGCCACCACCGACCAGTACGGCCTTTACAGCAACATCGAGAACAAGGGCCTGACGGTGATTGGCGCGCAGCTGGCCGTGATTCGGCCCGTGGATGCGGTGCACTGGTACCTTTTCCGCGCCAAAACCGAGCTCAACGGCGACTATAATTCCGGCGAGCTGAACGTGGGCGATTACCTCAAGGTCACCTCCGAGTTTATCTACGGCTGGAAGCGCAGCCCCACCTTTGCCTGGGGCATCGGGGCGCAGCTGGGCTACAACCTGGGCCGCCAGAGCATCTACCCAGTCATCGTGTACAACCGCTCGTTCAACCCGCGCTGGGGCGTGGAAGCGCTGTTTCCGGCGCGGGTGCTGGTTCGGCGCAATTTATCATCCAACTCGCTGCTGTTTGCCGGCTACGAGGTGGCCAGCAACAATTACAACATCAAGCTGCGCAACGCCTTTGCCTCGCCCAACAACCCCAGAGTCACTTCGCTGGAGCTGCGCCAGATTGACGTAAAATTCCGCCTGCGCTACGAACGCGAGCTACTGTCCTTCCTCTGGACGGGCATCGAGGCCGGCTACCGCTACAACTACCAGTTCAACGCCTTCGACCGCACCAACAGCACCCGCGACCGCCTCATCAACAGCCAGCTCGGGGGCACGCCCTACGCCAGCCTGGACCTGTTCATCGTACCGCCCAAAAAGCTGTTGCAAAAGGCCGAGCGCCGCCGAAAGTAGCGTCGTAATTTTTAAACCTGAATTACCCCAAAAACCGAGACCGTTGGCCCAGAGAAGCAGCCTCATCGAGGACGTTTCTCTGGGCCAACGGCCTCGGTTTTTCGCTGTGTAGAATCTGAGTACTAAATCCCGAAGTTATACACGGCCTTCAGGTATAGGAAAGCCCCATTGAAACCCATTTGCACCGGCGCGTATGGGTACGCGTAGTGGTTGGCGGGGAAGGGCGACGGGACGCCAAATCGGTTCTGGAAGTAGCGCTCGAAATCGCCGCGGCTGGCGAAGCCGCCGGGAGCTTCGCCGTTGGTTGCTGCTTCGTCGAGGGTGTTGGGCTTCACGTTGAACAGGTTTTGCGCGCCCAAGGTCAGCGTCAGGGCCTTGGCGGGCTGGTAGCTGACGAGCAAATCGGTAACGGTGCGGGGCTTGAACACCAGCAGGTAGCCGCCAAAATCGTACACCTTGGGGTCGGGGGCTACGTCGTAGTATTTCACCTCGCCAAAGTAGGTGTTGCGCAGGCCCACCCCGAATTTGCCGAGGTTGTAGTTCACGCCGAGCAGAATTTTGCTGGCCGGGTTGCCGGTTTCGATGAGCGAAAGCTGGCGCGGGTCGATGTAGTTGGTGGTCGGGTTGTCGTCGGTTTGCAGGCTGCTGAAGTTGGCCGGGATGTTCTGGGCGCGGGTGCGGGTCTGGTTGAAGTTGCCGGCGGCGGTCACCGTGAGCTGGCCCTTGCCCAGGGCGTGGCGGTAGCTGCCCACTACGTCAATGCCTTGCGTGCGGGTGTCCAGGTCATTGGTAAAGAACTGGGCCTGGCTCACGCGGTTGTTGGCCAGCAGCTGCGCGAACTCCGGGCTGATGCCCGAACCCGGCCGCAGCAGGCCCGAGAGCGTGATGCGGTTGTCGATGTCAATCAGGTACGCATCGGCCGTGAGCGAGAACGCCGGCGTAGGCGTCAGCACCAAGCCGGCACTGTAGCTGCGCGATTTTTCGGGCGTCAGGGTCGGCACCTGGGCTTTTTGGGTTAGTTCGTCCTGGTTGTTAAAAATACCGGAGTACACCACGCCGGTCACGCCCGGGCGCTGCGTAATCTGGCGGTAGAGCACCTGCTGGAGCGACGGAGCCCGGAAGCCCGTGTTGAAGGCACCGCGCACGGCCAGGAAATCCGTCACTTTAAGCCGCGTAGTGGCCTTGTAAATGAAGGCCGAGCCAAAGGTGGAATAGTTCTCGTAGCGCAACGCGCCGCTCACGCTCCAGCGCTTGGTTATGTCGGCTTCCACGTCGAGGAACGCGCCCACGTTGGTGCGGCTGCCCACTACCACCGACGCCGGGCCGAAGCCGCTGAAGCCCTGCGCGCCCTGCTGGCCCAGCGAGTTGTTGTCGTACTCGGCCTCGGCGCGGTCATCGCCACGTATGATTTCGTAGCGGTCGGCCCGGAACTCGCCCCCGAAAGCCACGTTGGTGCCGGCCAGCACTTTGTCGAAAAAGCGGTTGGCCGTAGCGTTGGTCACGTTTTGCAGGAACTGGAAGCCCCCGGCATTGTCAAACACCGTGGGCGACTCCGTTCCCAGCGACGCGTTCAGCGTGTTGGCCAGGTCGTAGTTCATTCGGTTGTAGCCGGTGGTGTTGCTCAGGTCCAGGGTCCAGTGGTTGGGGCCGCTGCGGCCCAGCACCACGCCCACCGTGCCCGCGCCGTCGTGGATACGGGTGTTTACCTCGGGCTGGTAGCCGTAAGGGAACAGCTCCTTCACCACGTCGTTGGGCTGGGTGGCGGGCAGCACCCACGGGGTATTGGCCTGCCCCCGGCGGAAGTTGTAGCTGCCAAAGCCGTAGAACGCCAGGGCGTCTGATACCTCCACCCGAGCATTAAACAAGCCGCGCACGTTGCGCATGCGGGCATCGCCGTTGTGCTGCTCAAAGTCCTTATACGTCTTGCCGGCGGCTGCCAGTGCGGCCTGCTCCGCCGCCGGGTTATTGGCAACAAACACGGGGTTCGTCAAGGGGTCGCGGGCGTAGCCGCGGGTGGTGCGGTCGCGGTAGTCGGCGTCGGCGGTCAGGTTCAAAAAGCCCTTCTGGCCCAGGCGGAAGCCTTTGTTCACGCCCAGCAGCGTAGCCAGGCCGTCGCCCTCCGAGGTCACGCCTGAGCTCAGCAGCACACTGCCGCCCTGGTTGTCGCTCTTCAGGTTGATGTTCATTACACCGGCAATGGCGTCGGAGCCGTACTGGGCCGCCGCGCCGTCGCGCAGTACTTCCACGCGCTCCACACCAAGGCTGGACAGCGTGTTGAGGTCGGTGCCCACACTGCCCAGGCCGCGATTGCTCAGCAGGTTCACCAGGGCGGTGGTGTGGCGACGCTTGCCGTTCACGAGCACCAGCATCTGGTCGGTGCCCAGGCCGCGCAGGCTGGCCGGGTCCACGTGGTCGGAGCCGCCGGCCCCCGTCTGGCGCGTCGAGTTAAAGGCCGCCACTGAGTATTGCAGCAGCTGCGTAAGGTCGGTCTGGGGCACGGTGCGCACCAGCTCACTCATTTCCACCACGTCGACCGGCACCGCCGACTCCAGAGCGGTCCGGTCACTGCGGCGCGTACCTACGGCCACGGTTTCGGGGTTCATCGTCACGGTGAGCACGGTGGCCTCGCCGGCCTTCAGAAACACGTTGGTGATGTTCTGCACCCGGAAGCCGGGCTGCTGCACCTGCACCACGTAGGGCCCACCGGCTACCAGCCCCGTAATGAGGAACAAGCCCGTCTGACTGGTCAGCACCGAAATTCGCTGGCTGGTGGCCAGCGAGATAATGGACACCGACGTATTGGGCAGCAGCTGCCCCTGGGCGGAAGTAACCTGTCCGGTCAGGCTCGACGAGGTGCCGGCAGTGGAGGCCCCGGTGCTCTCGGCCGGGGTAGTAGGGGTCTGAGCCTGGGCAGTGGCCGGTAGTAGCGCCGGACTCAACGAAACGCCTAGCAGAAGGCAACGCAGGGTAAAATTATTCATGCAAAAACTTGGGGAGGAAGAAGGTTATAAAAAAAATTAACTTTTAAAAGAAAGCCAGGAAACGTGCAGAGCAAACAGATATAGAAATTAGTCGTAAACTGGAATAATCTTACTTTTATTTCAGGAACAATACATTAGCTAGCCATTACTGCCCAGATAAAATATCATTTCGCTTGTTGGCAAAGGCAAGAATTATGTTGCAACAAATCAGGAAAAAAAGCCACTCACGTTCTAAATGATGGAAATATAAGTCTACATTGTGGAATATTACCGCAAACCCTTTTTCTTTGCTAAAGTTAGAGCCGGACTAACTTTAACTTCTCTCCAAATCCATATTGTTTACACATTTCTCGCTTAACATGAAAAAATCCTACATTTTCTTTTTAGTGTCCGTTTTAAGCATTTTCACTGCTTGTAAAAAGGATGAACCCACTCCCCCACCCCCTGCCAATCCCGTCACTGAACTAACGGCCACCATCAACGGGTCCCAGCAAGTACCGGCCAACAGTTCCGCTGCTACTGGCACCTTCACGGGTAGCTACAACAGCGACACCAAACTGCTCACGTACACCGTTACTTACCAGGGCATGACCCCCAACATCGCTCACATCCACATAGGTGCGCCCGGAGCCACCGGGAAGGTTGCAGTTCCCTTTAATAACCTAACTTCGCCCATTACCGGTGCCTTTACGCTCGACGTAGACCAAGCCACAGCTTTGCTCAACAATGGCATGTATGTGAATATGCACTCCACTGGCCTCTACAGCGGCGGCGAGATTCGCGGCGACATTAAGAAGAAATAATCTACCGGGACCGTTACCGGCACAAAATTGCCGGCGAAACGCCCGCGTTGCATTCACAAAAAGGCCCGCTATGCTGATAGCGGGCCTTTTTTGGTATCATCTGCGTGGGCCGTGCTATGGTTTCCGCTGGCGGCGCTTTAGGCCTTTCAGCCACGCGTAGGTGGCTTCCTGGGCGCGCAGAGGCTTCTCGCCATCGGCTGCTGGGATGAACGCGTTCTCAAAATCGCGGGCTTTCACGTTGTCCTGGCGCTGGAAGTCGAGCAGCTGGCGCACCTCGGCGCGCAGGGCATCGTCCAGGATTGGGAAAGCTACTTCCACGCGCCGGTCTAGGTTGCGGGTCATCCAGTCGGCGGAGGAGACGTACATTTTTTCCGCGCCGCCGTGGCCAAACACGTACACCCGGCTGTGCTCCAAAAACCGGTCGACGAGGCCGCGCTGCCGGATGTGCTCGCTGAAACCGGGTTGGCCGGGCACCAGTCGGCCAATGCCGCGCACAATGAGCTCGATGCGCACGCCAGCCTGGCTGGCGTCGTAGAGCTTGGCAATCATGCCCTCGTCCTCCACGGCATTCACCTTGAGGATGATGTAGGCCTCCTTGCCTTTTTTGGCCTGCTTGATTTCGAAGTCAATCAGGGCATTGAGGCCGGGGCGCAGGCTGAAGGGCGCGACCAGCAGCTGCTCCAGCTGGGGCTCCACCGCCTGGTCGTGCAGGTAGCCGAGCACGGCGGCGGCTTCGCGGGTCAGGCGCTCATCGGCCGTGAAGAGGCCGTGGTCGGTGTAGAGGCCCGCGGTGCTTTCGTTGAAGTTGCCGGTGCTGAAATACGCGTATTGGCGGGTGGTTTCGTCGGCCTCGCGGCGCGCAATGAGCAGCATTTTGGCGTGGCACTTCAGCTCGGGCGGCGTGAAGATGACGTGCGCCCCGGCCCGCTTCAGCTTATCGGCCCAGAAAAGGTTGGACTCCTCATCGAAGCGGGCTTTAAGCTCGACCACTACGGTTACCTGCTTGCCGTGCTTGGCGGCTTTGAGCAGGGCTTTTACCACGGCGCTCTTGCTGCTCACGCGGTAGAGCGTGATGCTGATGGCCGACACCCGCGGGTCGAGGGCGGCCTCGCGCAGGAGCCGCGTCACGTAGTCGAACGACTGGTAGGGCGGGTGCAGCAGGTGGTCGCGCTGCCCGATGGCCACCAGCAGGCTGCCCGTGCGCGGCAGCGTGGGGTGCGGCAGCGCCGGCCGCGGCGGGTACTGGAAGCTGGCTTCGCCAAAGTCGGGAAAGCCAAAAAAATCGCGGAAGTTGTGGTAGCGGCTGCCCTCCACCAGCTCCTCATCGGTCACGCCGGTTTTCTGCTTGATGGCCCGCAGCACTTCCCTGGGCATTTCGGGGTCGAAGAGCAGGCGGGCCGGAAAGCCGGTGGCCCGCTTGGCCAGGCTGCTGCGGATTTTCTCCATCAAATCGCCCGACACCTCCTCCTCGATGTCCAGCTCGGCATCGCGCGAGAGCTTGATGGCGTTGACTTCCACCTGCTGGTAGGCCGGGAACAGCCCGGCCGCCCCCACCCGAATCACATCGTCCAGAAACAGCACGTAACGCTCCGCGCCCACGTCGGGCAGGCGCACAAAGCGGCCGCCGTGGCGCTTGGTGGGCAGCTCCATGATGAGCACGCGCTCGTCGGCGTGCTTGCTTTTGGTTTTGCCAGGGGCGGCATGCGGCTGGCTCAGGAAGAAGGTGAGGTACACGGCCTGGTCCTTGAGGAAGAGGTGGTGCAGGGTATCGTCCAGGGCCACGGGCGAAAGCAGGTCCTGCACCTTGTCGCGGAAGTAGCGGGCCGTCCAGGCGCGCTGTTCGGCCGTGAGCTCGGCTTCGTTCAGCAGGTGAATATGGTGGCGGTTG
Organism: Cytophagales bacterium; assembly: GCA_038213745.1. Classification (GTDB taxonomy): domain Bacteria; phylum Bacteroidota; class Bacteroidia; order Cytophagales; family Hymenobacteraceae; genus Hymenobacter. The sequence goes on from JBBQSQ010000029.1 coordinate 7,603, forward strand.
AGCTCGGGCAGGAGCTGCTCCCGAAACGTTTGGCCGAACTCCTGCTGCTGCCGCGCCACCTCGGCCAGCACCGCTTTCAGCTGCCGCTTGGGGCTTTCGCCCAGCTTGGCGCGAGTCTTTTTCTTGAGCTTGGCCAGCCGCCGCAGGGTGGCCACCCGCACCTTAAAAAACTCGTCGAGGTTGCTGCTGAAAATGGCCAAAAATCTAAGGCGCTCCAGCAGCGGCACGGTGGCGGTTTGGGCCTCTTGCAGCACGCGGGCGTTAAAACGCAGCCAACTCAGGTCGCGGGAAAGGGTCTTCAAAATAATTATGCGTTTTGAATTATGAGTTATGAATTGATGGGGCTAGCCTCATTCAGCATGCCATCCACGTGCTTCGCAGGGGTTATAGTTGGGCAAAGCCCTTGTACGCAAACTTCGCGAAACCTTCCAACTCATCATTCATAATTCAAAACTCATAACTATCAATTCACATTGCGCGGGTAGTCATAGAAGTAAAACTCGGCGTTGGCCTTGCTCACTTCGGCCCAACGGTCGCAGGCGAAGCGCAGGCAGACCACGGCGGCCGTGGGCATTTCGTTTAGGGCGGAAGGCGACAGCGCGTTGGCCGTTTCGGTAATGGTGGGATTGTGGCCCACCAGCAGCACCGAACCCGCGCCGTCGGGCAGGTCTTTGATGATGGTGAGCAGGTCGTCCACATCGGCCCCATAAATGCCGGGCTCCACGGTGATTTTATCGTGCGGAAACTGCATTTCGCGGGCCACCAGCACGGCCGTGCTCATGGCGCGCACGGCGGGCGAGCTCACGACCGCATCGGGGCAAATACGGCGCTTGGCCAGGGCCTGGCCCATGAGGGGGGCATCGTCGCGGCCGCGGTCGTTGAGGGGGCGTTCCTGGTCGCTGAGCTCATCGAAGCTCCAGCTGGATTTGGCGTGGCGTAGGAGATAGAGGGTTTTCATGAAGGCGAAGCTAACGGGCTTTTGCTTACCAGGGGTGTTAGGAAAAGGTTATGATGGGCGGGCCTCCCCATCGGGGCAGCTCTGCTCCTGCCGGGCACGGGCACCGCCCCGATTCGCGCAATGCGCGCCCGTATCTTGGCGTCATGAATCCAACCTCGCCCGACTACCACCAGCTGCTCACCGCCGTAAAGCAGCGCGTACGCGAAGCCCAATACCACGCCCTGCAACAGGTCAACCGGCAGCAAATCCAGCTGTATTGGGACCTGGCCAGCTCATTGCCGAACGCCAGCAGCAGCACGGCTGGGGCAAAGGCGTGGTCGAAAACATGGCCCGCGACCTGCAAACCGAGTTTGCGGGCATGAGCGGGTTTTCGGCCTCGAATCTATGGCGAATGAGAACTTTCTTACTTGAATACCAGCAGGATGAATTTCTCGCACAGCTTGTGCGAGAAATTCTCCAACCGACGGTTGGAGAACTGAATTGAGGAAGGAAAATAGTTCTGCAACCATTGGTTGCAGAACTCCACATTTCTGCTCTAGAATGCCTCCGGCAAAGGCAATACCTAAACTGCCCCGGCGGGCTACTACAAAAACATAAGCTGGGCCGCGCCAACTACTACGCCAACCAGCCGCTGCTTGAGCTGCTCTCGCGGCTGGAGTAGCGAGTGCCACCTGTGCTGTAATACTTGGGTACGGCGTGCGCTACTTCGAGGGGCAGGCGCTGCGGCGGCCCCAGTGGCCGGCGTGGTGGCCGGGGCGGGAGAATCTGAGGGCGAGCGAAGATGGCGGCGCAGTGGGGGGCGGGACGGGTAATTAAGGAAATACGCTTTCCTTTACATAGCGCTGTCGCCATCCTCAAACTCTAGCTTCTTTACGAATTGCTTCCTATTTATCCCGCGCTGCAATTTATTGAGAGGTTAAAAGGGGGTAGTACTCATCCTTGGGTGGTACTGGTTCGGGGCGCAAATGGCAAACCCCAGAAGTTTGTCGTGAAACCTTTTCGGGCGCTGCATCAGCGGCAATACACGCCGCTGGTGAGTGAAGTGTTCGGGGCAGTACTAGCCGGCGAATTCGAGTTGCCACACCCCGAGCCAGCCCTGGTTGAATTCTCCGCCGCTTTTCAGGCCACGCTGGCTGCCCCGGAAGTGCAGCAGCTTCACGGCATTGATAGCAACCTGCATTATGGCTGTCAATTGCTGGACGGCGCTTATCCGTATGCTCCGGCCCTGACGGCAGCCGCCATTGCGCAGTACGATGCGGAAACGATATATGCCTTCGATAATCTCATTCGCAATATGGACCGCCGGGCCGGCAAGCCCAATCTGTTGCTGTTCGAGCAGGAAGCCTACCTTATTAACCACGAGCTGTCGTGTCTTGTACCCGATAATACCGTCGACCAACTCCAGCAGGGTCGGTGGGAACACAACTACCGGGAACACTTGTTCTATCCGACTTTGCGCAACCCCACGCTATTTGCGGCCGACAACGCCTTTATTGAGTTCACCAATTTCCTCCGGCGGCTGAATCCCGACGTATTACGCCCTTACCTCGACCAACTGGTTGCGCACCGAATTCCGGTCCGGGACGTTGAGGGATTTATCCGATACCCTTGCTATCAAAAAGCCCACAGCCATCAATTTACCGCCTTGCTGCGGCAAACCATCCAGTGAATACGGTTTACTTCAACGTGCTTAAGTATGTCCATTCGGCTTTCCTCGGCGAGGAAGTCAACGTGGGCATCCTGCTCTGTTTTCCGGAGCAGCGGCAGTTGGTATTCCGGTATTCCAACTCCTTTCGGCGCTTACGCTTGCTCTATCCCACGTTTTCGGAACGGCAGCTGCGCACTTACCTCAGTGCTTTTACCCAGCGCGTGTCCCAGGCCAACAAGGCCCGGCGCGGGCCGGAAAATGCCCCCGATTACGCCGCCTTTATTAGCCGCGAGCTGCTGGCCCCGGATGCTACGGTGTTGCAGTTCGGCCCCTTGCGCCAAGCGGTAGCGCATGCCAACGACCCGGCCGAGGTGGCGCAGCACTACTACGAGCTGTTCTTCCCCGAAATTACTCCCGTACGGAAGAAGCACGACGAAACTTTCCTGAAGCAACAGTTCCGCACGCTGCTCCGTGACTACGACCCCAACGTGCTGCCATTGCTGGAAAAGGACCGAGTAATTAAAACCACCGACGTAGAAGTAAAATTTGACTTCGCCTGGCAAAACGGGGCCCTGAACCTCATAAAACCCCTCAGCTTCGACCTGCTCGACCGCGCCGATATCAACCGCAAATCGGTGCATTGCTACGGCTGGCTAAACCTGCTGGCCGACGAGGCTCGCATCCACAACTACCAATTCGACCTGCTGGTAGCCAAACCCGCCGACCGCCGCCTGTTCGGCGAGTATGACCAGGCCCTAAAGATTCTGGCTGAGTCAACGGCCCCCAAACGCGTCATCATCGAAAAGGAGTTGGAGGCGTACACCGAGAAAGCCGCCCAGGCCCTGCGCGAACACAATGCCAACGCGGAAGTGACGGGATAGTGATGGTTTTTGCTCGTTATAAAGCCCGTATGGTTTTGCCATAGGGGCTTTTTGCTTTGGTTAGTTCTCGTTTCGGCGAGCCCAGCAGGGGCGACCACGGCGTGCGCCGCTTCGAGGGGCCGGTGCTGCGGCGGCCCCTCGAAGCGACGTGATGGCTGGGACGGGAGAAACTGGCCCAGCAGGCGAGATATGGGCAAAATGAATGGGCTTATTCAATAATTGCCAATGTAATTAGTCATCATAAATATCAGCACAAGAGCATAAAAACAAATTACCGCGGTCGAATACCAGCATTTTGCGTTCAATTATATTGAATATGCGTACATAAATGATACATTTGCTATCATAATAGACCGTATCAGCAAAGCAATGTATACAGAGCTGCTAAAAATTATAGAAGGAGGTCTTAGTAAAGACCCAAAGAAAGTAGCCAGCTACGCAAAGTTGCTGGCAGAAAACCTTGCGAAAGAGGGAGATACGAAATCATCCGAGCGCATCTTGCGCACGCTCCAAAGCCACCAAGTAGCCCCTGTACACTTAGACCAACTACTAACTGTACCCGTTGACCAAGAAACTAGACTAAACATTGCCGACTTAGTTCTACCTCGTTCAAATACCCAAGTAGAACATGTTCTGTCAGATAATCTGCGAAACAAGCTCGATACATTCATTGGCAGATTACAACATCGTGTTGCACTTCAGGACGCGGGGGTTGACTCAATGTCTTCCCTTCTACTATATGGCCCGCCTGGTTGCGGCAAGACGACTCTTGCTCATTACATAGCACAGCAGATGGGTTTACCATTGGTAATCGCTCGGCTGGATTCCTTAGTTTCTTCGCTTTTAGGCAGCACATCTAAGAATATTCGCAAGGTGTTTGAGTTTGCTAGTCGACAACCTTGCATTCTCTTCTTAGATGAATTTGATGCAATTGCTAAGGCTAGGGATGACCAACATGAGCTTGGCGAGTTGAAAAGGGTTGTTAATAGCTTATTGCAGAATATTGATGAATTCGTAAAGTCAAATGTTCTAATTGCTGCTACTAACCACCAAGAATTACTTGACAAAGCCATTTGGCGGCGATTCAACAGCATTATCGAAGTCGGTTTACCTGGCGAAAAGGAAATTAAAGAATTGCTGACTCTTTATTTAGGAAGAAGTAAATCTGATGGTAAGCCGAACATCAAAAAATGGGAGGGGGTTACCGAGCTCTTGCAAGGGCTAAGTCCAGCAGACATTAGGGCAATTTGCCAGAACACACTTGCACAAAGTATTATGGACAGCAAGCTATCCGTAGCTTATGCGGACTTCTTGCTTCAGTTCTTCTACTTCAAACATCATAATTCTACGTCAAGCAAGGAGCTTATAGAATTCCTGAAAAAGCATGATGTTGGCCAACGGGCTATTGCTGAACTAAGCGGCAAATCAGACAGACAAGTACGCAGTATTCTCAAACCTTAAAAGGAAATGTCATGCCAGATAAGAAGAACCTCCCAGTTAAGCTCTTCAACAAACGTGAGCAAGACAACTTTCTTAATGAACCAGGAGGAAGTGCTGAATTGCCTAATTGGGTTTTGCCCCCGGCAATACTGTCGGCCAAGTGTGAAGAATTTAAAGAGTCTCTTGCTGAAACGGAACAACTCATTGCAGCGCGAACTCCAAGCCGCGCCTTCATACCAGTTGTAATTACTGTCACTATTACCCGCAAAGCAATTGCAAAGTCACACCGGGAGGCTATTGAGAAGGTTTTCAACCGAAAGCGCGAAAACAACTTTATAGGTATGGCCGATGATTTAGAATTTCTTGTTAAAATAGAAGATAAAGCGCATTTGGCCTCCGTATTTCGGACCTTGGAGAGGCCAGCTATTAATCCCGTTGGTCTGTCTGCTATTGAAGAAATAGGACCATTCAAGCCGCTGATTGACTTGCCAGAAGATGCTTCTCAGCTAAAGATTAAGCTCGTTCATTATCAACAAGATGGCCTTAATGAAGGTATTGAGGCTGCTTTTGAGAGTACTCTTCGAGAACTGCAAGTCAAGTACCGCAAGACAAAATATGCAGAGGGGTTAACCGTATTCAAGGCAGCGCGGCCTAGTTCTTCTGCACTTGACGCAATTGTGGCATTTGAGGCATTGTACTCAATTACCCCAATGCCTGTATTTGCAGTAGGCACTGATGAACTTGATGCTGAAGTCCCTCCTAGTATCAGATTGCCAACTGATGGAAAGAACTACGCAACGGTTGGAATTCTAGACTCCGGTATTGCTCACATCCCACATCTAAAGCCGTGGCTTGACTCACGCAGCTTTTCTGCATATCCTCCAGAGGATATCAATCCAGCACATGGAACCTTCGTTGCAGGTATCGTCGAATACGGAGACGAACTTCAAGGCACTGATTGGGTTGGGAATGACGGATGCCTTTTGTTGGATGCAACTGTTTTTCCCAATGAGAATATCTACGAAGATGAGTTGATTGATAATATTATTCGGGCAGTACGTATGTATCCAGATGTCAAGATTTGGAACCTGTCAGGTGGAGGAACGGCCGAATGCAATCTGTACGATTTTTCGGACTTTGCTCAAGCGCTCGACAAATTGCAAGAGGAAGGCGATATACTTATTTGCAAGTCTGCTGGCAACTGCAAAAATTTCCTTCAAGGGCTACCTGTTCAGCGAATAACGAAGTCAGCTGATTCTCTCCGCTCCCTCGTTGTAGGCAGCATCGCACACGTCAAAGGAGAACATGACATAGCTCTACCAGAAAACCCTTCGCCGTTTTCACGCATCGGGCATGGTCCTAATCGTACCGTAAAACCGGATGTGACGCATTATGGTGGCAACAGCGGGATTCTTCCCAATGGAAATCTTACCAATACTGGTGTAAAGTCGTTTTCGCCTGGGGGCGGCATTATAAGCAAGGCTGGCACCAGTTTCTCCACTCCACGCATCAGTGCTTTAGTTGGCGGCTTAACAGGCCGCTTGTCCGAAGAGTTTGACCCCTTATTAGCCAAAGCTTTGGTTATTCATTCTGCCAAATATCCGCAGGCTGTTACACTCAGTCAAAGCGACCGTATTCAACAAATGGGGTATGGACTACCAAGTAGCGTAGACGACATTTTGTATAATGCGCCCCACGAAATCACACTAATTCTTCGGGACAATATTGAAAAGGGGAAATTCATTGATATGATGGATTTCCCTTTTCCTGATAACCTAGTGGATGAAAACGGCATGTTCTACGGTGAGGTTGTAGTAACCTTGGTGAGCAACCCATACTTAGATGGAGACCAAGGGCCGGAATATTGCCAAACTGATGTCACCTTATCTATGGGCACTTATGAATCCATCAAGGAACGAGACATAGATGTTTCAACCATAAGAAATCCTATCGGCCGCAACTACCCGGAAAACATTTTATTGAAGAGCCATTACAAAGCACGCTACCGCAACGGCTCATCAAGAACATCATTTTCTTCAGAGCGCCAATTGCGTGACGATTCGCTCAAATACCATCCCGTCAAAAAGTACGCTGTCAATCTTTCTGAAATGAATGAGGCGCACGCCCGACGCACTTTGCCTTCAACACGCAAATGGTATCTGCAACTGAAAGCGCTATCCAACTACGCAGTCGAACAAGTTGTGGAAAGAGCGGATTTGACGCAAGAGTTTTGCTTAATAATCTCTATCCGAGACCCATTTCAGCAAAAAGATGTGTATAGTGCAGTGACCAGAAAGCTTGACTCCTTCAACTTCCAGCACACTAACATCAAGCTTCATAGTGAGAATCGCAATGACCTGCGAAACACAATTGGCGGGGATGACGATTTTTAGAACCGCAATAAATTCTAGAACAGGAAGGAGGAACAGGCAGCAATAACAAAGAAGCCCCGGCCGCTCACGCAGCTGGGGCTTCTTCTTGCCACTTCCAACCCGGCTAGGCGGCGGGGCTGGTGGGCTTGGAGTCGTCGGTGCCACGGGCACCGGGGAATCGTCTACGCGCATGGCTTCGCGGAGGGCGGCGCAGAAGGCGGGCTGCTTGCGCTTGAGCAACTCCACGGCGGGGGTCCGCTCGGTTTTCACGAACTGGTCGGCGGCGCGCAGGGCGGCATCGAGGGCGGTGTTGGTGGCTTTGCCGGTTTCGCGGGCCACTTTGGGGGCCGTGAGGCTAGAACAGAAAGTCAAACCCGATAAACACCAGCTTCTCCTCCCCCACCGAGTAGGTGGCATTGATGATGGCCTGCTTGAGAATATCGACGTAGATGCCACCGCCAAACCCGCTGTGGAAGGCGTTGAGTCCGGAGAAGGTGCCCGTGTCGTTGTCGGAATACACGCGGCCGATATCGGCCAGGCCCATGATGCCGAACTTGCCGGGAAAGAGGTAGGCATTGAACGAAAACAGCTCCAGGCGCGGCTCAAAATTGGCGTAAATGGCCGTGCGGCCCGCGAAGCGGGTGCGGCGGTAGCCGCGCAGGTTGGTGGTACCGCCCAGGGTGTTGGCCTGGTAGAAGCGGTAGTCGCCGTAGTTGTGCTGGTAGCCAATGCGGCCGGCGTAGGTGAGGTGGAAGGGAAAGTTGGGCGTGAGGTAGGCGCGCACCTCGGTGCTGAAGCGCCCAAAGCTCAGGCTTTCGCTGTTGAGCTGCCAGTTGTACTGGAACTCGTTGTACCAGCGCAGGCCGATGCGCGGGTTCTTGGCCGACGAGCTGGCGTCGAGGTTCAGGTACAGTAGCCCGCCCAGGTACTGGTTGGTCTGAAAATCGGAGGAACGCACACCGAAGCGGCGGTTTTCATACGTGAGCACGCCGTTCTGGGTCAGGCTGTCCCGAATGGCCGCCCCGATGGGTTCCCGCTCGATGCGAAACTGGTCGAACTGCGGCCCGATGCCAAACTTGAGGAAGCTGAACATCTTGCGCTCGAAAGTGGGCGCGATGGTAATGCGCTGAAAACGTACGCGGTACGAGTTGTTCACGGTCCGGTTCGTGACCCGGTCCAGGTTGTCGTCCTTCGAGGCCAGGTTCACGGTGTTGTTGCCGATGCCGAAGAAGTTGTAGAGCAGCTGCGGGCCGTAGTACTGAGCCGCGATGTGCAGGTCCGTCTTCTTGAAAACGCGGGTGAACTGGCCGGTGTAGCGGATGTTGTAGGCTTCGCGGGCCGGCGCGAAGTTGGCCGTGATGCTTTGCTCCCAGGAGTAGGGCTCGCGGCGGAAGCCGTAGTGGCGGTAGGTCACGCCGCCGCCCAGCAGCAAACCGTCGTCAATGTTGTAGCCAAAATACAGGGCCGGCCCCACGTAGTCGAGGCGGTAGTCCTTCAGGTCGAAGCGGTGGGGGTAGTCGTAGCGGCTCACCTCGTAGCCGGGCTCTAGGCGCTGACGGGCTTCGGTGCTGGCGTTGATAACGTTGCCGGAGTCGCCGTCGTAAATCTGGGTTTTGTGGAGCAGGCCGCCCACGTGGTCGCGCGTGGTGATGGAGTCGTGGCCCGTACCGGCAATGATGCGCAGCTTCACGCCGCGTTTCACGTCGCCGCGCACGTCGTATACGTCCTGGCCACTGATGCCGTAGAGCCGCACCTCGTCGGTCACGGCATCGTCGAAGGTGCGGTCGTAGAGGATTTTGGTGAGCTTGCCGTCTTTGTTAATCTTCTGCATTACCACGTGGGTTTTGCGGTTGCTCAGGCGCTCCACGGTGAATTTCTCGTTCTTCTTCGAGCCGCGCACCTCCACTATTTCGGCCAGTAAGTCGGCGTATTTGCCGGCCAAATCCGGCAGCAGGTCGCGGCGGCTTTTCAGCTTGGCGATGATTTCCTTGCCGTGCAGGTCGTAGATTTCCTTGGGCCACTTTTCGCGGAAGGCCTTTTCAATCACCTCGTCGGTGAGGTGGGTTTTCATGTAGTCGGCCTCCTTTATCCAATCTTCCTTGGTCACGGCGCTCATAAACACCCGGTCGTTGCTCAGGCCGGTCTGGTTCAGGCCCTTGTAGTCGGCGTAGTCGTAGCCGAAATTCTGAAAGTTGCGGATGGCGAACTTGCGCGAAATCAGGTAGGGCAGCACGCCATCGCCCTTGAAGAAGGCAATGTCGCGGTCTTCGGGCACGGCCGTAAAAGTGCGGTCGCCCTCCTTGTCCTTCTTCTCGCTCCAGCGCCACTGGTCCTCGTGCCGGTCCCAGTCGCCAATCCACATATCGAAGAGGCGCGAACGGGCAAAAGCCTTCTGGTTCACCTGGTTGTCGTTGTCGGCGAGCAGGCGCTCCAGCATTTTTTCGGTACCCACCAGGTTTTTGGCGTAGCCCAGGCTTTCCACGTTGCCCTGGCTGTCCTTGGCGTCTTCTTCCAAGGCAGCGGGCAGGTTGGCAAACTGGGCGTAGTACTGGCCCAGCAGCGGGTCCTGCGGAATGTAGACCGGCACCGGGTTGGTGTGCAAAATGCCAGCCGCCGTGCCCAGCGGCGGCAGCACAAACGAGGCATACGGGTGCTGGGCCGAAATCTGGTCCTGGAGCACGGCCTTGGCCAGACCAGTGCGCAGCTGCTCGGGAAGCACGGCGGCGGGGTCCTTGTCGATGCCGCGCAGGGTGAAGTTGTAGCCGGCCTCGTTGCGCACCTTCAGCGAGGCGGTTTGCTTGCCGCCGCCGGTTTTGTAGGGCATCAGGCCGCCTTTGTCGTTGGCCAGGTCCAGGGTGTTGAATTTCACCGGCGTGGCCCATTCCTTGCGGTAATGCTCGCCCAGCAGCCAGTTGTGGAAGCCGCCGTGCTTGTTGTAGTTCGCGTTGATGGCCACGGTCACGGTGCTGTCCCGGAAGTCGGGCCGCTTGGTCGGAATGGGCTCTTTGGCAATAATCTCAGCCGTTTTCTTCCGTTTCTTCTCCTTGTCCTGCTTGACTTTCTTAATGGCCGCTTCCGTCTGCAGGAGTTTCTTGCCATTGGCCTCGCCGTTGGTGGAGGTCAGGGCCGTTTCGGAGATGGGTTGCGCGACCTGCTCAGTGGCAATGCTGCCCGTAGTTTTGGCGTACATGGGCGTGCGAAACACCCGGCGGGCCGTTTTGCCTTCGCCCTGCGGAACAAAATATTCGCTCCACACCTGGCCGTCGTCGTAGTAGTTCACCACCGCAAAGCCCTTCTCCTTGTCCGAGAAAATGGCCCCGCCGCCGTCGCCGGGCTTCACGTGCTGGGTTTTGCAGCCCGAGCCGCTGGTGATAAAGTGCGCGCTGCCTTCCTTGTAGTACTGCAGGTTGTGCTCGTGCCCGTTGGCGTACACCACGTTGGGGTATTTGGCAAAAATATCGAGCAGGCCCTTGCGGTAGGCCTGGTAGAGCGGATGCGGAATATCCTGGCTCACGCCGCCGTACTTGCGGGCAAAGGGGTAGATGGACCCAATAACCGGCAGCGGCAGAAAGGCGTACTTTACAACGATGCTGAGCGGGAAAATATGGTCGGCCAGCGTGAAGTAGCCGCCGTGAATGCCATCGGAAAACAACGGATGGTGGGCAAACACCATGATGTGCTTGTCCTTGTTGCGGGCAATAATTTCCTCCAGCGCCGCAAACACGTCGTCGTTGCTGTCGGCCCCGCAGGCCCCGTTCAGGCCGAAGGGCCGGTTGGTGGGGGCCGTCAGGAACCACTGCGAGTTGAGGGCAATGAGCACCAAATCGTCCTGCACGCGCACTTCGAAGGGGCCGGGGCAGCCGTCGCGGGGCAGGAAGAAGTCACCGGTGTACGAGAATACCGCCGAGTCTTTTCGCATGTACTGCTCCACGAAGGCCTGCTCGCGGTTCACCTGGGCCAGGCCGCCGGGGGCCCCCTGAATCCAGTCGTGATTGCCGGGCGTCATGTACTTCTCGCCAGGGTAGTTCTTAAACACATCGAGCTGGGCCGTGAGGCGTCGCTCGGCATTTTCGCGGTCGTACGAGCCCTCGGGCGGCATGCCGTAGTTGTAGATGTTGTCGCCCAGGAAGATGGTGGTGCTGTTTTTGCCGGCCAGCAGCATTTGCTGGCGCAGGTAGTTCAAGCTGGGCTCGCCGCCTTTGGCCACCGGAATGGGGTTGCCCACGTCGCCGATGAGGAACACGCGGTAGCGGATGCGGGTGGAATCGGGCGGAATATTTTTTTGCCAGTTCACGCCAGCTTTGCGGTAGTTGGGGCGGCTGATGTGCGGGTTCTGGTCCGACTCGCCGGGCTCGGGCAGCTCCCGCTGGGTTCCTTTGGACTCTTTGGGCGCTTTAAGGGGCTTGGGGCGGACTGGGGCGGGCTGGGCAGTGGCAACACCCAAGGGCAGGCAGCAGGCCAGCAACAGAGCAAGGCGACGAAGTAAAATCATGCAGTAAAGGTACGAAACACGGTTTCCGGGCATTCCACGGAGTCCCGAATGATAAACAGACTAGCTAGTAAAATGGATACGGTATGGCCCGTTACGCAAAGCACGACCATGCGGTTAAGCTTCCGTTTTTTAACTTACGGCCGGCACTTCGCGTTCAAAGCCGGCGAGCCCGCCGGATGAGCCGGCTTAACTTCGCCCGTCATGAAAGAAATTACCCCCGAAGCCGTCGAAACAGCCGCCTCCGCGCCGGCCGCGCCCCCGGCAATGCCCATCGTTGCCTCTGACCAAACCAGCCAGGTGGCCCCCGCCAAAGAACCCGCCGCCGAAGCCGATGGCAAATCCGCCAAGGCCGTGGCGTCGCCCTTGGTCAAGGAAGCCCAAGCCTACATCACCGCCCTGCTTGCCGACGAGCTGCCGGCCAAGCTCACCTACCACTCGCTGCACCACACCGAGGCCGTGGTGAAAGAATGCCGCGCCCTGGCCGCCGCCGCCGCCCTTACGCCCCCCGACACCGAGGACCTGCTGCTGGCCGCCTGGTTTCACGATGCCGGCTACCTGGATGTGTACGACGGCCACGAGTTCCGCAGCATGGAGCGCGCCGCCGCTTGGCTCGCCGAACGCGGCCACGACGCCCGCCGCGTGCAGCTTGTGCAGGGCCTCATCAAGGCCACGCACCGCGACTCCACGCCCGAAACCGAGCTGCAAAAGCTCCTCGTGGATGCCGACATGAGCAACCTGGCCCGCGATGATTTCCGCTCCCGTGCCGAGCTGCTGCGCACCGAATGGGAGCTGGTGCTGGGCAAAACCTACAGCAGCCCCGAGTGGGCCGAGCTCCAGCTCAACTTCATGCTGGCCCACAAGTACCTGTCGGACGCCGGCAAGGAGCGCTACCGCAAGGCCTTTAAGGCGAACATCGAAGACCAGCGCGACCAGCTCAAGAAGAAGGACAAGAAGAGTAAAAAGAAGACCAAGGAGAAGACTAATACCTTCGCCGAGCCCAAGCGGGGCATCGAAACCATGTTCCGCACCATGTACTCCAACCACATGAAGCTGAGCGACATGGCCGATAAAAAGGCCAGCATGATGATTCAGCTAAATGCCGTGCTCATCTCGGTCATCATTACCTACCTGGGGGCCAAAATGGGCAAGGCCGGCAGCTTGGCCCCGCTGATGGGCAACAACCCCGTGCTGGCCATTCCGGTCACCATTCTGCTCATCACGGCCCTGGGCTCGGTCACCACGGCCATTCTTTCGGCCCAGCCCGACGTCACCAGCTTTGCCTGGCTGAAAAAAAGCCCCGAAATTGCCACCAACCGGCGCGTCAACCTGCTGTTCTTTGGGCAGTTCACTAAGCTCAACCTCGACAATTTCCAGAGCGGCATGCGCGAGCTGATGCGGCAAAAGGATATGCTCTACACCAATATGGTGACGGACATTTACTACCTCGGCGAGGTGCTCACCCGCAAATACCGCCTGCTGCGCAGCAGCTACACCATTTTCCTGGTGGGCATTATTCTCACGGCGCTCTCGTTCGGCATCGCGCTGCTGTATAAGTCGTAGGGCGGGCGCGGATTAGCAGACTTGCATTATCTTTGTCAGGCACTGCTGCCAACTGGGCCTGTAGCTTAACTGCATAAAGCAAGCCTCTCCTAAGGGCTAGAGTACAGGTTGGATTCCTGTCAGGCTCACTTAGTTAAGCCCCGTACTGTCGGCCTTTTAATGGCTGGATAGTGCGGGGCTTAATGCTAACAGGCCGTGGTCGTACTCCCAATGACAGTTTGGGCAGAGTACCAGGATGTTTTCGGGCCCAGATACCTCCTGCACCGTGACAGAATCGGGGAAAGAACTGATGGACTGAATGTGGCAATGCTCCACATGTTTATAATAGCCACATGCTTGGCAAATGCGGGGGCGATGTGCATTCAACAGCCGCGTGATGCTGTTGAGGTAGCCTCGATAGTAGCTTGGATGCTTGATAGCATCTTTAGCTTTGAGCTGCGCCACCGTCAGCAACCGGTAATTGGCCTTGCGCTTGCCGTGCACCGCACAGAACTGCCGGTCGGCCGGAATCAGGGCGTCGCACGCTGCACATTTGCGCGTCAGCCGCCGCTTGGGGGCCTGTTGGTTGGTGTGAATGGCGGCGTGTGAGCGGGAGCAGTATTTGGGGTTGGCTGTGCGAGCGCCGCAATGCAGGCAGTTATTCATGGCTCAATCTAATGCATATTGCTAATTCATTTCTTTCCACACTGCCCATGAAGGCATTCCGCCTATCGCTGCTGCTGGCCATTGGTGCGCTCTTCTCCCAATGCGCCAAAAAATCGGGGCCAGTACCTAAAGTTGATTACGACCGGAGAAGCGCTGAAATCGTGCAGGCCGTAAGCCCGGCCGTAGTGGGCGACTGGACGTTGCGCCAAGTACACGTTACCGCTCAGCCCTACAATTCTGGGCAAAGGGAGCTAGGCATAGTGCGCGACACTATTTTTGAAAATTTTGCCACGCTTACCATTCAGCCGGCACCTTCCGGCCGCTCAATTCCAGACCCGCGCTACGCGAAGTTTACGGGCTTCCTTCATTATCGGACTAAAACTTATCCGATTCAATTTGAGCTTAGTGCCAGCCCCCAGCGCCTTTTTCATGACGAAGGCCCGCAGGCGGTCTTCCTGTTTGAGTACAACTTCCCCGTTGGCTCCCACCTTACCGAGCCCGAAGAGCAGTTTTTACAGTACAATCTGGGATTGATAGGCGACAATTTCTCGCTGGAGATGGTGCCTAGCCAACCCAACAGCATGATTTGGCGCGGCTCAAACCGTGGCATCGATAGAATCGAGTTGGTGAAATAACGGCTTACCATATGCCGCGCAGGTGAAACAAACACCACTTTTGATTGGCAAAAAGCCCATCGCACCTCCCGGGTACGGTGGGCCTTTTTGTGGAGTATTTCGCAGGCCGCAGTCCCCACTGTATTTTGCCGCATGAAGCAACTCCTGATGCCTTTGCTGCTGCTCGCCGCCGTTGCCGCCTCTGCCCAAAAAGCCCCCAGCCAACCCGAAAATCTCGTCCAGTACGCGCACCCCCTGGTGGGCACGCAGAAGATGGGCCACACCTACCCCGGGGCTACCGTGCCCTTCGGCATGGTGCAGCTCTCGCCCGATACCCTTAGCTACGAGCAGAACGGCAAGTACAACCCCGACATTTACAAGTACTGCGCGGGTTACAACTACGACGATAAAACCATTGTGGGCTTCAGCCACACGCATTTCAGCGGCACGGGGCATTCCGATTTGGGCGACTTCCTGCTCATGCCCACCACCGGCCCGCTCCAACTCAACCCCGGCACCGCCGACCAGCCCCAGAGCGGCTACCGCTCCGCTTTCTCGCACCAGAACGAGGTGGCCGAGCCGGCCTACTACAAGGTGAAGCTCGACGACCACAACATCCTCGTCGAGCTCACGGCCACCACCCGCGTGGGCTTTCACCAATACACGTTTCCGGGCACCGAGCCGGCCCACATCATCCTGGATATGATGGCCGGCATCTACAACTACCCGGACAAGAACGTGTGGAGCTACGCGCGCATCGAAAACGACTCGCTCGTGACCGGCTACCGCCAAACCACTGGCTGGGGCCGCACCCGCACCGAGTACTTCGCCATGCAGTTCTCGAAGCCCTTCAAAAGCTACGGCGCAAAGAAATACGACGCCAAGGAAACCTACCGGGGCTTCTGGGGCCGCTTCGACCAAACGCACGGCTGGCCCGAGCAGGCCGGCCGGCAGTTGCGCCTCTACTTCGATTTCAGCACCGTGGCCGGCGAGAAAATCAAGGTGAAATTCGCCCTCTCATCCGTGAGCAGCGCCGGGGCGTTGGCCAACATGCGCGCCGAGCTACCCGACTGGAGCTTCGAGCAAACCCGCCGCGCCGGCCAGCAGCTTTGGCAGCAGGAACTGGCCCGCATCACCATCCAAACGCCCAACCGGGCCGATAAGGAGAACTTCTACACGGCCCTCTACCACGCCAGCCTCAGCCCCACCATCTACCAGGACACCGACGGCCAGTACCGCGGCCTCGACCAGCAAACCCACCGCGCCGAGGGCTTCACGAACTACACCACCTTCTCGCTCTGGGATACTTTCCGGGCCCTGCATCCGCTCTTCAACCTTATCCAGCCTAGCCGCAATGCCGACATGGTGCAGAGTATGCTGGCCCACTACGACCAGAGCGCCGAGCACATGCTGCCCGTCTGGAGCCACCACGCCAACGAAAACTGGTGCATGAGCGGCTACCACAGCACCTCCGTTATCGCCGATGCCGTGCTGAACGGGGCAGTCGCTCCCGCCCAGGCCGAGCGCGCCCTAGCCGCCTGCGTGGCCACCGCCCGCCACCGCTGGTACGACGGCCTCGGGGACTACATCGACCGCGGCTACGTGCCCAGCGAGCGTAGCGGCACGTCGGTGTCCGCCACCCTGGAGTTTGCCTACGACGACTGGTGCATCGCCCAACTCGCCCAAAAACTTGGCCACGCCGATATCTACCAGGAGTTCAGCAAGCGCGCCACCAATTGGCAAAACGTGTTCGACCCGCGCACCAATGCCATGCGCCCGCGCCTGACCGACGGCAGCTTTCGCCCCACCTTCGACGTGCTGAGCACCAACGGCCAGGGCTTCATCGAGGGCAACGCCTGGAACTACACCCTCGCCGTGCCCCACGACCCCGCCGGCCTCATTGCCCGCATGGGCGGCAACCGCCGCTTCGTGCCCCACCTCGATTCGCTCTTCACCATGCCCCTGCCCGACTCGTTCTTCGCCGAAACCGAGGACATCACCCGCGAGGGCATCATCGGGGGCTACGTGCACGGCAACGAGCCCGCCCACCACGCCGCCTACCTCTACAACTACACCGACCAGCCCTGGAAAACCCAGGCCCAGGTCCGCAACATCCTTGCCCGCCAGTACCACCCCACCCCCGACGGCCTCGGCGGCAACGACGACTGCGGCCAGATGAGCGCCTGGTACCTCTTCTCGGCCCTCGGCTTCTACCCCGTCGCCCCCGGTTCGGGCCAGTACGCCCTCGGCAGCCCCCTCGTGCACGGAGCCGTCCTGCACCTTGAAAACGGCCAGTCCTTCACCATCCAGGTTAAAAACCAAAGCGCCAAAAACGTCTACGTGCAGCAAGTCACCCTCAACGGGCAACAGCTGACGCAGCCGTTTCTGGCGCAGCAGGACGTGGCCAAGGGCGGCGTGTTGGTGTTTGTAATGGGGGCGCGGCCGGCGCGGAAGTAACACGGTGAAGCTAATTTCTTTCTTCTGTTTTTGAGTAGCTTGCTCACATTATGACTAACGAATACGCAAAAACAATTGAGTGGAAACCGCAATGGGATAATGGAGCACATTCACCCCAAGTATTTTCAAATGGTCACAAGACATACCTAATTTATCTAATTGCTGAATTTGACCCAAATTGGGATGGGAGTTATGTTAACGTCATTGAAACCAAGAGTGAGATAACATACCCTTTAGCGCTTGTTGGGTTCAGCGGACACACTTTTCGTTTTGGAATAGCAAACGAGGAGGTGTTCAGCGGCCTTCCATTGTGGAATGAGGGGCTTGAGAGTTATGCTGCACATATTATCGAAAATTCGAACTGGATTGATGAATTAAAAACAATAAATAAGGTCCATCCATATTACAATGAGGAGAGATGGAATAACCGAAAACATTTTTTGTTATTGTTTCATGATGAAATACTTGAAGTAATAGCGACGGAATATAAAATCGAAACGTTTAATACAACCTTTAGCCAATTAGCTATGGATGTTGCAAAGAGGATGAACAGTTAAAGGTTTAGTAGTAATTCAGCGTTACAAACCCGCTCGCTCCCCACCCGGAAGCGGGCGGCTTCATTTCCAATCCTGCCGAAACCAACGCCGCAGCCGGTTTCTCCTCACCGCCGCCGGAGTTGAGGGGCTGGCGGGCCTGCGGGCAGCCGTCTTAGCGCGGGCAGTCGGGCAGCTTCGGTTTCCTCTTGCACCACAAGAAGCAACAGACACTTATTGTCTGCCAATCAATCCCTTTCCCTCCTTTGTATCTTTGAGCTATGGACTTGTTTGAGGAAATGCAGGGCGCAAAGCCATTCTTGAAGTGGGCGGGTGGCAAGCGGCAACTAATTCCCGCCATTCAAGCCGCGTTGCCGGACAATCTGCGCCTTGCACGTGAGCTGACGTATGTCGAGCCATTCATCGGCGGCGGGGCGGTACTGTTCTGGATGCTCCAGGCGTATCCTAATATTAGGCAGGCTATTATCAATGATATAAATCCCGACCTGGCAACTGCCTATCAGGTCGTTCAGCAACGCCCGCAGGAATTAATCAAAGCCTTAACGGCTATCCAGGAAGCTTACTACCGCTTGCCTTCCGAAATAGTCCGCCGCGCTTACTTCGAGGAACTACGCGCCGAGTTCAACACGCGGCCACTGGAGGCCGTGCGCAACACCGCCGTGCTCATGTTCCTCAACCGGACTTGTTTCAACGGCCTCTACCGCGTCAATAGCAAAGGCGGGTTCAACGTGCCGTTTGGGCGCTACGACCAGCCGGCTATTTGCCACCCGCAAACCATTCTGGCTGATAGCCAACTGCTGACCCGCGTCACCATCCTGCAAGGCGATTTTGCCCAGGTACTGGACCACGCGCCCGCCAACAGCTTTTTCTATTTCGACCCGCCTTACAAGCCGCTGAGCAAGACTGCCGCCTTCAACGCTTACGCCACCGAAACCTTCGATGCCACCTCGCAGGAGCGGTTGGCCGCCTTTTGCCACGAGCTAGATGCACGAGGAAGTCAGTGGCTTTTGAGTAACTCGGACCCGCAAAACACCGATGCCGCCGATTCTTATTTTGATGATTTGTACGCCGATTTCACCATCCGGCGAATTCAGGCCAAGCGGCACATCAACTCCAAAGCCGAGGGCCGGGGTAAAATCAGTGAGCTATTGATTAGCAACTACGCGCTTGCGCCGGAAGTCCAACTGGCCTAATACCGCCTACTTGCGGCGGTCTATAATCCCAACGCTTCCAGCGGAATTTCCTTGAAGAAATAGCGACAGCCTACTTCCTCAATGTAATCCAGTACATCCCGGTAAGAAGGGTCGCGGAACCAATCGTTCAGCAGGTAGTAAAATTCCACGCGCAGGCCCAGCGGTGCCACCAGCTTCTCGTATTGTCGCTTTTTGAAATGGCAGGTCTGCAGCTTCTCATCCACCGAGCCTGAGCCGGCCTGGAATTTCTTCTCGATGATATACAACGTACCGCCCACCAGGACGGCTCCGTCGGGCAACAGCCGTTTGCTCACCAGTTGCGTGTAATCGACACCCCGCGCCGTCAGCAGGTTTTTGTAGAGCTTGTTTTTCTCAAACAACATGCCCACTGGCAACGTTGTGGCCCGGTCTACTAGGGTGTCGCCGTGCAGTGCATAGCGCGGATGTTCCAGGAAAGCGTCACGCAATTCCGTACTGCGCTCAAATTCCAGGCCGTTGCGGTTAGTATTAGCACCACCGCCAGAGGTATTAAAGGGACGTATCAAGAACTGTTTCGTAACGGGTGAAAAAATCCGGTAACGAAACCCCAAGAGTTCGACACAAAGTCAAAATATTAAGCAGTGATGGATTCCGCTCACCGCGCTCTATTTGGCCAATGTAAGTTCGGTGAAAGCCACACCGGCTAGCTAGTTCTTCCTGTGAAAGATGCTGCTCGGTACGCCAATAGCGCACCTCTTGCCCAAATGCTTTTAGTGTTTGTTCCCGCACCCCCAAAACACGCTACTTACTGTCGGTACAACAACCGACAATAAGTATCATTATGAGCGTCACCTTCGTTAAAAAACCCGCCCGCTCCCCGACCGAAAGCGGTCGGCCTCCTTTCCAATCCTGCTGGAACTTACGCCGCAGCCGGTTTCGCTTGGCCGCCGGAGTGGAGGAGTTGGCGGGCCGGCGGGCAGCCGTCTTAGCGCGGGCAGTCGGGCAGCTTGAATGCTTTCAAGTCCTCGGCGAGGGTGTGTAGTAGAGCTGAGTGGCATCTCACCTTTCCCTGCAACTCGCATTGCAAAACAGATGGTCTTCTTGCGAGCAGTTTTACTATATCATTCCATTTTGAAGTTTTTGGTACTAAAATAATCTATTATTATAGTATCTTTGATTTTTTTAGCAACATAATACCTTTTCAAATCAGAATTATCATAATAAAGGTGATATGATGCTCAGGTAGGCCCAGCCACTGCCCCTCTGTCTTCCCAAGCCCAGCCCGTCTGAAAGTAAAGCGTATGAAAATAACTCACTACTCACTTACCGCTCTTTTGCTGCTAGGGCTGTTGCTGGGCAATGTCCCCCGCGCCAGGGCCCAACGCACGCAAATTCGGGGATTTGTGGATGCGCTGGCCTACTACCAGAATGGCAAGGTAAACTTTGGTCTCGGCGAACAGGACCTGTTTATTACATCGGTAATAACCGAGCGGCTGTCGTTTCTGGGCGAAACCGTGTTCAAGTTCTCGCCCGAGTCGCCCACCGATTTCAACATTAGCGTTGAGCGCATTATCCTGAAATACAACTACGCTGGCAACCACAGCGTGCTGCTGGGCAAGCACCACACGCCCATCAACTACTGGAACGACACCTACCACCACGGCCGGGTATTTTTTCCCACCATCGAGCGGCCACTGCTGTTTGCGCTCGGCATTATCCCGCTGCACACCACGGGCGTGAGCCTGCAGGGTCAGAACCTGGGTGCCCTGCGCTTCGGCTACCATGCCATGGTGGGCAACGGCATCGGCTCGGGCGATGTGGTGGACAACAACCCGTTTAAGTCCGTAACGCTGGCCGTGCACATCAAGCCCACCGACGGCATGCGGCTCGGGGCCTCCTTCTACCACGACGCCATTTCCAAAGGCAGCATCATGCACAACCATTCGGGCACTATTCCGGTGGCCCTTGCGCGCATCAACCAGGATATCATGACGGGTTCGGTGTCCTATATCGACTCCATTTTCTCAAAGAAGTTCGAGCTGCTGGTCGAGAGCAGCATGGTCACCAACCGCTCCGACAGCCTGGGCCAGCAGCGCGCCGTGGCCACCTACGCCTACGCGGGCCTGCGCGTCACCGACAAGATTATTCCTTATATCCGCGTCGACGACATCCGGTTTATGAACCAGGAAGTGTATTTCATGCCCGAAAATACCCAATCCTTCGTCGGTGGGCTGCGGTACGAGCTCAGCTACCTGGCCGTTCTGAAGCTCGAATACCAACACGCCAAAAGCCCCTTGCATGCAATTGCCGACAAGGTCACCTTCCAAATTGCCGTTGGCTTTTAACGCGTTATGAATATGGCCTGGGTCTACCGACTTGTATTTAGCCTGCTTCTGCTAGTGTATTGCCGCGTGCCGGCGCACGCGCAGGACATGAACCTCGTGGTTATTGGCAACAGCAAAGGCGTGCCCGCCGACCTGAAGCTGGTCCAGCTGAAATCGACCATGAAAGGCGAAAAGCTGCGCTGGCCCGACGGCAGCAAGGTGGTTATCGCCCTGCTCAAAAGCACCACTCCGATTGGCCAGAACACTAGCAAAAAAATCTACAACATGAGCGCCAACGAGCTGAACAAGTACTGGCTGGCGCTGGTGTTTCAGGGCAAGGCCGATGCGCCCAACTTCTTCAATTCCGAAGCCGAGCTGGAAGAATTCGTGGCCCAGACCACCGG
>JBBQSQ010000030.1:0-28943 GCA_038213745.1 Cytophagales bacterium
CTCGGAGCAGCCTTACAACAAGGCCTTCCGCAGCCCCGCCGACCTGCCCGAGGAGCTGCGCAAGCAGCTGCCCCTCACGCAAGGCAAAATCTACGGTCCGTACGCCGAAGCCGGCACGTACTCGCTGTATAAAGTGACGGGTACGGGCGTGGGTAAGTAGGCCGCCGCCCGCGCCAGCCACATTCTCATCAAGGCCGATGGCACGACGCCCGAAGCCAAAGCCGCCGCGAAAGCCAAGGCCCAGGACATCCTGAACAAAATCAAAGGCGGGGCTGACTTCGCGGCTTTGGCCCGTCAGTTCGGTACCGATGGCACCAAGGACCAAGGCGGTGACCTCGGCTGGTTTGGCCAGGGCCGCATGGTGCCCGAGTTCGAGAAAGCCATTTTTGCGGCTACCGCGCCCGGCCTGCTGCCCAACGTGGTGGAAACGTCGTTCGGCTACCACGTCATCAAAATCACGGCCGCGCCCACCAAGCAGACCTACCAGGTGGCAGAGGTGAAGAAAACCATTGCGCCGAGCGATGCTACCCGCGAAGTGGCCTACGCCAAGGCCCAGCAGCTGAAAGGCGAAGCCACCGACTTGGACAGCTTCCGCAAGCTGGTGACCAAGGACAAGACCCTGCAAAAGCAGGAGGCTAAAAACCTGGACCGCGGGGCCCGCAGCGTGAACAGCTTGCAAAACGCCCGCGAGCTGGTGCGTTGGGCGTTCGGTTTCAACCAAACCGGCACCGAAACCAAGGTGGGCGACGTTTCGGAAGTATATGAAATGGGCGACCAGTACGTGATTGCCGCCCTCACCGACGAGCGCGCCAAAGGCACGGCCACCGTGGCCAACCTGAAGCCGGAGCTGTCGGCGCTGGTGCGCAACGAGGCGAAAGCCACGCAAATCATCGCCAAGCTGGCCAAAACCGGTAGCCTGGAAGAAATTGCCACCAAATACGGCCCCACCGCTCAGGTTGGCACCGCCGAAAACGTGGTGCTCGGCCAAGGCAGCATTCCGAACGTGGGCTTCGAGCCGCTGGCCGTGGGCAAAGCCTACGCCCTGAAGCCCGGCCAAAAATCGGCTCCTATTGCCGGCGAGCAAGGGGTGCTCATCATTGAGCCCGTGAGCGTTGCCGCGCCCCAGGTGGCCAATGCCAACCTGAAAGCCGTGCAGCAGCAGCTGGCTCAGCAGCGGGCTCAGCAACAGGATGGTAAGATTTATGAGGCCATTAAGGCCCACGCCAACGTGAAAGACAACCGCACGAAGTTTTTCTAGGCGGTCAATCCACGCATTTGAAAAGGGCCGTACCTTCGGGTGCGGTCCTTTTTCGTTTTCTGGCGTCTTTGCACGGGCCGAAAAGCCAGCGGGGCAGCTACCGAAATCATGCGTTGAACGAACCGCCCAAATCCGGGGGTTTACCCAAGTAGCTGGCCCGGCTAGCTGCTGCCCACCGACTACCGATAAGCCCATGCGTTCGCCTGCTATCCTCCTTGCTGCTTCCCTTTTGCTTGTTGTACCGGCACAGGCCCAGCCCTCCAAAGGGTGGGTACCGGCGAACAGCGCCGCCCTGGCCCAAGACTATGCCCGCCGCGGCGAGCACGAGAAAGTAGTGTTCCTGTTTGATAAGCTGGAGCCAGCTGAGCAAACTAGTCCGGCAGTGTTCCCAACCTACCTGGCTTCCCTGCAAGCGCTAAAGAAGTATAAGGATGCGGAAAAGCTAACCAAAAAGGCTGTCAAGCTGCACCCTGACGACGCCACTTTTGGCGTAGCCCTGGGCAGCGTGTACACCGCGGCCGGCGATGCCCCCGCGGCCGAGAAGCAGTGGAGCAAGGTGGTGGCCCAGCTCACGCCCACGCAAGTGCTGCCGGTGGCCACGGCCTTCGGCCAGCGCGAGCTGCCGCAGTGGGCCGAGCGCACTTACCTGCGCGGCCGCGCCCTGGCTAAAAACGACACCGAGTACGCGCCGCAGCTCATCCAGCTCTATACCCAAACCCAGAACCAGCCCCAGGTACTGGCCGAAACCTTGCGCCTCGTGGCCCAGGATGAGCAGAAGTTACCCTTTGTGCGCAATATGCTGCAAAATGCGCTGCACGAAGAAAAGGACTTCGACGCGCTGGAAAAATTGCTGATTACGGCCACCCAGGACCACCCCGACCAAGCCGCCTACAGCGAATTGCTGCTCTGGCTACAGGTGCAGCGGCGCGACTTTTCGGGGGCCTTAATACAGGCGCGGGCCCTGGACCGCCGCGGGCGCGGCGAAGGCCGCCGGGTGCTGGAGCTGGCCGCCATTGCGCAGCAAAATAAGGATTATGAAAGTGCCATCGAAGGGTTTGCCTACGTGGCCAAGGAGTACCGCAGCGGCCCCTACGGCAACTTGGCCCGCCAGCGCCTGCTGCAAGCCCGCGAGGCCCAGGTGCGCGAAACCTACCCGGTGGACGTGACCAAAGTGCGTGCCCTAGTGGCCGACTACGAGCAGCTGCTAACCGAGCTGGGCCGGACGCCCGACACCGCACCCGTGCTTCGCAACCTAGCCAACCTCTACGCCTTCCAGCTGAATGACCGCGCCAAGGCCATGACCTTGCTCCAGGGCGTAATTGACATGCCCCGCGCCAGCGATGAAGTAGTAGACGAGGCCAAAGTGACCCAGGGCGACCTCTACATCCTGAAAGGGGAGCCTTGGGAAGCCACGCTGCTCTACTCGCAGGTAGAGAAGTCGCACAAGGATTCGCCGCTGGGCTACGAGGCCAAGCTGCGCAATGCCCGCTTGAGCTACTACGCCGGCGACTTCAAATTGGCCCAAAGCCACCTCGACATCCTCAAGGAGGCCACCACGCGCGAAATTGCCAACGACGCCATGCAGCTCTCGCTGCTCATTCAGGACAACACCGTGGAGGACACCCTGGGCCTGGGCCTGAAAGCGTACGCCGCCGTGGAGCAGCTGGTGTTTCAGAACAAGATTGGGGAGGCCATCAAGGGCCTGGATGGGCTGCTGGAACGATTCCCCGGCCATGCGCTGGCCGACGATACGTACTACCTCAAGGCCCAGCTGCAACGGCGAACGGGTGATTTTGCGGGTGCCACGGCCACGCTGGAGCGCATCACCAACAACCCCAAGTACGACGTATTGAGCGACGACGCGTTGTTTCTGCTGGCCCGCATCCAGGAGGAGGACGTGAAAGACAAGGCCAAAGCCCAGGAGCTGTATAACCAGGTGATAACCAAATATCCCGGCAGCATTTATGTGGCCGAGGCCCGCAAGCGCTTCCGCAAGCTGCGCGGCGATGGGGTGTAGTAGGTTTTAGGGTAGGAGGGTGTGGGGGCAGGAGGGTAAGAGGGTTTTGGGGTAGGAGGGTAGGAGGGTAGGAGGAAAAGGTGGTAGAAAAAAGCAGGTCAACTCACACCCTCCTACCCCCCCTACCCTCCTACCCTAAAAACCCCTACCTAAAAAACACGAACATCAGCACCAGCACCAAGATAAACACCCCGTACATCAGCACATCGGTTCCGATGTACTGGCGGTATTGGCGATAAAATTCCTTGAGCTTGCGCATGGGGTACGATAGTGGAGTGGCGAAGGGCTAAAGGTAGGCGCGCGGGCGGGGGGAGGGGTTTGGTCGTACTTTTGACGTCATTTTTACGACGTATCAAATGCCCATATCCGCTAGTAAGCGCTGGAATTATATCCCCGAAGCCGACCCGCAACGGGCCCAAAGCCTGACCCAGGCCTTATTCATTGCCCCCGAAGTAGCCGCCCTGCTAGTGCAGCGTGGCATCGATACCGCTGCGGCCGCCGCGGCCTTTTTCCACCCCGACCTGCGCCAGCTGCCCAACCCCCTGCTGATGCGCGACATGGACCGCGCCGTGGGCCGGCTGGCCCACGCCCTGCACGAGGGCCAGAAGGTGCTGGTGCTGGGCGACTACGATGTGGACGGCATCACGTCGGTGGCCACGGTGATGAGCTACCTCACGCCACTGTTTGGGGCCGAGCGGCTGCGCGACTACATTCCGGACCGCTACACCGAGGGCTACGGCATCTCCGAAAAAGCCATTGATTTCGCGGCCGATAACAGCTTTGGGCTGATTGTGGCGCTCGACTGCGGCATCAAGGCCGTGGCGCAGGTGGCCTACGCCAGCCGCCGGGGCGTCGACTTCATTATCTGCGACCACCACTTGCCCGGCGAGGAGCTGCCCGCCGCCGTGGCCGTGCTCGACCCCAAGCGGGCCGATTGCGCGTATCCCTACAAAGAGCTGTCGGGCTGCGGCGTGGGCTTCAAGCTGATGCAGGCGCTGGGCGAGCACCTGGGCCTGCCCGAGGCCCCGCTGCACGACCTGCTGGATTTGGTGACCGTGAGCATTGCCGCCGACATTGTGCCCATAACCGGCGAAAACCGGATTCTGGCCGCCCACGGGCTGCGCCGGTTCAACGAAGATTCCGAACTGTTGCGCCCCGGCCTGGCCGCCCTGCGCGAGCTGGCCACCCTGCGCGAAGGCCCGCTGGGCATCAGCAGCCTGATATTTGGCTTCGCGCCGCGCATCAACGCGGCTGGGCGCATGGGCGACGCCCGCCGCGCCGTGGCCATGCTCCTGGCCCCCGACCAGCAGGAGGCCCGCTACACCGCCGAAGTGGTGGACCAGATGAACCAGCAGCGGCGCGGCTCCGACCAGCACACCACCCAAGAGGCCCTGGACATGATTGCCGGCGACCCCGTGCTGCAAAATGCCCGCGCCACCGTGCTCTACAAGGCCGACTGGCACCAGGGCGTGCTCGGCATCGTGGCCTCGCGCTGCCTGGACCAGTACTACCGGCCCACCGTCATTCTCACCCAGCGCGATGGCAAGGCCACGGGCTCGGCCCGCTCCGTGGCGGGGTTCGATGTGCACGGAGCCTTGGAGTCGTGCGCTTCCCTGCTCGACCAGTTTGGGGGCCACCGCGCCGCCGCTGGCCTCACCCTCAAAGTGGAGAACGTACCGGCTTTCCAACGCCGCTTCGAGCAAATAGTGGCCGACACGCTTACCACCGAGCACCTGGTGCGGCCCGTAGAAGTGGCTGCCGTGCTGCCGCTGAGCCGCATCAGCGAAGAATTCTTTGCCGAGCTGCACCGCATGGAACCCTTCGGCCCCGGCAACCCCAACCCGGTGTTCGCCTCCCAGCGGCTGCTGGCCGTGCCCAACAGCGCCCGGGTGGTGGGCACGGGCCACCTAAAGCTGCGCCTGGCCTCGGCCGATGCCCAGGGCCCGGCGGTGGACGCCATCGGGTTCGGCCTGGCCGACTACCTGCCCGAAATTGAGCAGGGCCGGCCTTTCAGCGCCTGCTACACCGTGGAGCTGAACGAGTACCGCGGCCAGCGCGCCGTCCAGTTGCGCTTGCTGGACGTGCGCTGGGAGTAGCACTCCCCGGCCCCAGCCAAGGTAGTGGCGGCCTTTTCGAGGCTGTTTCGTGGCAGGTCTTTACCGATTTAGGTCCGGCAGATTGTTAGAGAAGGAGCTGCCAGATTTGGGCGTGCCTGCGTTTGCTTGCGCGCGTAGCCGACGTTGACTAGTAATTCTCACCAGTACACCCCTGCCGTAGGCCCTACGTACTTATACTATTATATCATTGCTACTAAAAATATACAACCGAAGACATTTTTTATTAAAGTGTTTATAAATCAGTGAATTACATACTGATAAAGTTCAGGAAGCAAGGCTAGAAAAGTCGGGTGGCCGGATGGCGAAATACGTAAATAATAATATAACAGCAAATGCGCTTGGAGTTAGTGCCTATCTGCACCGTATTTTGGCCACTGCATTTTCCTTATTTTCCACATCCATACCATTGCTGCATGATTCATCCGTCTACCCTTCGCCGGGCATACCTGGCCATCCTATGCGCGGGCGCGCTGAGTGCCTGCGAAAAAACCCGAGAAGAAAGTAGCCCGCTCGGTGCCAGTAGTATCAGCCAAGACGGCAAAGGCGACGAGGTCCGGGTATTCGGCCCGGCCGATTTTGCCGGGCCTACCGCCGGCAGCAACACCGTGAGCCAGGCCGATGCCATGGCATTCGACATGCCTTCGCCGGCTTTGACGGGCGAGGACTTGCAGCGCCACCTCGACGGCAATGTTGGCTTCGAGCAGGTGTTTTCGCTGGAACAGCTGGCCCCGCTCTGGAACAATGCCAAGTGCAGCGGCTGCCACGTGAACGGCGGCCGCAGCCCCTTGCGGCCCACTCCGCAGCTGCTGTTCCGGGTCAGCATTCCGGGCATCAACGCCGATGGCGGCCCCAACCCCGTGCCGGGCTTTGGCGACCAGATTCAGCCAGTGGCCATCGTCAACGGTGCCAGGGGCATCAGCATCGAAGGCACGGTGAGCACCACGTACGTGGAAAATTTGCGGGCGTTCGTCGACGGGCAATCGTACAGCCTGCGCACGCCTACTTACACGCCCACCGCCGCGTTGCCCGCCGACGTGATGATTTCGCCCCGCATTGGCTCCCAGGTAGCCGGTTTGGGCTTGCTCGAAGCCGTGGAAGAAAAGGACATCATGGCGCTGGCTGACCCCGATGACAAAAACAAAGACGGCATCTCGGGCCGTCCCAACCGCGTCTGGGACGTGGCCGTGCAGCAGCAGGTGCTGGGCCGCTTCGGCTGGAAGGCCAACCAGCCCAACCTGCTGCAACAAGCCGCTGCCGCCTACAACGGCGACCTGGGCATCACCAGCCCCTTCTTCCCCCTCGAATCGAACGTGCCCGGCGGTGGCCGTAATAAGATAGGCCCGAAAGTGCACACCACCACGTCGGGCCTCTCCAGCCTTTCGGCGGCGGCCATAATGCTCAACAACTCGGCGGCCTCATCGGCCCCGACGGACATCGACGCCCAAACCCTGCTGTCGACCGCCTTTTACACGGGTACGCTGGGCGTGCCGGCCCGCCGCAACGCCAGCGACCCGCAAGTGCTGGCCGGGCAGGCCCTGTTTGTGTCGGCGAAGTGTGCCGCTTGCCACATGCCCGTGCTTAAAACCGTGGGTAGCGCGCCGTTTGGGTTGGCTAGCCAGACCATTCACCCCTACACCGACCTGCTGCTGCACGACATGGGCCCCGGCCTCGCCGATGGCCGCCCCGATTTCTTGGCCAGCGGCAGCGAGTGGCGCACGGCCCCCCTCTGGGGCCTGGGCCTGAGCGCCACCACCAGCAGCCACACCAACTACCTGCACGACGGCCGGGCGCGCAACGTGGTCGAAGCCATCATGTGGCACGGCGGCGAAGGCGAGGTATCGCGCCAGTACGTCGAGCGCCTCTCACAAACCGACCGCGACGCGCTGGTCGCCTTCGTTAACTCGCTGTAAAAAAGCAATAAGCC
Organism: Cytophagales bacterium; assembly: GCA_038213745.1. Classification (GTDB taxonomy): domain Bacteria; phylum Bacteroidota; class Bacteroidia; order Cytophagales; family Hymenobacteraceae; genus Hymenobacter. The sequence continues at coordinate 7,317 of JBBQSQ010000030.1, forward strand.
TAAAAGAGCCGCTTCGACCTGGAGCGGCTCTTTTTTTATGCGCGGGGCTTGGGTTGCGATGAGGGACTAGCTTTGGCGGCTGGCCCGCCACACCCACCACATAAGGGGCAACTGCAAAGGCAGCCGGCCCCAGGCCACCCACCCCGGAATGCCCAACTGCGCGTGAATAAGCGCCATGTACACATTGGCCGGAAACACCGCCACCAGCAGGGCCAGCAGGCCCCAGCCGGCCAGCCGCCGGGTGCGGTGGGGAAGGAGGCCCAGCCCGCCCAGGATTTCGAAAACGCCGCTTACGTACACCAGCGCCATGGGCTGCGGCAATTGGGGCGGCATAATGGCCAAGTAAGTAGCCGGATGCACAAAGTGCCAAATTCCGGCCAATACAAAGAGCAGGGCCAGCGCGTAGCGGCTGAGAGATTGAAATAGCATGAGGCGGTAAAAGTCGGGTAGAAAACACCGGAAAGCCGCCATTTGGGCATCGGCAATCAAAATTGCCCCGGAATTAGGGAATATTTTGCGGCTTACTGGTTGTTCCAGGTACCAGTCCGGGGGCGCTTACTGTTCACCTTGGCTGAACCCGCGCGTAGGCCGTACTTTTACATCACCAAATTCACATTCCCACCTAGCCCATGCAAACCGCAACTGCTTCTAATATTTTCCAGCTTTCTGAAGAGCAACTGGCCGTGCGTGATGCCGCCCGCGACTTCGCCCAGAGCGAGCTATGGGCCGGCGTTATCGAGCGCGACGAGCACCAGAAATTTCCCGCCGCGCAAGTCAAAAAGATGGGCGCACTCGGCTTCATGGGCATGATGGTGAGCCCCGAGTACGGCGGCTCCGGCCTCGACACCGTGAGCTACGTGCTGGCGATGGAGGAAATCTCGAAGGTTGACGCCTCGTGCTCGGTTATTATGAGCGTGAACAACTCGCTGGTGTGCTGGGGCCTGGAAAAATACGGCACCGAAGAGCAGAAGCAGAAATACCTGCCCCGCCTGTGCTCCGGCGAAATCATCGGGGCCTTTGCCCTGAGCGAGCCCGAAGCCGGCTCCGACGCCACCAGCCAGCGCACCACCGCCGAGGACATGGGCGACCATTACCTGCTGAACGGCACCAAAAACTGGATTACCAACGGCACCACCGCCTCGGTCTACCTCGTCATCGCCCAAACCAACCCCGAGTTGAAGTCGCGCGGCATCAACGTGCTGATTGTGGACAAGGACATGCCCGGCTTCATCCAAGGGCCGAAGGAGAACAAACTCGGCATCCGGGGCTCCGACACGTGCTCGCTGATGTTTACCGACGTGCAGGTGCCCAAGGAAAACCGCATCGGGGCCGACGGTTTCGGCTTCAAGTTTGCCATGCAGGTGCTGGCCGGTGGCCGCATCGGCATTGCCGCGCAGGCCCTGGGCATTGCCTCCGGCTCGCTGGAGCTTAGCCTGAAATACGCCAAAGAGCGCAAGGCTTTCGGGGTGGAAATCGCGAAGCACCAGGCCATCCAGTTCAAGCTGGCCGACATGGCCACGAATGTAGACGCGGCCCGTCTGCTCTGCCTGCAAGCCGCGGCTGACAAGGATAACCACGAAGACTACGCCAAGTCGGGGGCCATGGCCAAGCTATTCGCTTCCAAGGTGGCCATGGACTCGGCCGTAGAAGCCGTGCAGATTCATGGCGGCTATGGCTTTGTGAAAGAATACCACGTGGAACGCTTCATGCGCGACGCTAAGATTACCCAGATTTACGAGGGCACTTCGGAAATTCAGAAAATTGTGATTTCGCGGGAAATCCTCAAGTAAAACGGGAATTGCCTAAAATTCAGATTCATTGCACAAAACCCAGCCACTTTTTGGCTGGGTTTTTAGTTTTTGTGAATTTCAAGGTGTTATCTTGCACTTCGGTAGCCACCCAGTTACTCGAACCGTACCCCCTATAGGCCGTTTTGGCAAGCCAGATTATGGAAGATTACAATAAAGTCATTGAGTCGTTGGGCGTCCGCTACATCAAGGCCAAAAACTTGGTGTTGCACCAGCCCTTCACCGTGCGCAATTCCTACGACGTTGGCAACAACCTCATTCTGCTGCACAAAGGACACCTCACGTTTGGCGAAGACACCATGGTGGTGGAAGAGGGCGAAATGCTCTTTATTCCCGGCGGCCGGCCCACCCGCGTGAGCTACGGCGAAGACACCAAAAACCGCGTCATCACCAACGACGACCTCATTTCGAATAAGGATAAGTTCTTCCATTCCAACGACAACCTGGACCTGATTGGCGACGCCGAAGAAAGCCACAGCTTCGTGAGCTTCGAGGCCAAGGTGTTTGATTCGGTGAACTTCTTCGCCTCGCTCGACGTGCCGGCCTTCCTCATTTCGGGGCAGCCCAAGCTGGCCAACCTGGTGATTAAGGTGGTGGAAGAGAGCATGCAGGACCTGCCCGGCCGCGAGCGCCTCATCAACATCTACACCGAAAATATTGTGGTGGAAGTGGTGCGCTACGTGCTGCGCAACAACATGTTTGTGGAGCAGCTGGCCACCAACAGCACCTACTTCAAAGACCCGCGCCTGATTGACCTGTTCAACTACATCAAGGAAAACCTGGGCGGCGACCTCTCGAACAAAGTGCTGAGCGGCGTGGCCAACGTGAGCGAGGACTACGTGGGCCAGTACTTCAAGATGCTGACCAACATCAACCCACAAGACTACATCGAGTACCAGCGCATGGAGCGCGCCGTGTTCCTGCTGCGCACCACCAAGAATAGCATCCGCGACATCGGCAAGGAAGTGGGCTACAAAGACACCGCTTATTTCTGCCGCCGCTTCAAGATGATGTTTGGCATCCCGGCCGGCAAGATGCGCCGCCGCGAATCGGCCATGAACATCTAATTGTTTTTCGAAACCTATTACGTATCAACAGGTTTCGGACCTAATGGGGAGAACTAAAAAGCCCCTGCTTCCATTGGAAGCAGGGGCTTTTTTTTAGCGAGGTAGCGTGGCTGGCTTACTCGTTGCTGCTGCTACCAAAGTCGCTGTTGGCAGCGCGGGAACTGCTCGACTGCCCGTGGTCGGTGGTGGCAGAAGCACCAAAGCCTTCGGTGACACGGTCACTATCGAAAGTGGTGCCGGGGGTGCTTTTACTGGCATCGCTGCCGAAGCGGCTGCCGCCATTGGCATAAGGCGAGCCGCTGTCGGCGCGGCCGGTGGTGCCGACGGCAGGGCGGCGGCTGGTCGACGCATCAGGAGCTTGGTAACCGTAGCTGCGGCGGCCGTAGCTGCCGGCGTCGCGCTGCCGGCCGTAGTTATACGGGCTGCTCTCCGACGACGACTTGCCGCCTTTGCGCGTAGCCAGCCAGCCCAAGCCCACGGCTAGGATGGTGCCGCCCACTACTTTCTGGGTTGTGCTGAGGTTGTTGACGCGCGCCAGGGCGCGGTTGCCCAAGTCTTTCAGGCCCTGGGGCAGCTGGTTTGCGCTGTTGAGCACGCCGGAATCTTCAATCCACTTTTTGCCGCTGTTCAGCGCCGTGTCGAGGAACGTACCTTCCTGGCCGTTGGTCTGCTCGCCTTCGCCCTGGCGCTCGGTGCCGGCATTGGCCATGTTTTGAGCAGAAGCTGCCGAAACATCAGGCGTGCTTTGGGCATTAGGCGTCGCTACCGATTTGCGGGCCGCGCCCGACAAAGGTGCAGAGCTATTGGCCGCGGGGGTGGGGTTTTGGGCGTTGCGGCCGGCATTGGTCGGGTTGGTAGCCCCGGGTTGGTCTTGCTGGGTATCCATGATAATGAGACGGAAAGAGGGTGGGAAGAAATGAACAAAGCAGCCATGCCGTGGCAAAGGCCGCGTAGGGTTTATTCGTAATCGACGGTGGGAAGTTGCATAATCCCTGCTTTATTTTTAAACCTGGCCGTTTGGGTGCGCTGGGGGCTGCGCGTGGCGCGGCAGGGGCCGTAGCACATGCTTGGGGTTGGCCAGCACCACGCGGCGGGCTTCTTCGCGGGCTTCGACTTCGTATTTATTGGCATAGTAGCCCACGCGAGCCGACTCGACCAGGTATTTCCACAGAAAGGGAAGCAGGCCGTTTTCGTGGTATTGGCGCAGGTGTACTTGCTCGTGGGCCACCCACTCGGCATCGGCGAGAAACTGCTCGCGGGTGGCTCCGCTCAGGTGCACGGTTTGGCCAATGACCATGGCCACGCGCTGGCTGCCCAGCACCAGGCGGGCAATGCGGGCGAGCGGCGAACGGGTCCAGGTTCGGGGTGTTTGCATGGGGGAAGGATATAGAAATATTTCGGACGCGCAGATACGAAAAGAACGAGCGAACGGTTGCAAGCATAAACATGAATTTATGCCCTATTTGTTTGATTAAATAAAGAATATGCGCCTTTTGTGCAGCAAAAGTGCGGGAGTTACCAGAAGTTTAACCTAGTTTTACCCGGCGACCAATTATACGGTCAATATAATTTACCGAATACGGCCGTTTTTCTTCACCTCTTCACTCGGCTCTTCGCAGCCTTGCCTATCGCCTAAGACCACTACTACCCGGCCCTTCCTGCTACGCACTGGGAATCCGGATTTTGCCCCCTTCACCCCTTACGACGGACAATGAAAAACAGCATTCTGTATTGCCTCGCCGCTGCCTCGCTGGCTCTCTCCTTCTTCTTCGAACGCCCCGCCGATGCTTCGGCTACGGTTCGTGCCACTGCGGCACCGGCCGTGGCCGAAGCATCGCTGTTTCCGGCGATGATGATAAAAGAGCCCGCTGCCGCTTTCATTAATCCGGCCGGTGCGCCGGCCACGCCGCCCGCCGGCGAGCCCGTGGCCCCCACCGCCGCCGAGCTGGCCGCCTCGCGCGACTCGCTGGCCTACCACTACTACGCCCAAACCCTGGGCCTGCACCTGGCCTTTGACGAGAACAAGGACCTGCTGCGCACCGTGACCGATTGGATGGGCACGCCCTACCGCTACGGCAACAACTCCCGCAAGGGCACCGACTGCTCCGGTTTCGTGACCCGGGTGTTCCGCGAAGTGTACGGCATCACGTTGCAGCGCTCGTCGCGCTCCATGTTCACCACCACCAAGCACGTGGCCAAGAGCGAGATGCAGACCGGCGACCTGGTGTTCTTCCGGCGCGGCCACGGCCCCATCTACCACGTGGGTATTTACCTGAAGAACGGCAAGTTTGCCCACTCGGCCTGCAACGGCGGCGTAATGGTCAGCTCCCTGAACCAGCCGTACTACCACCATAATTTCTACGCGGCCGGCCGCGTGCGCGCCGCCGCCGCCGCCGATGCGGAGGCCATTGAAGAAGCCCTGGCCACGGCCGAATAGCCGCGGACTTTTCCGAACCAAGCGAAGCGCTCGACCCCTGCGGCCGGGCGTTTTTTTGTGCGGTTCCGATTGGGCGTTCACGCATCTTTCACTAAAATAAAATGATACTTGCATTAAACGTCAGCCGCTGGTTGCGGTCCATGTTAAGTTACTGACTCAGAAGGATAGTAGCGGCTGAAAATCGGTACCTTTGAAATGCTCCTGACTTCATCTTTCGCGCCTGTTTATGAACCGTAGACATTTCCTCCACCGCAATGCGGCCGTGCTTGGTGCCCCGGCGGCAGCCCTTGCCGAACAGGGTGCCCCGGCCAGCGGCCCGGCCGCCCTGGCGGACCAAGACCCGCCGGAAACCATTAGTCGCTACGCCAACAAAAAGCTGCCCACCGACCTGGCCCGCACCACCAGCACGCTTGCGCCCTACGCCGGCCCCTGGGGCTACGACCAAGCCGCGCACCTGCTGCGCCGTGGCCTGTTCGGCCCCACGCGGACGGAGATTCTGGCGGCGGCCGGCTCCAGCCTCACGGCGGTGCTCAACGGCCTGCTGGCGGTGCCGCCCACCGCGCCCGCCCCGCCTGTGAACGTGTCGGCCACCGATACCAGCGTGCCCATTGGCCAGACCTGGACCGCGCAGGCGTTCGACCAAAACTTTGAGGGCGTGCGGCGGACTTCGCTGCGCGATTGGTGGCTGGGCCAGCAAGTGGGCCAGGGCCCGTCGCTGGTGGAGCAAATGACCCTGTTCTGGCACAACCACTTTGTGATTGAGCTGGGCAATATCAACGACGCCCGCATGGGCTACGAGTATTGCCGGCTGCTGCGCCAGCACGCGCTGGGCAATTTTAAGCAGCTGGCCAAGGACGTGACCGTGACGCCCGCCATGCTGCGCTACCTCAACGGCAACCAGAGCACGGCCGGTGCCCCCAACGAGAACTACGGCCGCGAGCTGCTGGAACTGTTCACGGTGGGCAAGGGGCCGCTCATCGGGCCCGGCAACTACACCAACTACACCGAGGCCGATGTGCAGGCCGCCGCCAAAGTCCTCACCGGCTGGCGCGACCAGGCCGCCCCGGTGGGCAGCTACTTCACCGCCACCCGGCACGATGCCACAACCAAGGTGTTTTCGGCCGCTTTTGGCAATGCCAGTATTCCCAGCAGTGGCAGCACCGAATACGCGGCGCTGATTGACCTGATTTTTCGGCAGGCCGAAACGGCGCGCTTCATTGTGCGCAAGCTCTACCGGTGGTTTGTGTACTACCTGATTGATGCGCAGGTGGAAACCGATATCATTCAGCCACTGGCTACGCTGCTGATTCAGAGTAACTTCGAGATGGTGCCGGTGCTGCGGGCGCTGTTCAACTCGGAGCACTTTTTTGACGTGCTCAACCGGGGCTGCCTCATCAAGAGCCCGCTTGATTTCACGGTGGGCCTGTGCCGGCAAATGCAGGTGGTGTTTCCGCCGGCCAGCACGGTGGCCGCGCAATACGGCATGTGGAACTACCTCAATGCGCTGGCCTTTGTGCAGCAGCAAACCCTGGGCGACCCGCCCAACGTGGCCGGCTGGGCCGCCTACTACCAAACGCCGCAGTACCACGAGCTCTGGATAAACGCCGTGACACTGCCCCGCCGCAACCAGGTCACGGACCTGTTCATCGGCCTGGGCTACACCCGCAACGGGGCCAAAATTGTGATTGATGCGCTGGCGCTCACGCAGTCGTTTCCGGCCGCTACGGCGTCGGACTGCAACCTGCTCATTGACGAGTTTGTGCGGCTAATGGTGCCCATTGCCCTTACGGCCAATCAAATAGCTTTCCTGAAAACGGCGCTGCTGCCCGGCCTGCCCGATTTTGAATGGACCGTAGAGTGGCAGGATTTCCTGACCGCGCCCACCAACGCCGCCAAAAAAGCCGCCGTGACCACCAAGCTGCAAGCCATGCTGCGCGCCCTCATGGGACTGGCAGAATACCATTTGAGCTGATGGAGGGCGTCTGTCATTGCGAGCAGAGCGAAGCAATCCGTTCTGTTCTCAGCGACCAGCCTTTTAATGTGGCAAGCCCTTTTTATAAGGGCAAAAGGGTTTCAATTCATCATATCTTAAAAGTGTCTGAGGGTTAGGGGACGGATTGCTTCGCTCTGCTCGCAATGACATACTGGACTTATGAAACGTCGCGAATTTCTACAGACCACGGCGGCCGCCACGGCGGGCACTGCCTTGCTGAGCGGGTTGCCCATTGGGGCCTACGGGTACTCGCCCGCGCTGGTGGCCCTCACCAATGCCACCACGCAGTCGGACAAGGTGTTGGTCATCATTCAGCTGCAAGGCGGTAATGATGGGCTGAACATGATTATTCCCCTGGACCAGTACCCGGCCCTGATGGCGGCGCGGCCCACCATTGCGCTGGCGCAGAGTGCCGTGCTGCCCCTCACCACGGCCACGGGCATTCATCCGGCCATGGCCTCGCTGCACAACCTGTACCAGAACGGCAAGCTGGGCGTGGTGCAGAGCGTGGGCTACCCCAACCCCAACTTCTCGCACTTCCGGGCCACGGATATCTGGACGTCGGGCTCCGAATCGAACGTGACCCTGACCACGGGCTGGGCCGGGCGCTACCTCGACGGCGAGTTTCCGGGCTTCCCCACCGGCTATCCCAACGCCCAGAACCCCGACCCGCTGGCCATCAGCATTGGCTCGGTGGTGAGCAACTGCGTGCAGGGGCCCAGCGTGAACATGGGCATGGCCATTGCTAGCACGTCGTCATTCTACCAGCTGCTGACCGGGGGCGTGGATGCGGCCCCGAACACGCCCGCCGGCCACGAGCTTACGTTTATCCGGCAGGTGGTGAGCCAGACGCAGGTGTACACCACGGCCATTCAGGCCGCGGCCGGGCGGGCCCAGAACCTGTCGCCGCTATACCCCACGGCGGGCCAGAACTCGCTGGCCGACCAACTCAAAATAGTAGCCCAGCTGGTGGCTGGCGGTCTGAGTACCCGCATCTACGTATGCACGCTGGGCGGCTTCGACACCCACACGCTGCAAGTGCCCGCCACGGGCAGCACCAGCACCGGCACCCACGCCACGCTGCTGGGCAAGATTGCGGAGGCCGTGAATGCCTTCCAGGACGACTTGCAGCGGCACGCCCTCCAGGACCGGGTGGTGGGCATGACGTTCTCGGAATTTGGGCGGCGCATCAAGGCCAATTCGGGCTATGGCACCGACCACGGCGCGGCGGCCCCGCTGCTGGTGTTCGGCTCCAAGGTGAACCCCAAAGTGCACGGCCCCAACCCCACGCTGCCCGCCAATGCCGGGGTCAACGACCAAATCAACATGCAGTACGACTTCCGGAGCGTGTACACCAGCATTTTGCAGGACTGGTTTCAGGTGACGCCGGGCACGCTGGCCCAGCTCTTTGGGCGCAGCTTCCCTTACGTGCCGGTGCTGCGGCAGGGCACCGTCACGGCCACGGCCAGCGCCGCCGAAGCGGCCGAGTTCACGGTGTACCCCAACCCGGCCGTGCGCGATGGCCGCACCACCGTGGCCTACGAGAGCGCGGGCGGCCACGTCCAAGTCGTGCTCCTCGACGCCCTGGGCCGCGAAGTGCGCCGCGCTGCGGACCAAGTCTTGGCCCGCGGCCCGCAGTTCGTGCCCGTCGACCTGAGTGGCCTGGCGGCCGGCGCTTACCATTGCCAGGTGCGGGAGGCCCAACGCACCGGCTCGCGCCTGGTGGTGGTTGAATAAGGGGGATAGGTAGCGGGAAATAAACCACAACGGGGCTGGCTGACGATGAATAAGTTGGCTGGCCCCATTGTCGTTTATTTTAATGAATGAGCAGAAAAAAGACAGCCCGGCCGCGCACTTTTCCGTACAGCTTCCCGGGGCGTCCGCCGCTCCCTTTCACCTCCTCTTTCAATACCAGCTTTATGGAAGCGCAAATCGAAAAACAACTCGACAAAATTCTGCCGGAAGACCTCGCTCGTACGTTCGAGAGTGCTTATCACGTGTTTCAGGGCAAGACGGAACACGTCGATGACCTGCTGAAAAATGGTGGCGTGCTGCTGCGCAAAGCCGCTCAACGGTTCACGCCCACTCAAATGGTGGTGGGCATTGCGGCAATCGCCGTGGTAGCCGTGGTGCTCATCAACCGTGCCACCGAAGACTAAGTAGTCGTTCAAAAGTAAACGGGTTGTCCGTTGCTCGTTGTCAGTTGTCAGTCAACTGGTTAGTAAGTTGCTAACAACGGACAACTAATGCCTGACAACTTAATAAGCCCGTTGTGGCACCCAACTGTGCAAGAGCGGCCTTCTGCGGGGGGCCGCTCTTTCTGTTTGCACGCGGCCCGATGGCTAGCGAATATCCACCACCACGGGTACCACCAGGCGCACGGCTACGGGCCGGCCTTGGTGCCGGCCGGGCATGAACCTGGGCAGGCGCAGGGCCGCGGCCAGCACGGCCTCATCCATCGGCCCGCTGATGCCCTGGACCATAACGGGGCGCGTGACGCGCCCATCGGGCTCCACCACGAAGCTAACCTGGCCCTCGCCATCGGAGACGCGCTCGGGGTAGGCAATCAGCTCTTGCAGGGCCACCTGGACGGTGGCCGGGCCCTCACGGCCGGGGAGGGTGGGCATTTGCTCTACCTGGCTGTATACCTGGGTTTCGGGCACTGGCGGGGCCGTGCCCGCCGGCGGGGGCGGCGGGCGAAACCATACTTGCAGGGTTTGGTGCATGGCCACGGGCTGGTCGTCGTAGCCCAGGGCGGGTTGCCAGCGCGGGAAGCCGCGCACCAGGCGCAGGGCCTCTTCGTCGCAGCTGGGGCAGAGGGACGCGAGGATTTCGGTGGCCCCAATCCGGCCGTCGGGTTTGAGCACGAAGCGCAGCGTGACGCGCCCTTGCAGGTCGCGCTGCTGCACTTCGAGGGGCGTGTTTTTGTTCTTTTGCAGGTATTGTTCCAGGGCGTCCTCCCCGCCGGGGAACTGCGCCGGGCGTGCTACTTCGGAGGCGGCAAATATGTGGTGAGGCGACAGAAACATAACCGGCACCGTGAGCAGCACCGCCACTGGCTGGCCCTGATAGCGGCCGGGCAACAGGCGCGGCAGGCGCTTCACGGCGGCCAGGGCCGCGGCATCGCAGGCGGGGCTGAGGCGCTGGGCCACGGTGGCTTGGCGGGCCACGCCGCTCACGCCGATGATTACGCGCACGTACACGCGGCCTTCGGTGCGGCCCTCGCGCACTTCGGCGGGCAGCAGGAGCAGCCGTTGCACGGCTTTTATCAATGCTAGGTTGCCGCCCCCACCGGGCAGGGTGGGCGCTTGCTCTACGTAACTGTATACCTGGCTGGTATCGCGAGGGAACTGGCCATCGGCCTGCGCGGCTACGCGCCGGGCTGGGGCAGCAAACAGCAGCAGAACCAAAAGCAGCCACAGCCGCCGGTGCGGTGGGCAATGGCTAGCCGGCGGCCGGGCCTGGGGGAGGGTGGGGTCCATCCCACAAATTTAGGGCAGCGGACCACCGCACCAACCCGCCGAAACAGGAGCCCGCCAAGGCCACTTGCCCGCTACGGAAATGGCGGATTGATGGTGCCATCTTTACCGAACTGACTGGGGGCGAATTCTGAGCTGCGTTGCGTACGGCCCTCGGCCGTTTCATCCTCTTTGGCTTCGGCTTCTTCTTCAGACTCCGCTTCGGCTTCCACCTCGCCATCTAAGGCAGGAGGCTGCGGCGGCGGCCCGGCGGCAAAAGCACCGCTGAACCCGGTGCTGATTTGGAAAAAAAACGGGCGTGTTTCCATAATAGCAGGTATTAAGGATTGTCAACTTAATAAAGCAATAGTATAAATATAGTGATTAAAATTTACTTTCTTCAATGGTCTCCGTTTCAGGCCATCAGTTAATGTCGGGGTAGTTTCTGGGGCCGGGAGGCGGCGTGGCTGGGCCGCCGGGGCTAAGTCCGGCAGTTTGCAACCCGGGTTACGTTAAGCAAATTTCGAGTTGGTGTAGGGGCGTAGAGCCGCGATACTTCGCCGCTCCCCGTTGAACAACTCGCACGCGAGGAGATGCGAAGGGTCGCGGCTCTACACGCCGCACCTGGACTTGAAAAGCGCTCCGGGAAAAGGAGTGCCGCGGTTGGGCTACTGGCCCTGCAACGTCCAGGCGGTGGCCACGCGCGGGTTTTGCTCCGTGGCCGAGCGCAGGAAAATGAGCTCGTCGAGTTGGCCCACGCGCCAGGTTTCCAGGAGGTTGTTATAGAAGGGCGAGCCGGGGTTGCCGCTCTGGCCGCCGGGATACACGCCGTAGGCGCGCACCTGCGGGCCCAGGGCCACTACCATGCGCCAGCTGGGGCCGTTGCGCTCCGAGGTGGCGTTCACGATGCCCGCGCCGCCGCCGCAGTCCACATCCATTTGGCCGAAGCCCTTGAGCTGCAGCAGGTGCAGCACGTCGGTGCTTTTCTGGCTGGCCCAGCGCCACTTGGGCGAAAGCGGCCCAAACTTGCGGGTGAGGGAGTCGGTGGCGAAGCGCAGGCTTTGCAGGGCCAGCTGCGGCAGGGTTTCCTTGGCGGGCGTGCGGCGGTCGTCAACCCACGGCGAAGCCGGCTCATTCAAAATCAGGGTGTTGGTGCGGTCGCGGGCCGGGTAGCGCAGGGCAGGGCCCTTGGGGTCGGTGGGAAAATCGTCGTCCCAGAGGCGCTTCACCAAGTCAGCGTACCACAGGTTGAACACGCTGGGGCCCACGGCATCGGCGGTGTACTGGTAGCGCCACTGGCGCAGGGCGGCCAGCACCTGCCCTTCGGGCGAGGCGGGGGCGGGCGGCGCGGCCCCGGTGGCCGGGTCGCTGACCAAAGCCAGCAGGCGCGGCAGCATAAGCTGGGCATTGAGGTCGAACACGTCGTTTTGCAACTGGCGCAGGCTGTCAGCCGTCACCTGGCGCATGGCGGCCAGGCGCTGGTTAATGCGGTGGCCGCGCTCGTAGTTGGCGTAGCTCCAGTTGAGGTAATATGGGTAGTCCGGACCGGCCGAAAACTGATTGGCTGAGCTCACAAAGCCCCGCGCCGGGTTTTTCACGTGCGGGTTCTGGGCAGCCGGAATCCAGCCCTGCCAGTCGTAAGCCGGGTCGGTGCCGTCGAGGATGAACTTGCCCTGGTCGGGCCACTTCAGCGGGAAGTGGCCGTTGGGCCAGATGGCGACGTCGTTTTCCTTATCCGCAAAGATGAAGTTCTGAGCCGGCGAGCCGTAGGTGGCCAGGGCGGCCGTGTAGTCGGGGTAGGTTCTGGCCCGGTTTAGTTGGTAGAAGGTCCGCACCTCGTTGGCCCCGTCGTGGGCGGTCCAGCGCATGGCGTGGCCGATGGGCGTCTGCGCCAGGAAGGGCTTTTCGGGCTTGTCGTACACCACCGGGCCGTGGTGGGTGTAGAGCACGGTATCGAGCCGGTCGGGCTGGCCGCGCACTTTGATGCGCTCTACCACGCGGCGCACGGGTTTCCAGCGGCCGTCGTGCCAGTATTCGCGGCGGGTCTGGTCCTTGAATTTGAGCTGGTAAAAGTCGAGTACGTCGGCGGCCACGTTGGTCACGCCCCAGGCCACGTTTTCGTTGAAGCCGATGATGACGGCCGGCGCGCCGGGAATGGTTACGCCGTACACGTTCACGCCCGGCGCGCTCAGCTGAATCTGGTACCAGATGCTGGGCAGGTTGAGCTGGAGGTGCGGGTCGTTGGCCAGGAGCGGAAACCCGGAGGCCGACTTGCTGCCGCCCACCGCGAAGTTGTTGGAGCCCAGCTCGGCATCGGGCTCGGTGCGCAGTTGGTTGGCGGCGTAGGCGGCCTCGAAGGACTTGGGCGCGGCCGGTACCGGCAGCGGCGTAAAATCGAGCGGCGTGCCCACGGGCACAATGGGGTCTTCGCGCGTGGGGTAGTCCGGAAACAGGTCTTTGGTTACGGCCGCGCCGTACTTGCGCAGCACGTTGCTCATGCGCAAATCGTCGGTGCGTCCGCTCAGGTCCCAGGCCATGAACTTGAGCAGCAGGGCGCATTTTAGTGGCTGCCAGGGCTCGGGCTTATAGTCGAGCAGCTTGTACTCAAATGGCAGCGTAGCGGGCGTGAGCTGGCCAATGTAGGCATTGACGCCGGCCGAATACGACTCCAGCACGGTGCGCGTGGTGGGGTCGGCCATCATCACCTTCAGCGAGTTGGCCGCTCCAAAGGGCAGGCCCATGCGCCGGAAAAACCGGTCGGTTTCCAGCCGCGCCGGACCCACTATTTCGGCCAGCCGGCCGGCGGCGACGTGGGTCTGGAACTCCATTTGCCAGAGCCGGTCGCGGGCCGTGAGGTAGCCTTGGGCGAAGTACAGGTCGTGGTCGTTTTGGGCGAAGACGTGCGGCACGCGGTGGTCGTCGTAGCGCACCGTCACGGGGGCGCGCAGGCCGGCCAGGGCCAGCGTTTGCTGGGCCGGGAAGTCGCCCGGCTGTTCGCCGTTCTGCCAGAAGCCGCGGTACGGGCTCAGCAGCTTGCCAAGGGGCGGAATATCGCCCTGCTTGGTGTTGAGCACCCAAATCAGGGTGCAACTCACGGCCAGGGCCAGCAGGGCTTTAATCATAGTAGTTGTCAGGTGCTTGTTGTCAGTTGCCAGGTTGTTGAGCAAAAGCAAAGGCCAATTAACAACAATGTTGTCAATTGGCCTTTATAATAACCGCTTCAGAAACTTAAAGGGAATTCTCATCTCCTCACTAGCAACTGACAACGAGCAACGAGCAACTTACGCTGTCACCGAAGGGCTACTTCGCGCACCATCCCGCCAATGCCCCAGACCAGCAGCTGCTGGCGCACGGCCTCGGCTTCGGGCCGCTCGCCGAAGGTGCCCACGAAAACGCGGCTGCGCTGGCGGCCGTCGAGTAGTTCCTGGGAAATTTCTACTTTCACGTTTGGCAGCAGGGCTTTGATACGAGCCAGCACGGACTTGGCGTTGTTGGCATCCACGAAAGAGCCGGCCTGAATGAGGAAGCCGGCGGGGCAATCCACCGATTCGGCGATGGTCTCGACCTCGGCGGTGGTAACGGGTGCGGCGGCCAGCAGGGCGGCCTTCTCGGCTGCGGCTGCCGAGGGCACGCTGTAGGTGGCAAAGGCGGCTTCGGGGGTGGGGTCGGCGGCGAAGAGGGCGGCCAGGTTATCGGGGGCGGTGGCCGGGCCCAGGGGGGTGTCGGCGGCTACTACTTCGGCTACCACGGTGGCGGCACCGCATTCTACCACGCCCAGGGGCTTAGCCGCAGCTTCCGACAGGTCGAGGATGCGCTGGTGGCGGAAGGGGCCGCGGTCCGTGACGCGCACCACCACCGACTTGCCGTTTTTCATGTTCGTGACCCGTAGGCGGGTGCCGAAAGGCAAGGTTTTGTGGGCGCAGGTGTACTGGAAGCGGTTGTAGCGCTCGCCGCTGGTGGTGCGTCGGCCCTGAAAGTAACTGCCGTACCAGGAAGCTCGGCCCCGCAGCACCGTGGTGGCACTAGCGGCGGGGGCTGTTTTGATGATGCCTGGCGTGGAGGCCTGCGCCGGGGCGCTCAACAAAGTCAGCAGAAAAAGGAAGCAAGTGGAAAGGACGGATACCGTAGCGCGACGAAATAAAATCATGCGATTTGCAGATGGTGAGCAGAACAAACATAGGATTACCATGCGAGCCATGCTAAAAATCTAGTACCAACTGCTAACTTTATTAGGCTAAAAATTGACCTTTAATAAGAAAACTTGCATTTAATTAATCTTCATGTTGGCCGCAAAAGTAGCCGTGAGGTTGCCTCAAAGTATATTCTGCGGATTGGAGGCGTAACCATTGCGCAGGTGCTGAAATTAGATTATGCGACGGGTGTAAAATTTGGGCTTTGGCCCGTCCTTTACCTTCGGGACCCGGTTGCAGAAGTCCCGTTTTTTTCGTAAGCACTTGCTACGGAGCCCCGTGGCTGGCGGGCCGGACGACAACAGGGCAGCCCATCGTATTGGTCGCTAAACAGTAGACGGAATTGGATAAGGAACTGCTTACTGCCACCGATGACTACCTTATCGGCATCGAGTACCCAGTGCCGGCCAACGATGGCATCCGCGCCACGGCAGCAGCAGCAGGCGTCGGTATGAATTGCCGGTTAATTACTTTAGGCCTGTCATAAACCGGAAAATAGCGTACTCAGCGGGGAGGGGGCGAAAGGTGGGGGAGGGACGCGCTACACACGACTCTGGCTAGCCTATCGCCGTGAGTGCCGACTGTGTACCCAAAACATGGGACTCAATCGGCACTCAGTGCTAGTTGTGTAGCAGGGTAGCCCAAAGGTCTCCAGATGATGCAACAAAAGCGAAGTAGTGCGCATGCAGCTACAGCTAGAAGATGCTACTGAAACAGGACCTAGCCCGCAAAAGCTAGCGGGGCTTAGTTCAGGACAGGGGCGTTATTTGCTGAAATAGGAGCTACGCTACTGACGCAACAAGACGATTGTAAAATTGCCCCCGCCAGCTGCCACGCACTGCTCGCAATGCAGTACTGATTCCTCGCCAGCTCGCTCAATGGTGTAGGTGCCGCTCCAGTCCGCGTCCATCACTGACGTTAAGAAAGACAGGCCCACCCGAGGTTGATTCGTAGAGGCCGGTACGAACTGAAATTTGATGGAGTCCCCCGTCACTAGCCGGCGGTAACCAGCGCATGTGCCCTTTTGCCGGTAGTTGCAGTTCTCGAAGACGAGGTTCCCGAGGTCAATCCGTTGGGTGGTGCTGACACCATTGACGGAAACGAGTGTGGTGCTCAATACTCGCCACTCCCCGCTGAGTTGGTTCAAATCCACTTGCTGTTGGTCTTTGCATCCGCTCATGAGCGCACCAGCCAAGAGCATATTGCTGCCAAATGCCAGCCACTTCCGGTTATGTGGGCTCATTGTTGGGGTTGTACTTGAGCTGTGAAAATGGAACCGTACCGAATGAGAATGGGTGCCCGTGTTCCGGGACGACCGTCGTCGAAGCGGTAAATCAACTGTCCACCAATGTCGTCGTCGTTCTCCCATTTACTGAAATCAATATCTAGGTTGCCCAAATTGATTTTGCCCTTGCCATCTATATTAAATCCACCAAATTCACCGGTTACTCCCAGCGATAGTTTTACGGTTGGCCCACCATCTTCCTCGACCCAGGTCATGTTGTAATAGTTTGAAAACTGGTCGGTCCACGTAAAGAGTTTGTATGCTCCGTCCAAGTCCCACATTCTGCCTCCGACCTGGTTGCGGCGGGGATTAAATAGAATCTTGTCTTGAATTTTCACTCCCGTTTGCGTGGGTGGGGTGTTGGGATTAGTGCCAGCAACCGTGCTGGCTACGTACAAGCGCAGCTCTGGCCTGCCACGTATCCATGGTTCAATCGCTCCAAGGTCGTCGCACCTGACACCGGTCAGGAACTCTTGGTCGCCTACCTCGCGGGAACTCACTGGCGGTCGTGTAATCGTAGAATGCGTAAATTCCGGCCGAACAAGACCGTCTTTGTCTAGGCGTTCGCCTATGCTCACCACTACCACTGGCTCGGTGGGCTCGGTGCGGGTATCAAACGAAAGAGCGTTGCCAGACAGGTAGCCAGTTACTGACGTGTCAACACCTTCGGTGAAGCCTGTTGGTACGCTGACAACGGCGGGGGTGGAATACTGTACTAAACGCTCCGACTCGACAGGAACCGACACGATTATGCGAGCGCCGACTTCCGTATTTGGGTCAAGCATTTGATTGGTGGGGTATTCGGAAGCCATCAATTGACCGAATGTTTGCTTCCCCACTGGCAATGAGCACAAAGTGTTGTATGATACATCGTGGTCGCCATCAAACTCTTCGGCTAATGCTGCATCTAATACTGTAATGGCCGACGGGTTTTTGGCCAAGACAATAGACAAGCTGCGGGCCAGCGTTTCAAGATGGACATCGGCTTTTACGTAGGTTATGGGAGCGCTGCGCGTGTCAGCTTTGCTTACGACCCCAACTGGCACAGCTTCTTCTTTTTTGTCGGTGCAGCTGTGCAGCAAACTTATTGACAAAGTAGCAGCCAACCATACTTTCGGTTTACGAAAGGCATACGGGAGACGATGGAGCGGAATTTTGAAGGACATGGCGCTGGAGTAAAAGAGTGAAAAGGATGATTAAATATAAGAAAGCGCTATGAGTAAAAAAAATGCTTGTTAGAAGCGTAACACAAAATTCAAATGGTAACCCACCCGTTTCTATCTTCATATGGAAACAATCTTCGCTGCTCCGTTACTAAAGAGCACCAAGAAGCTAGCAAGTAGCAAGCGGCCAAAGACGCCAAGCATTGCCTCGGTAATAAACGACCGAAAACTACCTGCTCTCCTACCTTTGCGCCATGGATTTTGGCCGCCTGCCCGACCTGCGCTACGTTGATTTTGGGCTGCCGCCCGACCACCCCGACACGGCCCGCGTGCTGGCCCGGGCGCGCCCCACGCAGCCCACCCCGGTGGGCGTGCACGTGGGCTGCCCCATCTGGACCAATAAGGAGTGGCTGGGTTCCTACTTCCCGGCCGGCATCAAGGAGCCGGAGTACCTGCGCTACTACGCCCGGCAGTTCAACAGCATTGAGCTCAATACCACGCACTACCGCATTCCGGACGCGGCCACGGTGCGGCGCTGGCGCGAGGCCGTGGGGCCGGATTCGGGCTTTAAGTTTTGCCCTAAGCTGCCGCGCAGCATTAGCCACGAGCGGGAATTACTCCAGGCCGATGACTTGGTGGTAACCACGGCGCGGGCCTTTGAGGGCCTGGGCGATAACCTGGGCTGGGCCTTTTTGCAGCTGCCGCCGCACTTCGGCCCCGAGCACCTGCCGCGCCTGGAGCGCTTCCTGCTCGACTTTCCCGAGGCCGTGCCGCTGGCCGTGGAGCTGCGCCATCCGCGCTGGTTCGCCGATAAGGGGCTGGCCGACGCCGTGTTTGCCACCTTCGAAGCCCTCAACAAAACGCTGGTGATAACCGACGTGGCCGGCCGGCGCGACGTGCTGCCCATGCGCCTGACCACCCCGGCGGCGTTTATCCGCTTCAATGGCCACGGCCTGCACAGCTCTGACTATCAACGTGCCGATGCCTGGGCCGAGCGCCTGGCCGCCTGGGTGGCCCAGGGCATACACGACATCTACTTCTTCATTCACCAGAAGGACGTGCGCCACGCCCCCGTGCTCACGGCCTATCTATTGGAGAAGCTCCAAGCGCTGACGGGCATTGCCGTGGCGCCGCCGCGCATTATCCCGCAGCCGGTGCAGGGAAGTTTATTTTAGCTGTTAGCTGTATTGGATGCCAAAAGCTAACAGCCAGCAGCTAAGCGCTAACAGCTAACAACGGACCGAGTACTTGCCACACGTTAGCAGCCAGAATTTTCTGGCCTTCGGCGTTGGGGTGTACCCCGTCGGCGAGGTTCAGCTCGCGGCGGCCCAGCACACCTTGTAGCAGGAAGGGCACAAACGGCAGGCTGTTTTTATCGGCTAGGTTGCGAAACAGGGCTTTGAACTCGGTGGCGTAATGCGCCAAGCGGTGGCCGCCCAGCGGGCCCAGGTCGAAGGGAAACTCCAGGCCGGCCAGCACCAGCTGCGCCTCCGAGTACTGCCGCCGCACGGCGTCGATGATGAACTGAAGGTTCTGGGTGGTTTCGCGCACCGGAATGCCGCGAATGCCGTCGTTGGCCCCCAGCGCCAGCACGAATACGTCGACCGGATGCCGGGCCAGCACCGCGGCGAGGCGCTGACGGCCGCCGGCACTGGTTTCGCCGCTCACCCCGTAGTTAAAGGCTTTGTAAGCAAGTTGCTGGTCGGTGAGCCGCTGCTGAAGAAGGGTCGGGAAACTGGCGGCGGCGGGCAAGCCGTGGCCGGCGGTGAGGCTGTCGCCGAAGAAGATAATATTTTTCATGGAGTGCTGTTTTAACAGCACGAAGGGCGTTTTCGTGCCCGAAAAGCAATGGCCCAGCTGCTTACTCTACTACTTCGAGCATGGTGCGAAACGAGACGTACTTGCCGGCGAAGTGTTTGTCCATGTCGGCGCGCAGGGCGGGGGCGCAGAGGGTCTGGTATTCTTCGAGGTGCTCCAAGCTGAGGCAGTAGTACTGGGCGGCGTAGGTAATGCCATCGTCCTCCTCATTGAGGAGGCGGCAGAGCTGGCTCTTAATAAAAAAACCGGTTTCCATTACCTCCGGCATGTGGGTGGTGCGCATGTAATCGAGCCATTCGTCGGCTACGGTGGGCTCGATGCTGGTGGTGACGTTGTAGAGAATCATGGGAATGATTTAGTTGTCAGTTGTTGGTTGTCAGTTGCTAGTTGAACAAATCAGTTTTAAGAATGAGCTAATAACTGACAACCAACAAATGACAACCGACCCTGCCTCAGACGCGCATGGCGTCGAACTGAAAGTCAGTGATACGGGCCTGAATGTCTTTGGGTGCCAGTTTTTCGGCGGCGGCGGCTTGGGCGAGGGCGGGCAGTTCGGCGTCGCCGGCCAGGCGTAGGCTCAGGATTTGACTGAGGCTGAGCTGCTTTTCTAGGCTGGCGAAGCGCTGGCCGCTCACCTCAAAATACCGCTGGCGCACTTCGAGCCGGCACATGCGGTCCTGCAATTGCAGGGCGTAGTGCTGGCGCAGCATCACGAGCACCCCCAGGCCAATAACGGCCAGCGCCGCCACGCTGAACCAGAGGCGGGCGATTTGGTCGTCGTCGCCACTCACTTTGGTGTAGCGCAGAATGGCGTAGCCGGCCATAAGCAGGGCCAGGGGCAGCAGCACAAAGTGGTGCCACGGGTAGAGCATGGTAGAATTTTTGGTGGGCGTGGCCATTGCGGGGCGAAAGTTGGTGGGGAAACAAGAAAAAGGCCGGTTGTGGGCCTGGGCAATAAAAAAACTCCGGCCGGAGCCGGAGTTTTGCGAGATAAAGCTAGGAAGGCCTTATTTCATTTCTTTGGCGCGCTTTTTCTCGGCCTTGGCCATGTCGCGGGCGGCACGCTCCTGCTTCTTGGCTTCGCTGGCCGTGTGGCGCTGCTCCTTGAGCTGGGCTTTCTGGACTTTTTCCTGGTCGCGTTGCGCGCGCATCTGCTTTTTCAGGTCGCTTTGCTGGTTGCGCTGTTCTTTCAGCTGGTTCTTGCTGTCGCGCACCGCCTGGTCGTTGCTGTTGGATTGCTGCTTCTGGGCTTCGTAGGCAGCCTTGGCGTCGGCAGCGCGCTGCTGCTGCTGCTCGGGGGTGAGGGGTGCGGGCGCGGTCATGGCCGGGTCGGCGGCGGGTACTGGCGTGGTTTGAGCGGAAGCGGCGGAAGCCGCAGTCAGGGCCAAAACGGTCAGCAGTCCAAAAATCTTTTTCATGGGGATAGGTGGCAGCGAAGGTTGAGCTGCGGGCCTTGTACGGAAGTGGCCGCCCACAAGTTGGCGGAACGGCCGGCGGCCAAAGGGGCTTATTCCTCCACGTAATCCAGGTCTTTGCCGTAGCTCTCGGGCAGCGTGCTCACGGCCCAGAAGGCCACCAGCAACGATACCCCGCCCAGCACCGCCGCGCCCAGCACGATGCTGCCAAAAGCGCCGCTCAGGTACTTGAACGCCGGTACCATTCCCACCACCGCGCCCCGGGCAAAGTTGGGGGCCGTGGTGGCCACCGTGGCCCGCAGGTTGGTGCCGAATTGCTCGGCCGCCACCGTCACAAACAAGGCCCAGAAGCCCACCGACACGCCCAGTACAAAGCACACGGCATAGAATACCGTAGGTGAAGCCCCCTTCACCCCAAACAGGTACACGCCCACTAGCACCGCGCAAAATGCCAGAAACACCTGCAACGCCTTATTCCTAGAGTGCCACAGCTGGCTGAGCGCCCCGCTGATAAAATCGCCAAATACCAGCCCGAAATAGCACCAAAACACCGCCAGCCCGGCCGTGACCTCGCCCGTGAGGCCCAGCGCCCGCCCAAACTCCGGGGCCAGCGTGACCAGAATGCCCACCACAAACCACAGCGGCACCCCAATCAGCAGCACGCGCAGGTACTTGCCCAGCCGCGCCGGGTTGGTGAACAGGCTCAGGAAGTTGCCGCGCGCCACCTCGGCCCGGGCCTGCACCTGCTGGAACATGCCCGACTCGAACACGCTCACGCGCAGCACCAGCAGGGCCAGGCCCAGTCCGCCGCCCACAAAGTAGGCGTTGCGCCAGCCAAAGCGGTTGCCTACCCAGTAGCCCAGCATGGCCCCGCTCACGCCCACGGTGGCCACTATCATGGTGCCGTAGCCGCGCTTTTCCTTGGGCAGGCTTTCGCTCACGAGGGTGATGCCGGCCCCCAGCTCGCCGGCCAGCCCGATGCCGGCAATGAGC
>JBBQSQ010000031.1:0-28773 GCA_038213745.1 Cytophagales bacterium
GTGCTGGGGGGGGTGGTGGGGCGGGTGGTCGGGCTGCGGGGGGTGGCGGGGGTCGTGGTCGGTAGTGAGCTGCGCCTCGTTTGCCTGCTCGCGGGCTTTGTAACCCTCGTAGGCCAGACTCAGGTATTCCTGCGCCAGGGCGTTGAGGTCGCAGGCTACGCGCTGGCCGGTGCCGGTGCGCGAGTGCTCCAGCATGTCTTTGATGATGGACGAGGCCCGCTGCCCATGCTGGCTGATTTGCTGCAGGTTCTGCTTCAGTCCCACCAGAATCTGGCCCTCCAGGCCGGCATCGCGGCGGCCCTCTTCGCTGTGCATGTCATCGACGAGGTCGGTGCTGACTTCGGCGAAGTTTTTCATGAAATTGAGCGGGTTCTGGAGCTCGGGGGCAATGCCGGCGGTGAGCTCGCCCAAGAAAGCCATTTTTTCGGCCTGCACCAGCTGCGACTGCGTGTGCTGGAGTTGGGCCAGCGTGCGCCGGTTCACCTGCAGCTGCCGGTAGATGAACCCTCCTAGTATCGACACCAGCAGCACGGCCAGCCCTGCACCCAGCAGCAGCCAGTTGCCCAGGCGCAGGCGCACCGCTTGCACGGCCTGCGCTTGGCGCAGGGCGCTTATCTGGGTATTTTGGGCCTGTTCTATCCGCTCGCCTTCGTACTGCGCCACGTGGAAGGAACTCTGCGCCGTGTTGAACGTGTCGGCGAAGGCAATGTAGGCGCGGGAATAGCGCTGGGCTTCGGCGGGCCGGCCGCGGCCGTCGTAGAACGCCATGAGCTGCTGCAAGTACCGGGGGCGCAGCCGGTCCAGCTTGGCTGCCGTGGCTTTTTGGTAAGCCCGCAGCCAGTGCGTTTCGGCGAGGGGGTGGTTGTGCTGAGCGGCGTAATATTCGGCCCAGGTCGCATCCAATTCAAACTCGCCCGGCTTGCCCGCCATCGGCAGGTGCAGGGAATCATTGAGCTGCTGGGCGCGGGCCAGCAAGGGGCCCGCCTTAGCCGCTTGCTGCATTTGCAGCAGCACCGCGCTCTTCCGGACCAAGCCGTAGGCCCGGCCCTGCTGCTGCTCGTAGGGGTCGGCGATGTGCACGCGCAACGCCGAATCGGCCATCCGCAGCGCATCGGGGTACTGGCGGTCTTCCTGGTAGAGGCGCGAGAGCGACAGGAAGGTAAATAGCCGCTCCATGCCCTGCAAGCGCCGGAAACCGGGCAGGCGCTGGGCCAGGCGCAGGTAATGCACGGCCTTGGCGCGGTTGTTCCAGTCGGCGTACACATCGCCGGCCACCAGCAGCTCCCGCACATACAGCCGGTGGTCGCAGTGCTGCACCAGGTCGGCGGCGCGCAGGATGTTGTTGAGGGTGCGGTTGTAGTCGCCCATGCGCCGGTAGTAGCCGCCCTGCGAGATGTAGCAGGCCGCCACGTTGGGCGCGGGCCCATGCAGGCGGTAGTAGGCCAGCCGCGCTTCGTAGTACTGCCGGCGGGCGTCCATGCGGTTCAGCCGGTTATACAGCGTCACCAAATCGATGAGCAGCCAGGGAATGGGCCGGCCCAGGCGGTCGAAGCTGGCCACGGCGGCCTTCATGCTGTCGAGGGCCGCCGCGTCGGCATTGCCCCGCTGCCAGAGGGCCACGCCCGCGCGCAGGCGGCGGTAGGGGTCGGCGTTCAGCGTTTGGAGGCGTTGGTTGAGGGCCAGCAGCTGGTCGAGCAAGGGCAGGGCCTGCGGGTTGGTGGGGTGCAGGTCGAGCAGGTGCACCAGCGTGCGCAGGCGGGCCGAGTCGGTGCGCTGCCGGGGCAGGGTGCGGGCCAGCGAATCATAATCCACGTTCCAGTAGCCTGACCGGGCCTGCAACGGCCCACCCAGCAACCACACCGCTAACAAGGTAAAAATCCATTTCATTGGCACGGCCTGTACTTAGCAAATGGAAAAATGCACGCCCACCACCGGCCGCCGAGCTGCGGGCAGACCGGGCCGCAAGTACCCGCGCAGCAGCAGTTCAGAAGTAAAATTCATTGCCAATAGTGGTAGAAAAGAAGGATTTAAATGCCAAAAACCACAGGCCATAGCATTCTTTTTTACAAAGATGAATCAATTCCGATACTTCTAATGAAATCGCGGCGAACACTTGCCCCGGGAGCCTGCTGCCCGGTGCCCAAGGCGGCGTTTTTTATTCGGCGCAACACCCCGAATTTACTTGCTGGCAGCCATCCGCTCGGGCTGCGCAAGACCAAACCCGGAGCCCAACAACACGGAGCCAAGTACTTGAATTTCTGATGCGGTACACGCACCAAACCTAGCCACGCCCGCCGCTTCTCACAAGGCCCGCGCGGGGCGCGCTGCTTATTGCTGCACAGCCTAATAATCGGCCAGCCCACCGCGCAGCGAATACACTTCCTCAAAGCCATGGGCCAGCAGCAGCAGCGCCGCTTTTTGGCTGCGCACCCCGCTGGCGCAATGCACCACCACGGGCACGTTGACGGGCAAGCTGGCCAGGCGCTCGGGCAGTTGCCCCAGCGGCACCAGTTGCCCCCCGATGCTGCGCCGGGCGTGCTCATGCGGCTCGCGCACATCGAGCAGCAGCAGCGGCCGGGCGCTGTGCTGCCAGGCCTTCAGGTCTTCGGCGCTGATTTCGGGGGCGGGGGCAAGGGCCGCGGCCATGGGCGCTTCGCCACAGAAAGCGGCGTAGTCCGGGGCCAGGGCGGTGCGGTGCTGGTTGGCCGGCACGGCCCGGAAGCGGATGGTTTGGAAGCGCATGCTCAGGGCATCTACCAGCAGCAGGCGGCCGCTTAGCACATCCCCGAGCCCGAGAATGATTTTCAGGGCCTCGTTGGCCTGCATGGTGCCCACCAAGCCCGGCAGCACGCCCAACACGCCAACTTCGACACAGTTGGGGGCATCGGCCGGTGCGGGTGGCTGGGGATAGAGGCAGCGGTAGGTGGGGCCGTTCTGGTAGTTAAACACCGACACCTGCCCTTCAAACTTGTAGATGGCCCCAAACACGAGCGGCTTGCCCAGCACCACGCACGCATCGTTGACGAGGTAGCGGGTGGCAAAATTATCGGAGCAGTCCACCACCACGTCGTAACCGGCAAACAGGTCCAGCGCGTTGGCGGCAGACAGCACAAACTGGTGCGTTCGCAACTCAATGAAGGGGTTTTGCGCCCGCAGTTTTTCGGTGGCCACCACGGCTTTGGGGCGGCCCACGTCGGCGGCGGCGTAGAGCACTTGGCGTTGCAGGTTGCTGTCGTCCACGGCGTCGAAATCGAGCAGGCCCAAGGTGCCCACACCCGCCGCGGCCAGGTACTGCAGCACGGGGCAGCCCAGGCCGCCGCAGCCCACCACCAGTACCCGGGCGGCTTTCAGCTTCTGCTGGCCCGGCAGGCCAATTTCGGGCAGCAGCAGGTGCCGGCTGTAACGCGTGGTTTCGGCGGCAGAGAAGGAAATTTCGGAAGAATCCATCGGGAATGGGCAGTAGGTATGGGCAAGCTGCTAAACAGCTTTGGCAGCAGCTTGGGTTATTCGCGGCGCAATTTCGGGCAGAATGCAGCGGGCAGCGGCGCTGGCTTCCGGGGCTGCTGGCTACGTGGAATTTCCCGTTTGTTTGCCCTCCCCACTTTTCCTGGCCTCCACAACGCGTTACATTTGCCCGAGCGGTTCAGCTTATAAATGAAGTCATCAGGTAAAATTTCAAACTAAACTAATTTAACATAATAAATAAATGGCTTTAAAATAGCCTTTTCCAGCCTCCAGAAGCCGTTTTTCATTTATCGGGTGAATAACAGCGCCGCGCTACCCGCGTAATGCGGCATTCGGTGCGAACTTGTAGCCATGAAAATCCGCTCCTTGCTTTCCGCCGTCGGCCGACTGCTACCCGTCCTGTGCTTCGTGCCCAGCGCCCAGGCGCAGCACGCTTCGCACGAACTTCAAATTACGCCCGCCACGGCCGCCTGGGGCTACTACGATGCCGCCGCGCCGCCCGTACTCCGCATCAAATCGGGCGAGTCGGTGACGGTGCACACGCTCATCACCTCCACCCCGGCCCGGCTGGAAGGTGCGGGCGTGCTGCCGGCCCAGGTAGAGCCCGCGCTGCGCGACATCACCGAGCACGTGACCAACAAAGGACCGGGCGGCCACATCCTCACCGGCCCCATTTTCGTGGAAGGTGCCGAGCCGGGCGACGTGCTAGAAGTCCGCATTCAGGCCGTCGATTTGGCCATTCCCTACGCCTACAATGCCTTCGGGGCCAAAAGCGGGTTCATTCCGGAAGATTTTGGCTACGCCAAGATGCGCATCATCCCCTTGGATAAGAAGAAGATGGTGGCGCACTTCCTGCCGGGCATCGACGTGCCGCTGCGGCCGTTTTTTGGGAGCATGGGCGTGGCCCCGCCCGCTGCGGCGGGCCGCATCAACAGCGCGCCCCCCGGCATCCACGGCGGCAACCTCGACAACAAGGAACTGGTAGCCGGCACCACGCTGTATTTGCCGGTGCACGCGGCCGGGGCGCTGTTTTTTGTGGGCGACGGCCACGCCGGGCAGGGCAACGGCGAAGTTGATATCACGGCCCTCGAAACCTCGCTTACCGGCACGCTGCAGTTCATCGTGCGCAAAGATTTGCACCAAACCCTTCCCCGCGCCGAAACGCCCACGGCCTACATCAGCATGGGCCTGAATGAAGACCTAACCCTGGCCGCCAAGGACGCGGTGCGCGAAATGATTGCCTTCCTGGTGGCCGAAAAGCACCTCACCCGCGACGATGCCTACATGCTGTGCAGCGTGGCCGGCGACCTCGATGTGACGCAGGTGGTGGACGGTACCCGCGGGGCGCACATGATTATGCCCAAGCGCATATTTGGGAAGGTGAAGGCGGAGAAAAAGTAATCGGACAACCGAAGAATAGCAGAATGCTCGACATGACCGTTTCATTTTTTTAATTGGCTGGAAACGAAAAATCCAATATCTTCGCTTACTGCGCTGTTTATTCGAACTACCTTCCGGCTATGATACAAAAAACTCTACTTTTCTTCGTGTTGCTGAGCGCTTCTTTCGCCGCCCGGGCGCAAGTCGATACTGTGCGGGCCAGCACCCTGCCCGGCCCGCAACTGGCCGAGAAAGCCTACAACAGCGGCCTGGCCAGCTTCGACGCGCAGCGCTACTCGGCGGCTCTGCGCAGCTTCGACCAGGCCATCATGGCCAAGCCCGATTTTACGGCCGCTTACACCAACCGCGCCGCCACCCGCTACGAGCTAAAGGAATACCCGCAAGCCGTGGCCGACTACGACCAGGCCCTGAAGCTGGAGCCCGGCAGCTACGCCAGCTACTTCGGCCGGGGCCGGGCCCACGAGGCCCAGGACCAGCTCGCCGACGCCGACCAGGATTACTCCGCCGCCCTAAAAGCCAAGGCCGATTACGCCCCCGCCTGGTACAACCGCGGCGTGCTGCGCTTCGAAAAAGGCGACTACCAGGCCGCCCGCGCCGATTTTGACGGGGCCATCAAGGCCGACCCCAAAATGGCCTACGCCTACCACGACCGCGGCAGCGCCAACGAGAAGCTCGGCAACTACCCCGCCGCCGCCCAGGACTACACCCAGGCCCTGGCCTTGCAGCCCGATTTGCTGTCGGCCCTGCTGAACCGAGCCACCGCCGAACGCCGCAACAGCCAGCTGCCCGCCGCGCTAAAGGACTACGACGCCTACCTCGCCCAAAAAGCCGACAACCCGCTGGCCTTCAATAATCGGGGCAGCACCCGCTTCGAAAATAAGGACTACGCCGGGGCCATTGCTGATTTCAGCCAAGCCATCAAGCTGGATGTGAAGTATGCCTACGCCTGGAACAACCGCGCCGCCGCCCAACTCAAGCTGGAGAAATATGCTGCCGCCGCAGCCGATGCCGCCGAAGCCATCCAGTTGAAACCCGACTACGCCGAGGCTTACCTGAATCGCGGCCACGCCCGCGAAATGCTCCGCCAAGCCGACGAGGCCTGCCAGGACTGGCGCAAAGCGGCCCAGCTGGGCATTGCCGTGGGCAACAGCTATGCCGCCGCCGCTGGCTGCGCGGGCGAAGCGGCCGAGTAGAATCAGTCGGTCAGCCATTGTATAAGAACGTCATGCTGAGCGCAGTCGAAGCATCTCTACCGCGCAAGTAATCAATGCCGTCACCACGAAGCGGTAGAGATGCTTCGCCTGCGCGGACGCCAGATAAGCATGACGGCCACCCATTCCTTTATACTCCTGCGATGCCTTTCCTAAATCGCCTGCTATTTCTGCTGCTGCTCACCGCCCCGGCCCTTCCCGCCGCGGCCCAAAGCACGGCCTTCACCAAAGACAACTTTGGCGATAACAAAGAAGGCCTGAAAAATGCCCTGCGCGAGCTAAAAGCCGGCGACGACGACTACCGCGCCGACCCGCCCCGCTACGCCGCCGCGCTGCCGCACTTCCTGGCGGCCCAGGAATTTAACCCCAACAACGCGCCGCTGAACGTAAAAATCGGCGACTGCTACCTCAGCTCCGCCACCAAAACGGCTGCCCTGCCTTACCTGCAAAAAGCCGCCAAGCTCGACGCCACCGCCGATGCCCGCACCCACTACCTGCTGGCCCGCGCCCTGCACCTGAGCGCCAAGTGGGCCGAGGCCATCACCGAATACCAGAAATCGACGCCGACGGGCAGCAACACCCGCAACGGCGACGTGGGCACCGTGACGGCCAACGACTTGCAGCGCCGCATTTTGGAGTGCCGCAACGGCCAGCAGCTGATGGCCCGCCCCACCCGTGTGTTCATCGACAACGCCGGACCGGAGCTGAACTCGGCGGCCTCGGACTACGGCCCGGTGGTATCGGCCGATGAGTCTTCCATCCTCATCACTTCGCGCCGCGAAGGCTCCACGGGCGGCAAGAAAGACCCGGAAGGCAACGGCTTTTTCGAGGATATTTACCAGGCCACTTGGCGCGGCACGGTTTGGAGCCGCGCCACCAACCTGGGCGCGCCCGTGAACACCGACGACCACAACGCCACCGTGGGCCTCTCGCCTGATGGCCAGCACATGCTGGTGTACGTGGGCACCAACGGCGGCGATTTGCTCGAAACCGGCCTCATCGGCACGGCCTGGGACAAACCCCACCGGCTGAACAGCCGCATCAACACCAACAGCCACGAAACGTCGGCCAGCTACTCGCCCGACGGCCGCTATCTCTACTTTGTGAGCGACCGGCCGGGCGGCGCGGGCGGCTCCGATATTTACAAGGTGGATTTGGAAGGCAAGAACACGCCCGTAAGCCTGGGCCCGGCCATCAACACGGCGTATGGCGAGGAGGGCGTATTCATGCAGCCCGATGGCAAAACCATCTTTTTTTCCTCCGAAGGCCACAACTCGATGGGCGGCTACGACATCTTCAAATCGGTATTCGAGAACGGCAAATGGAGCGAGCCTGAGAACCTGGGCTGGCCCATTAACACGCCCGACGATGACGTATTTTTTGTGACCTCCGCCTCTGGTCGGCACGGCTACTACAGCAGCGAGCGGCCCGGCGGCCTGGGGGCCAAGGACATCTACCGCATCACCTTCCTCGGCCCAGAAAAACAGCCCCTGCTGAGCGAGGAAGACCAACTGCTGGCCTCGCGCCTGGCCCCGGTGAAGCAAACCGTGCTTGCCCCCGCCGTGGCCGTGGCCACCGCCCAGGTCACCATCCTAAAGGGCACTGTGACCGACGCCGCCACCCACCAGCCGCTCGACGCGGCCATCGACCTCGTGGACAACACCAGCGGCCAGACCATTGCCAACTTCCGCAGCAACGCCACCTCTGGGCGCTACCTCGTCAGCCTGCCTTCGGGCACCAACTACGGCATTGTGGTGCGGCAGGACGGCTACCTATTTCACTCCGAAAACTTCGACCTGCCCACCGGCGCGGCTTATTCAGAAGTGGTGAAAGACATTCCTTTGAAGCGCCTGGAAGTGGGCACCACCATCGTGCTGCGCAACATTTTCTTCGACACCGGCAAGGCCACCCTGCGCCCCGAAAGCACCGCCGAGCTGCAGCGCCTGCAAAAACTCCTCACCGAAACGCCCGCCCTGAAGCTGGAAATGGCCGGCCACACCGACAACGTGGGCGAAGCCGCTATGAACCAGGACCTCAGCCAGCGCCGCGCCCAGGCCGTGGTCGCCTACCTCACGCAGCACGGCATTGCGGCCGCCCGCCTCACCGCCGCCGGCTACGGCGAAACCAAGCCGGAAGTGCCCAACACGTCCAAAAGCAACCGCCAGCTCAACCGGAGAACGGAGTTTAAGGTCACGGCCAAGTAAAACGTAGCGCGGACTTTTAGTCCGCATTAACTGGCCTCATGCGCGGACTAAAAGTCCGCGCTACTAACCGGCTAAACGTCATGTTCACCCGGTTCTACCCCTTGATAATCGGAAAGTTGACGCCTCGCTAAGGCAGCGGTTCTATCTTGCAGCGTCAAACAACTGCCCGCCTGGGCAACTGGCTTTTTCCTGCTTGAAGGCATTTCTAAACTTTCTATACGTCCGGCGACTGGGCTTGCTGCTGCTGGCGCTGCTCGGGCTGCTGCTGTTTTGGGCGCGGCCGGCCAGCGCTCAGCAGGCCTACCTGCGCCAGTTTGGCCCGACGGAGGGCTTGCAGCCGCCCTTTGTGTACGCGCTGCTGCAAGACCGGCAGGGCTACCTCTGGCTGGGCACCGGCGATGGCCTGGTGCGCTACGACGGGGCGCACTTCGTCACGTTCACCAAAAAAGACGGGCTGGCGGAAGATTTCGTGGTGTCATTGCGCGAAGAGCCCGCCAACGGCCGGCTGTGGGTGGGCCACTACCAAGGCGGCATTTCGGTAAAGAAAACCGACGCGGGCCCCTTCGCGCCCGCCGCCCGCGCCGCCGTCCCTGCCGCCCTGCGCCTGCCCGCCGACGGCCCGCCACCGGTTGACACCGCCGCCATTGGCCGCTACCTGCGCCGCTACCACCTGCGCCTGCCCGCCGGCACCGCGCCCACCTGCCTGCTGGAAGACCGCGAAGGCAATACCTGGCTGGGCACCGCCGGCCAGGGCCTGTGGCGGCATTCGGACCGGTTTCTGCGGCTGGACTACACCGAAAACTGGGATGCCTCGGCGGCCCCTGCGCTGGCTACGGTCCCCCAAAAAATTGGCACCCAGGCGTGGGCTACTTCGTTTGGCAATCAATTTTATCAGTTGCTGCCAGCCACTTCCGCGCCGCAGGTTTTTGGCAATCCGCGCCTGCCGCCGCTGCCGTTGGGCAATACCTCAGTGGCAGTGCTGCTTGCGCGGCCCGGCCGGGATTTTTGGCTGGGCACGGCGGCCGGTTTATGGACGACCAACGGCTTCGAGAAACCCGCCACCCGCACCCGCCGCCTCCCCGCCAACGTCGCCATCACCGCCTTGGCCTATGCGCCTAGCCCCGGCCTGTGGGTGGGCACCGCTGCCGACGGCCTCTACCTGCTACCTACCGATACGACGCGGGCCGTGCGCCATTTCACCACCGCCAACGGCCTGCTCCACAACACCGTTACCGCCCTGCTGGCCGACCGCGCCGGGCGCGTGTGGGTGGGCACCCACGGCACCGGCCTGGCCGTGTTTGAGCCCGCTACGCAGAAATTCACCTACCACCGCCTCACCACCAACGGCCTCGCCATCAGCAGCTTCGCCGAAGATGCCGACGGCCGCCTGTGGGTGGGCACCGAGGGCGACGGCCTGTTCTGTCGCGAAACCACCGGCCAATGGCGGCACTTCGGCCTGACCGACGGCGTGCCGTCTGACTACACGTATAACATCGTTCCGCTGCCCGCGCGGCCGGACCCTACCGGGCCGCGCCTGCTGCTGGTGCACCGCCAGGGCCTCACCGTCCTCGATGCCCGCGCCCACCGCTTCGCCCCGCTGGCCGCGCCCGACAACCCGCTGGTGCGCGACTGCCTGGGCCCCGCCGCCCTGGCCAGCGGCCCCCAGACAAGCGCCGTGCTCTGGCTCACCACCCGCGCGGGCCTGCTGCGCCTGGACCTGGCTCCGGCCCTGCGGCAGCTGGCCGCCCGCCCGCCCGGCCTGGCCCTCACCAGCGCCGAAGTCGACGGCGAGCCGCGGGCCGTGGGGGCGCTGGGCTGGCTGTCGGCCACCCGGCACCGCGTCAATTTCACCTTCCAGGGAATCAGCCTCACTACCGGCGAGCCCTTCAGCTACCAGCACCGCCTGCGCGGCCTCTCCGAGGAATGGAGCCGCCCCAGCAGCGCCGGCGAGGCCCAGTTTCCCGGGCTAGATGCCGGCCGGTACGTGTTTGAGGCGCGGGTGCGGCGCGGCGCGGCCGGCCCTTGGAGCCCGGCGGCCACCACAGAATTTGGCGTGGCCACCCCGGTGTGGCGCACTTGGTGGTTCCGGCTCATGGCTGCGCTGGCGCTGGCGGGCCTCGGCTATGGGCTGGTGCGGTTCCGGGAGCGCAGCTTGCGCCGCACGCAATACGTGCTGGAGCGCACCGTGCGCGAGCGCACCACCGAGCTGCGGCAGCAGAAAGCCCACATCGAGGATATCAACGCCGATTTGGTGGTGGCCCGCGACGCGGCCGAGGCTTCGCGCCGGGCCAAAGCGCAGTTTCTGGCCAACATGAGCCACGAAATCCGCACGCCGATGAACGCCGTGATGGGCCTCACCAACTTGTTGCAGGCCACGCGCCCCACCACCGAGCAGGGCGAATACCTTACGGCCATCGAGTCGTCGTCGCAGAACTTGTTGGTGATTATCAACGACATCCTCGACAGCTCGAAGATGGAAGCCGGCAAGCTCACCCTGGAGCAAGTGCCCTTCCGCCTGCCCGAGGCCGTGCGGCGGCTCAGCGCCATGTTCAAGTTTGCCACCGAAAGCAAAGGCCTGTACCTGAAGGTGAACGTGGCCGACAATGTGCCCGCCGCCGTGCTCGGCGACCCGGTGCGCCTAAACCAGATTCTGGTCAACCTGGTCGGCAACGCCATCAAGTTCACCCGCGCGGGCGGCGTCACAGTTTCGGTGGAAGTTGCGCCAACGCCTGATTCACTCAGCCACTCAGCCACTCAGCCACTCATTCGTTTTGCCGTGCGCGATACCGGCATTGGCATTGCTAATGATAAGCTGGGGGCCATTTTTGAAGATTTTTCGCAGGCCAATACCTCCACCACCCGCGAGTTTGGCGGCACCGGCCTGGGCCTGAGCATTGCCCGCAACCTCGTGCAGCTGCACGGCGGCCAGCTGGGCGTGACCAGCGAAGAAGGCCGGGGCTCCGAATTTTTCTTTGAGCTGCCCTACGAGGTAGCCGATGCCCGCGCCGCCCAGCCCGACGCCCACGCCGGCCTGCTCGCACCCTTCGAGCCCGCCCTGCGCGTGCTGGTGGCCGAAGACAACGCCCTCAACCAGCTCGTGGCCCGTAAAACCCTGGAAGCCTGGAATGTGCACGTTGTCATCGCCGAAAACGGCCGCTTGGCCGTGGAAGCCGCCACCGGCGCGCCCGTGCCGTTCGATGCCGTGCTCATGGATGTGCAGATGCCCGAAATGGACGGCTATGAGGCCGCCCGCCGCATTCGCCAGCATTTCCCCGACGCCGGCCGGCTGCCCATCATCGGCCTCACGGCCTCCGTGCTGCCCGAAGACCGGGTGCTGGCCCTGGCCGCGGGCATGAACGATACGCTGGCCAAACCTTTCGAGCCGGCCGTTTTGTACGCCCGCCTGGCCCACTTTACTTTAGGGCATGAAGCTAGGCGAGTGGGCGGGCAGGAGGTAAGCGTAGAAAACCCTCCTACCCTCCCACCCCCTTACCCTCCTACCCTATCCATCCGGCCCGACTGGCATTTGCTGGAGGAACTGGCCGGGGGCAGCGAAGGCTTCCTGCGCCAAATCATCAGCACCTTCCTCACCGAGGCCCCGGCGCTGGAAGCCCTGTTGGCCGCCACCTGCCCCCACGACCCGGCCGTGCTCGCCAGCACGGCCCACAAGCTGAAGGGCCAGGTCGCGTATTTCGGCGTGCCGGTGCTGCACACCCAGCTCGATGAGCTGGAACGTGCCGCGCGCCACCCCGATTGCCCCTACTGCGTTCCGTTGGTGGCTACTATTCGCCAGCAGCTGGCCCAGCTCTACCCGCAGCTCGAAGCCCGGGCCGAAGCTTGAAAACCGCCACGTTCACCCTACATTCGTCGGCTTAACTTCCAATGTCTTCGCCGCTATGTCCACTTCTCCCGCTGCTCCTACCCTCCGCTGCCTGGTAGTCGATGATGACCCGCTTTCGGTCCAGGTAGTGCTCAACTGCATTGCCAACACGCCGTTTCTGACCGCTGTCGGCAGCTTCACCAATCCGGCCGAAGCCGCCGAATTCCTGCGCACAGAACCGGTCGACGTGCTGTTTCTCGACGTTGAAATGCCCCTCATGTCGGGCATCGACCTCTTGCGCACCCTCCAGCATCCGCCGCTGGTGGTGCTCATTACCAGCAGCAAGAACTACGCGGTGCAGGCCTTCGAGCATGCCGTGGTCGACTATCTGGTGAAGCCCGTGAGCTACGCACGCTTCCTGCAAGCGGCCCAAAAGGCCCTCGAAGCCGCCCAGCGCCCGCCCACGGCCGGCTCCGACGCCATTGAAGCGCCCGCGCCCGATGCCGACTTTACGTTTGTAAAAGTCGACAACAAGCTGGTGCGCGTGGGTTTCGACGACATGCGCTACGTGGAGGCCCTCGGCGACTACGTACACATCGTCACGGACCAGAGCAAGCTCATCGTGTACAGCACCATGAAGGCCGTGGAGGAAAAATTCCCCAGCAACCGGTTCGTACGGGTGCACCGTTCGTTCATTGTTAACATCAACCGCATTCAAGCGCTGGAAGACAACGCGGTAATTGTGGAAGGCAAGCACATTTCCGTGGGCCAAACCTATCTGCGCGACGTGTTGCAACGGCTCAACAAGTTTTAATAACTACCCCAACCCTTCGAACCTGCATGCGTTTTTTCTCCGCTCCATCCTCCGGAAATTGCTTTTTGCTGGCCCTGCTGCTGGTGCTCCTGACCGGGGCCGCCGCCCGCGCCCAGCAGGCGGGCGATACCACCAGCGTGAACTGCGGCCCGCCGCTGGCCCGCATGCTCTGCGTCGACCTCGACGGCCGCCCGTCCATCGACGAGCCCGCCGGCCCCTTCACCTACCAGTGGCACATGGGCGACGGCACCACCCTCACCGGTCCCACGGTAAGCCACTGCTACAAAGAGCGCAAAAACTACGTAGTGGAACTTGATGTCATCGTGGACAAGACCGGCGAAGTGCGGCGCGGCCAGAAATACATCCCCGTCAACCTCGTGGAGCAGGACATCGTGGACTTTACCCCCTCAGCCAGCCGCGTGCGCGTGGGCGAATCCGTGTCCTTTACTGCCCCCGAGTCGCAGCTACTTACTTGCCAGAACGTGAAGCTGGTGTGGGACTTCCGCGATGGCACCGTGGTCCAGGGCCGCACGGCCCAGCACGTATTCCGCCGGCCGGGCACCTATTCGGTGCGCTTCAGCATGCGCGGCTACGGCTCCAATGCCTGCGTGGCCAGCCACTGCGTGAGCCGCGAAATCGTGGTCGAGCCCTAACTACTTCCAAGCGCAATCAAGCCAAATCAAACCCGGCGGGGGCATTAGTAATCAGCCTGTATTTGCTGACTGCTAATGCTCCCCGGCCGGGTTTAGCAGTTACGCCCCCAACTCGTTCGTCACGGGCGGGCCCTCCCGGAGCAGGCCGAGCACCAGGTCCCACAGCTGCTCGTAGGGAATAATTTCGACCTCCGCGAACGCCTCGCCGGGGGGCGGCGTGTCGCGCAGCTGTTGCAGCAGGTTTTTGCCGCGCTCGGCAGCCTGCGGCGCGTCAAAGTTTTTCTCCATAATAAGCTGGAGCAGGCGCAGAAACAGCCGGCTGCGTAGCGTGCTGGGCTCGTACAAATGGCGCTGCTGGTACTTGCGCAGGCGTTCGAGGCGCATCAGCACGGCCTCCAGGTTGCGTTCGCGCAGGAAATACAGCAATTGAAGCACCAGTATGGCCACGTTGTGCCCGCGCTTGTCGCGGCTGTATTCGGGCAGCTGAAGCAGCTGCGCCATCTGCCGCTGGCGGGCGGTGGTCACGCGCTGGGGCGGCAGCACAAAGTCAATGTACGCCTTATAAAGGTCCCAGCGCTGCAACGAGGCTTCCCGTTGCATCATGTAGCCCGGGTTTTTAGAAATAACCACCAGCAGCTGCTGGGCCCGCTCGTAGTGCTGGGCGTGCAGGGCCAGCAGCATGTGGTGCTCCTGAAAGTAGAACCAGTTGTTGGACGAGGGGTGGAAATCGCGCGCGTATTCTTCGGCCAGCCGCAGCCCTTGCACCGCCTGCCGGCTGCGCAGGTACGCGTAGATGCTCATGAAATGGTTGAAGCGAATATCAAACCGGCGCGCATTGAGCTTGCCCGCCCGCAGCCGCCGCGAAGCCGATGCCGTCACCCGAATAATTTCCTGATAGTTGCCCAATAGCTCCTCGTAGGCCAGTTGCGCCCGGTACACCATATTAAACGTGGTGAAGCTGCGAGCCTTACGGTGCAGCGCCTCCAGTTGGGCCAGGCGTTCCGGCATGAGGCCCAGTACATCCCGGCGGGCGGCCACGGTGCCGCGCAAGGCCAGCTGGGTATCGGTGTGCAGCTGTTCAGCTTCGTCTTCCCAGGCCAGCACTTGCTGAGCGCGCAGCAGCACCTTGGCTATCTTTTTACACTGAATAACCTGTCGCTGCTCCGCGTACAGGTTGCGCAGC
This sequence comes from Cytophagales bacterium, assembly GCA_038213745.1. Lineage (GTDB taxonomy): Bacteria > Bacteroidota > Bacteroidia > Cytophagales > Hymenobacteraceae > Hymenobacter. The sequence continues at coordinate 14,752 of JBBQSQ010000031.1, forward strand.
ATGCGGGCAGCCTGCACCGTGTACTGGGTAAATTCGCCGGCTTCGGCCAGGCGCAAACAACGGTGCATCAGCTGCTCCGAGAGCTTAAAATCGCGCTCAGCATAGAGAATGGTTACCTTATGCAGTAAATCCAGGCACTCCAACTCGTAGCGGCGCGACACTAAATGGCGCGGGTCCGAATGGTCCAGAAAGTACAACTGGTTGAGCAGCTTGCTGCGCACCCGCGACTGCAGCTTCTGTAATGCCCGCACATTGGCCGCCGTAACCTTACCGTACAGGGCCTTCACCACTTGTATTTGCGTGGATTCGGGAGCTAGCGTCAGCGCTGCTACAAATTGATTTTCTTTATTAGGGTGGCGACTGCTCAAGTCTAATACCGGCAGCGAAGTCAAGGTGCGGGATGTCACAATCCGCGCCAAATTTGCAATTTCATTCATCGTAAATGTACCCTAAAGCAAAGGAATAGCCTCTTCTTACTAAAATATACGCTAAAAATTGGCGTCACAAAACCAAGTGCTCTTTCCTTTTTTCATTGCAATAAGCCGATAACCTTTGTATCGTGAATTTTTACGAGCATTCTGAGTCTAAGAAGTCACAAATTGAAAGATTTTTTTTAGTCATTAGGGAAAAAAGACCTTGTCGCGCGCCACGGTAGCAAAATAATCTTTTAAATCTTTTTATAATTATTATTTTTATTAATTATAATCTAGTCTGCTTTACGTAAATATTGTCCTTTTGTACGGTAGGTGGAAACCTCAACTTTGTGTCACTCAAACATCTGACACACCTTTTAACCACTCTCAACCGTGCTAAATATCCTCGCCCTCGCCCTGTTGCAATTTGCTAGCCTCACCACTAGCTCGGTCAAAGCAAGCCCCGCTTCGCCCACCCCATCCACTACCATTAGCACGAACCACATTGCTTCCTTGGGCGGCAGCGGCGGCTGGATTGGCGACGTGGCCCTGGGCGGCAGCGGCGGCTGGATTGGCGACATCGTCGCCGCGTAACACTTCAGCTTTCATGCCTAACTTGCCTTGCAGCCGCAGTAGCGGCTGTTTAGGTTTACCGCATGAAGCAACACCGCTTAGTTGGGCAATTGCTCTGTGCTGCAAGCGCACTGTTGCAACCAAGTTGCTCGACGCATCAATCCGACCCGGTTGCCATTCGGGTTCGCTGGGCGCACGACCCTGAGACGCTAGCCCCCCTGCAAAGCCCCAACCAATTGGCGCTGGAAGCAGTGAACCTGCTGCACCTGAGCCTGTTGCAGTTTGATTTAGCACGGCAGAAATTACAACCGGCCTTGGCCGAAGCCCTGCCTGCCGTGCAACTAGTGGGCGATTCGCTCACCCGGCTCAGCTACGGCATTCGGCCGGCGGCGGCCTGGGATAATGGCCGCCCCGTGCTGGCCAGCGACGTGGCCTTCACCCTGAAATTACTGTTTTGCCCCGGCCTACCCAACGAGAATGCCCGCGCCCAGTATAGTTTCATAAAAGGTTTTGAGCCGGATGCGGCCAACCCCCGGCATTTCACGCTGGTTTGCCAGGGCCAATCCGTGGAGCATGCGCGCACCTCCGGTGAATTTTTTATTTTGCCCGAGGCCGCCCTTGACCCCCGCGGCCAGTTGCGGCGCTTCAGCCTGGCAGAATTGCGCAATCGGTCGGCCACTGCCCCCCCCGATTCGGCACTGCAAGCCGTGGCCCGGCGCTATCAGGCAGCCAACCCGGGCAGCTCTCTTGAGCAATTGCCGGGTTGTGGACCCTACCAGTTGGCAAAGTGGGACAAGGACCAGTACCTGTCCTTCCGCCGCAAGCCGCACTGGTGGGCCAGCCGGCTGCGCCCCACGCCGCTAGTGCTCCGGGCCCTCCCGCAGCAGCTCGATTACGTCATCATCCCCGATGCCGCCACCGCCACCCTGGCCTTGCGGCGCGGCGACCTGGACGTGTTTCCGCAAATGCCGACCCGCGAGTTTACCCGGCTTCAAAATTCGTCGGCGGCCCAGACCGACCTTAATTTTTATTCTACCACGTCCTACGATGTGTTGATGGCGGGCTTCAACACGCAGCACGCCATCTTGGCCGATGCCCTAACCCGCCAAGCCCTGAGCCACTGCTTCGATGCGGCCGGCCTGCAGCAAGCCACCCAGTTGGGCGGGGGGCAGCGCACGGCCAGCATCATCAGCCCCACCGACCGCGACAACTACAACGACAGCCTGCCGCCCGTTTCGTTCGATGCCCGTGCCACCATTGCGCTCCTGCACCAGGCCGGGTGGCGGCGCACGACCGGGGCCGGCAGCGGCTGGTTTCGCATTGGCCGCGATGGCCAGCCCCAACCGTTGCGCTTGGCGCTGCGCTACCGTGCCAACGACGCCCTTTATGCGACCGTGGCCCTCCAATTTCAGGCGGCGGCGGCAGCCCTGGACATTCCTGTGGTGCTGCGGCCCACGGAATCTGGTGGGTTTTCGGCGGCTATGCGCACCGGCGATTTCGATGTGTACATCCGCCTGCTGAAGGGCAATCCGTTCATGTTCAACTTCATTCCGCTGCTGCATTCAGCGGGCATTGGGGACGGAAATTCGACTGGCTTCAGCACGCCCGCTAGCGACCGGCTTATTGAAGCCATTGCCGCAGCCAATAGCCAAGCGCTGCGCAAGCGGCTTTTGCGACGTTTCCAAGTGCTGATGCTGCAAGAAATGCCGATGGTGCCGTTGTTTGTGCTGCCAAACCGCATTGCTGCCCGCCGCCAAATCACCGGCTTGCACGTGAGCAGCATTAAACCCGGTTACTCCGTTACCACGTTGGTTCGCACCCCAACGCCTTCTTCTAATCCTTAGCCTATGGCCCGGCTGGCATTCTGGCACCTGGCCCGCACGGTGCTGGCCGTGTGGGCCCTGGCTTCGGCCGTGTTCCTGCTCAGCTACCGCGACTTGGATGCGGCTGCCCAGTCGGCGCTGCCCGATGCATCGGAGGCCAGCGCCGCCAGTGCCGGCGCTGGCGCTTCGGGTGCCGGCCAGCGCAGCCGCCAGCTTGCCGCCGTGCGGCAGCGCCTGGGCCTCGATTTACCGCTGTTTTATGTGAGCCGCAGCTCTGGCCCGGCCCGGCGGTGGTACTGGAATGGCCAAGCCAACCAGTATCACCGCTGGACAACCCGGCTGCTGCACGGCAACCTCGGCACCTCGTTCCGAACCGGCCAGGACGTTGCCACCCGGTTGCGCGCGGCCCTGGCATTCACACTGCCGCTAACGGGGACAGCCGCCGTACTGGCCGTGCTTGCGGCCGTGGGGCTGGGCCAACGCCTGGCAGCGCGGCCATGGTGGCACCGGCCCGTGCGGACCGCCCTTACCGCCGTGCACAGCTTGCCCTTGTTCGTGGTGGCCCTGGCCTTGCTGTTGCTGTTTGCCAACCCGGATGTGTTCGCCTGGTTTCCCGCTTACGGTCTTGCTCCGCCCGCCGATGGCGTAGCGACTAGCCCGGGCAGCTACCTCGCGCACTTGGCGCTACCGGTATTTGCACTGGTGCTCACGGCGCTGCCCGAGCTTACCCTCCAGCTCGAAGCAGCACTAACCCAGGAACTACGCACCGACTACGCCACCACGGCGCGGGCCAAGGGCCTGGCCGAACGGGCCGTTATCCGGCACCACGCGTTGCGCAACGCGCTGCTCCCCACCATCACGCAACTGGCAGCGCTACTGCCGGCCTTAGTGGCCGGGGCCGTGGTGGTGGAAGTCATTTTTGCGCTGCCCGGCATGGGCCGCCTGCTAGCCGACGCCGCCGCCGCCCGCGACTACCCCGTGCTGGTGGGCGGCGTGTTGCTAACTGGCGCGGCCCGGCTGTTGGCGCTGCTCCTCGCCGACTTGCTCTATTTCTGGGCCGACCCTCGTATCCGGTGGCAATCCTAACGCGTCCCACCCTACCGCTTTCCCGAAAGCTTGCCTTTGCCTGGCTGGCATTGCTGGTGCTGGTGGCGGCCCTGGCTCCGGTGCTGCCACTGCCCTACGCGCCCAGCACGCCCGACCTGGCGCATATTGCCCAAGCCCCTTTCGGGCCCGGCCGCCACTGGCTTGGCACCGACCCGCAGGGCCGGGACGTGCTGAGTGTGCTCATTTTTGGAACCCGCACGGCCGCGTTGCTCACCTTACCCGCCGCCGTGTTGTCGGCGCTATTGGGCGCACTAGCGGGCGGGGCGGCCGGTTTTTGGGGCAATGCCCTGCGGCTGGACGCTTCCTACTGGTTGGGGGCCGCTGGCCTTGCCTGGTGGGCCGTGGCACTGCCCTTGCCCGAGGCGGGGCTAGCCGTGGCGGGATTGGGCCTCGTTTCGGCGCTGGCCGCCAGGAGGGGGCATCGCTCCTTGCCTGCCTGGCCAGTTCCCATCGGGGCGGTGGTGATGGGGGCCGCTACCACCATCGATACGATTCCGCGTTTGGTACTGGTGGTAGCCATGGCCGCGGGCACCGGCATCAGCACAGCGGGGCTGCTGATGCTGCTTACCCTCACGGCGTGGGCGCACCCGGCCCGGCTGGTGCGCGCCCAAATGCTACGGGTGCGGGCCTTGCCGTTTATTGAGGCCTGCCGGGCCGCGGGCCTATCAGGCGGACGCATCTGGCTGCGCCACGCTATGCCCCTGGCAATTCAGCCGTTGCGGACGGCGCTTCCGCTCAGCGTAGCAGGCCTGTTGGGCCTGGAAAGCACATTGTCGTTTTTAGGCATTGGCTTGCCGCCAGACGTGGCCAGCTGGGGGCGGCTGCTGGGCACCATTCGCGAAGAACCCACTGCCTGGTGGGCCTTCACTTTTCCAGCCATTCTGCTCACAACTACCATATTAACCCTAAACAAGCTGAGCCGTGAGCCCCACTAAAAAGACCTCATACAGCTGCAATACCACAATTAAAGTACGGCTGAAATTCTAGCTGAAACATAAGAGAAATCCGATTTTCTCAATGTCACAAATGAGCTTTTTTTTGGGAAATACCTCAGCATAAAGGCTCATCTATTGTTTTTCGTAAACTATTGTTTCATAGATTGATAAAGTAATAGTCTCTACGATGCATATCTGAATTCAAGGTCTTTTTAAGGAAATCAATTGTGCTTTTAAGTGAAAAACGTCCCCATCAGCATGTCTTAATAGAAGGCGTTGTGTCCTTTTCGGAGGCCAACAAGCGGCGGTAATATTGTATTGCCTTAGGGAAGGTGCCTCCTCGCGGGTCAGTTCCCTTGGTTACTACACTTGTTCGCCCTCTACCAGCTTCCACCATGTATCTCCTCATTTACCCCTCGCTGAGCACCCCTCGGCCCTCGAAAACTCCCAGCCGTCCGGCGCGCCCCACTGCCACGGGCATCGATTTTGTTACGCCCGATGGCATGCTTGTGCCGCGGGCCGTGGGCGAGGCCGCTTTGCTGAGTCGTACCGCCGTGCTGGTGGGCGGCCTGCTGGTGGGCGTATGGTCCCAACACTAACCCTTTCCTTCTGCTATTCCACATAATTCCAGTCCAATCTGCTGCTTTTAGCAGCCCATCTACACTACCCCGTTTGATATAGTACTCTACCCAATCTACCCGAAACTGTATTTATTGCTCACAATCTACCCATGCTGAGTTTAACCCGCCGTCTACCCCGGCGGGTTTTTTTGTGCCTAGGAGAGAGCTGTTAGTGGGTGGCGGCTTCGCTTTGCTGCCCCACCAGGGCAATGCCTTCGGCAAAGGTGTGGGGGCGGTAGCCTAGCTCGCGGCGGGCTTTATCAATAAAAAAGCCGGTGCGGGCGGGCCGCCGGGCGGGCTGCGAAAACGTGCGGGCATCAACCTGCTCAATCAGGCTGGCGTCGAGGCCGAAATAGCTGGCTACCCGCAGGGCCATGGCGTAAGGTGTGAGCAGCTCATCGCCGCTGATGTGGTAGATGCCGCGCGCGGCTTGCTCGGCCAGCAGCCAGCAGCCCTGCGCCAGGTCTTCGGCCAAAGTGGGCGTGCGCCATTGGTCGCTCACTACTTTAATGGCCTTGCCCGCGCGCAGGGAATCGCGCACCCAGAGCACCAGGTTGGTACGGCCGTAGTCGTGGGCCACGCCGTATACCAGCACCGTGCGGGCAATGGCCCAACGGCCGGCACTGGCCTGCACCAACTGCTCAGCGGCCAGCTTGCTTTCACCATAGAAATTGATGGGCGCGGGCACGGCTTCTTCGGCCAGAGGCCCGGCTTCGCCGCTGAATATGAAATCGGTGCTGACGTGCGTGAGGTGGATATTCTGGGCGGTGCAGGCGCTCACCAGGTTTGCTACCGCGGTCACGTTTTGCTGCCAGCAGGTGGCGTGGTCCAGCTCGCATTCGTCCACGTTGGTTAGGGCGGCGGTGTGAATGAGGTGCGTGGGCTGCTCAGCGGCCAGCACCTGCCGCACCTGAGCGGCATTGGTCACGTCGAGGGGCACAAAGCGCAGGTCTGGATACTTGGCAGCCAGCTTATTAGCCCCGCGCGAAGTGGCCACCAATTCAGTGGCGGGCTGCTGCCAGAGCAGGGCCACTAGCTTCTGGCCCAGCAAGCCATTGGAACCCGTGACGAGAATTTTCATGCGCTCACTGATAGGTATAGCCGTAGAGCTTAGTTATTTTTTTGCGCTTGAGCTTGTCCACTTTCATGGTCATCTTGGCGTCGGCCAGGGGGCGGTCGCGGCCGTCTTTGGGCAGCAGGGCAATTTTATCGATAACGTCGAGGCCCTGAATGACCTGGCCGAAAACGGTGTATTGTCCGTCGAGGAAGTGAGTCCCGGCGTGGTTTTCAACCAGATAAAACTGGGTGCTGCTGCTGGGGGTGCCGGCCGGGCCGCCCATGCGGGCCGCGGCCACGGCCCCGTAGTTGTGCAGGTGGCCGGGGGCCAGCTCGGCGGGAATGGTGGCTTCGTTGGGCTGGCCGAGGCCGTCGTTGCTGGGGTCGGTGTCTTTGGAATTGGTGTCGCCGCCCTGCACCATGAAGTTGGGGATGACGCGGTGAAAGGTAGTGCCATCGTACGCGCCACTTTTAGCTCTTTTCAGAAAATTGGCCTTGTGCAAGGGCGTGTCATCAAACAGTATCAGGCGAATAACGCCCTGGGCCGTGGTGAGCGTAACGACTTCGTCTTTGTTGCTTTTTTTGGCGGGCTTGTCCGGTTTGGCAGCCAGGGCGGGACCGGCCAGCCACAGCAGGGCCAACAGCCACCACGTGGCCCGGTAGTATTTCTGCGTCATCGAGAGAAAAGAGAAATGTGGGTGAGCGGCAAAAATACGTCTGTTCGTTTTTCAGGTTCAGCCCCGGTGCTCCCGGATACTGGCCAATATCTCCCGTCCGCCGCGGCCCAGCACGGCATCGGCCACGGATACCCCCAAGGCGTGGGCTCCGGCCGCGGTGCCAGCGGTCTGAATTTCTTCCACGTATTCCTCGCCGCTGAGGCTGATGAGGCCCCCGTGCAGGCGCAGGTGCCCGTGCTCATCCAGGGTGGCCAGGGCGAAGGACGGGATGCTACACCCGCCCTCCATAGTGTGCAGGAAGGCCCGCTCGGCCAGCAGGCAGGTGTGGGTGGCGGGATGGTCGAGGGCGGCTTGGAGGCGGCTTTTCAGGTCCGCGTCCAAATCGGCAGCGCATTCGATGGCAATGCTGCCCTGGCCGGTGGCGGGCACAAACTGGTGGGCGGGCAAGGTGTGCCGCACCAGATGCTCGTAGCCCATGCGGTGCACGCCGGCGTAGGCCAGCACCAGGGCATCAAACTGGCCTTCTTCCAGCTTGCGCAGGCGGGTTTGGAGGTTGCCGCGGGCTTCGGCGGTGCTGGCGTTGGGGTAGAAGCGGCGCAGCTGCGCCCTGCGGCGGGTGCTACTGGTGCCAAGTACGATGCCCGGCTTGTCGAGCGAAAAATGCTCGTTGAAGCTGAGCACCACGTCATTCACCTGCTCACGTTCCAGGAAGGCCAGCAACTCCAGTTCGCGCGGAATACTGCTTTGCACATCTTTGGCCGAGTGCACGGCCAAATGGGTTTCGCCGCGCAACAGGCTGGCTTCCAATTCCTCTGTGAATACGCCTTTGGAACCAATTTTAGCCAGGCTGCGGTCCTGTACCGCGTCGCCGGTGGTTTGCATAGGCACAATTTCGGTTTCGAACCCAGCTTTTTGCAGCAGGCTGGCCACGTGTTCGGTTTGCCAAAGGGCAAGGCGGCTGGCGCGGGTGGCGAGGCGAATGGTCATACTAAGGGATGTTATTAGAACGTCATGCTCATCTGGCGTCCGCGCAGCCGAAGCATGACGTTTCATTTTAAATCTGTTCAAAACTCAAACCTTTAAAAAGCCGCCCAGTCGCAGCGAGCTATCCACGAACACCATCTTGGCGTTGGCGTTGCGCTCGATGTGGTAGTGGGCATCGGTTAGCTCCTTGGTCAGCAGGTCGGCGTTGCGCGGCGTTACGAATTTGGCGAAGCCAGCGACGAACTGCTGCTCGCCATTGGCCATGTGGGGCACAAATTTTGGGTCGATGCCAAACAGCAGCACCTTCCGCAACAAGCCCAGCGAGTAGGCCAGCAGCTCCTTCTGGTTTTCGCGGCCTAGCTTTTGGAATTCCTCGCTTAGCTTGAGAATATCGGCCGCTTTCTGGCTAAACGAGAGGCGCATCCACTTTGTAAAAAACTCGAAGTATTCGTGGTCGGCGTTGGCATCGCGGCTGGCCAGGGCAGCACCCAGGCTGCCGTCGGCCAGCTGGGCCACTTGGCGGGCTTTGGCCTCGGGCACCTGGTACTCGTCGCGCAGGTAGGCCGTGATGTCGTCCTCCGAAAACGGGCGCACCACCACCGGCTGCACCCGGCTGATGATGGTGGGCATGAGCTGCTCGGGGGCGTGGGCTACCAATAGGAAAATAGTGGCGGGCGGCGGCTCTTCCAGCAGCTTGAGTACGGCGTTGGCGGCGGCGGGGTGCATGAGCTCGGGCAGCCAGAGAATCACGATTTTAAAGCGCGCCTCGAAGGCCTTCAGGCTCACCAGCTTCAGGATTTGCACGGCCTCGTCCTTGGAGATGTTGCCCTGCTTGTTCTCAGCCCCGATGTGCTGCATCCAGTCGTTGAGGCCTTGGTAGGGGTTGCCGAGCACAAAGGCCCGCCACTCGGCCATGAATTTGCTGCTCACCGCGTCCTTGGTCACCGTTTTGGTGGTGGTCACGGGCACGATGAAGTTGAGGTCGGGGTGGGCCAGCTTGGCGGTTTTGGTGCAGGCCGGACAGTGGCCGCAGCTGTCGTCGGCATCGGTGGCGCGGGCCTCGCAGTTCAGGTATTGGGCATAGGCGAGGGCCAGCGCCAATGCCGCGCCGCCCTCCTGGCCCCGGAACAATTGGGCGTGCGCCACGTGCTGCCGCTGCACCGACTGGCGCAACAGGGCTTTAACGGGGGCTTGGTTGGGGATTTCGGCGAAGGTCATTGCTACTTCGCCTTCTCCCAAACTCTATCCTCTTCTGTGGCCTCGAATACCACCTGCATAATTTCTTGCTCCACAGCATCATACGGCAGGCTGCGCCGGGCCATCACGCGCTCGGCCACCTCGTTCACCTTGGGCAGCTTGAAGGTTTCGAATCCTGCCGCGCCGCCCCAGCTGAAGCTCGGGATGAAGGTGCGCGGGAAGCCAGCCCCGAAGATATTGGCCCCCACGCCCACCACGGTGCCGGTGTTGAACATGGTGTTGATGCCGCACTTGCTGTGGTCGCCCATCATCAGGCCGCAGAAAGTCTGGCCGGTATCCACGAAGCGGTGGGCCGCGTGGCTCCAGATTTTGACCGGGGCGTAGTTGTTTTTGAGGTTGCTCGTGTTAGTATCGGCTCCCAGGTTGCACCACTCGCCGATGACCGAGTTGCCCAGATAGCCGTCGTGGCCCTTGTTAGAATAGCCCAGCAAGATGCTGTTGCCCACCTCGCCGCCCACTTTCGAAAACGGCCCCACGGTGTTGTCACCGCGCATTTTGGCTCCCGCATTGATGTGTGAACCCTCGCACAGCGCCAGCGGGCCTTTGATGATGGCCCCCTCGTGCACCTGCGAGTTCTTGCCCAGGTAAATTGGGCCATCCTCGGCGTTGAGGATGGCGGCGCGAATCTTCACACCGGGCTCAATGAAGATGTTTTCGGCCCCGTACACAATAGTATGCGGGTCATTCACCGGCTGCGAGGTGCGGCCTTTGGTGAGCAGGGCAAAGTCGCGGCGGATTTCCACGCCGTTGCGCAGAAACAGCTGCCACGGCCGGTCAATCACCGCCACCGGCTCGGCCACCTGAATTTCCTCCGACAGGCCATCCTGCGCCAGCTCGGCAATGTGGCTAGCATCGGCCAGGTGGGCGGCCACCAGCAGCTCGTCGCAATACAGGCCCTGGCCGGGCTTGAGGGCCTGCACTTGCTTTACCAGCACCTCATCGGGGCACACCGCCCCGTTGATAACCAAGGCCGGCCCGGTTACCACGCCATCGGCGCACACCGGAAACTTGGCCTGCAAATACGGCTGCGTAAGGTAGCCCACGGTAGGCGCGGCCAGGTGCCGCTGCCACTTTTCGGCCAGCGTGAGAATGCCGCAGCGCAGCGCCGCCACGGGCCGCGTGAAGGTAAAGGGCAGCAAATGCGGCCGAATGGCGGGGTCATCGAAGAGCAGGATGTGCATTTTTTATAAGCTGCTGGCTAATAGCTTTTTTGAGGACAAGCCCAAATTTACGGGGGACGTCCTGTTGAGGGACCAAAAAAAACTCCTTTCGACGTGGCCGAAAGGAGTTTTCAAAAGCTAACAGCTAGTAGCTAAAGGCTAACAGCTCGAAAAACAGCTATTCTTTGTTGGCGCTGGTCTGCTCTTTCTTGGCGTAGCGGCTGCGGAATTTCTCCACGCGACCGGCCGTGTCGATGAACATGTTTTTGCCGGTGTAGAAGGGGTGCGAAGCGGAGCTTACTTCGATTTTCACCAGCGGATACGTTTTGCCGTCTTCCATCACAATGGTGTCGGTCGGCTTCATCGTGGAGCGGGTGATGAACTTGAAATCGGAAGAAGAATCCTGAAATACTACTTCCTGATACTCGGGGTGCGTGTCTTTTTTCATATCGAAGGCCTATTTTACCAGTTGAACCCGGCCGGTTTTGCGGAAGGGACTGCAAAAGTACGTCTTAGCTCGGAAATACCCAACCCCGGACCCAATATTTTCCGCATGTCCTGCTCCGCCAGCGCGTGTTGATGAGCTTGTTGGCTTTCTCAAAAGGTCGTACATTTGAATCCGACCCTCACACGGGGCCGGTCCGTCGCGCGTGCTGAAAGCTGTTCCCGTTCGCCGTTTCATTCGCCATGCCGGTCCTGCCGCACTGGTGTTGGTGCTCTGGAGCATCACAGTGGCCTACGCGGCAACAGTTACCATTTTTACCTCGGTTTACGACAACTCCAACGTGCGCCTCGAATGGGAAGTCAACACTGAAACCGACGTAACCGGCTTCGAGCTGGCCCGCAAAGGAGCCCTGGAAACTAGTTTTACAACCGTAACCAGCGTGGTGCCCACCGGCCAGCGCCGCTACCAATACCTCGATGCCAACGTGTACCGCACCAGCGGCGGAGCCACCACCGCCACCAACCTGGGCGGCGGCCCCTTCACCTACCGCCTCACGGTGCGCGGCCCCAACGGCGACCAGAGCTACCTGAGCATTCTGGCCGGCACGCCCAGCGCCGTGCAGCGCTCCTGGGGCACTATCAAGTCGATGTTTCGGTAAGTGACTGGTGTTTTAATCTTCTAGAACGTCATGCTGAGCTTGTCGAAGCAGCTCTACCGCAGCAGTAATTATTTACTATTGCGGTAGGGCTGCTTCGACTGCGCTCAGCATGACGTTCTTTTTACGTGTTCAATTTACCAGCTACCCAATGCCCACCCCCACTCAACTTTGCTTTGCTTCTAATAATGCCCACAAGCTAGATGAGATTCGCCCGCTGCTGCCGCCCGGCCTTACGCTGCTCAGCCTGGCCGATATTGGCTGCCACGAAGAACTGCCCGAAACCCAGGACACCCTGGAAGGCAACGCCCGCCAAAAGGCCGAATACGTGCGCCAGCACTACGGCGTGGCCTGCTTCGCCGATGATACCGGCCTGGAAGTAACGGCCCTGCATGGCGCGCCGGGCGTGTATTCGGCCCGCTACGCCGGCCCCCAGCGCCTGGCCGCAGACAACGTAGCCAAGCTGTTGCAGGCGTTGGCCGGTGCCCCCGACCGCACGGCCCGGTTCCGGACGGTGGTGGCCCTGGCCGGAGCCGATGGCACCGTGCACGAGTTTGCCGGGGAAGTGGCCGGGCACATCAGCACGGAAGGACGTGGGGCGGGCGGCTTCGGCTACGACCCCGTGTTTGTGCCCACAGAAGGCGATGGCCGCACATTTGCCGAAATGAGCGGGACGGAGAAAAATCGCGTCAGCCACCGGGCGCGGGCAGTGGCGGGACTATTGGCTTTTTTGAATGAGGAATGAGGAATGGAGAACGGGGAATATTCGACCGATTCGGTCATTTTTCAATTCTTCGTCGCTCGTTATTAATTCTTCATTAAGCCAAGCGTTACCTTTGCCTGCTATGCACACCCCGTATCTAATTGGCATCACCGGCGGCAGCGCCTCGGGCAAAACCACGTTTCTGCGCCGGCTCCTGGCGGCCTTTCCCGAAGAGCAGATTTGCCTTATTTCGCAGGACAATTACTACCACCCCCGCGAGAAGCAGCTGCGCGATGACATGGGCGTCGAAAACTTCGACCTACCCGCCAGCATCGATGCCGCCGCTTATGCCGCCGATGTGCTCAGCATCAGCCAAGGCCGCGAGGTGCGCCGCAAAGAATACACCTTTAATAACGCGGCAGCGACGCCGAAGGAGCTTGTGTTTCGGCCGGCCCCCATTGTGGTGGTAGAGGGCATTTTCGTGTTTCATTTCGAGGAGATTGCTAAGCTGCTCGACCTGAAGGTGTACATCGATGCCCAGGAGCACGTGAAGCTGCACCGCCGCATCGTCCGCGACCGCGACGAGCGGGGCTACGACCTGGCCGACGTGCTCTACCGCTACACCCACCACGTAGCCCCCACCTACGAGCAGTTTATTGCGCCCTATAAGCACTACGCCGACATCGTGATTCCGAATAACCGGCAGTTCGACAAAGGCCTAGAGGTGCTGGTAGGCTTCCTGCAAGGCAAGGTGCTGGCCGACAAGTAACCGCGATTTGTCGGGCTTTTCAACCAATAGAAGTAAAAGCAGATTATATTGGACCGGTAAGCATTGGCCCGTGGCGCTCAAGCAGCACCTGGGCCAGCTTGCGCGGCATTATCATTTTTACTTTTTGCTTATGAAAAGCACATTTCTACGCATTTTGCTGCTAACGGCAGTAAGCGCCACGGGGCTGATGGGCTGCGACAAAAACGGCCAGGCCGGCATTCTGCAACACCCTGCGGGCAATGCCGCCCTCCGGGTGGAAGTGACGCCCGACAAGGCTTACGACCAAATGTTTGACGCCACCACGAGCAAGCTCGACGCCACCACCTACCTCATCATTACCAAGGCGGAGCGCGGCAGCGTGTTTGCCGTGCACACCGGCCCGCTGCCCACGCCCGACCACGCCGTCTGCTTCGCCAGTGTCAACAACCCCGGCTTTAAGGAGTGCGTGGAAGAGTATTATCACAGCGCCGGTAGCGTGGCCATTCAAAGCAACGAAGCGGGCTGGTGGGCTACGCCGCTGTGATTAATTGTGAGTTATAAATTATGAATTAGCAGTTCCAAAACCCTCAATTCATAACTCATAATTTATAACTCATAACTCTCTACCCAATGTATAGCAAAGCAGAAGTGACCCAGTTGCGCCAGGCATTCTGGACGGCGCTGGGCCAGTACATGGCCCCCGTGCCCTCGGCCGAAGGCAACACCACCAACTGGATAAACTACAAGACCGGCCTCAAAAACGTGTATTTCCGGATGCAGGCCGACAACCGCCACGCCACCATCGCCATCGAGCTGACGCATGCGGACGCGGGCATTCGGGAGCTGTTCTGGGAGCAGTTTCTGGA
>JBBQSQ010000032.1:0-28750 GCA_038213745.1 Cytophagales bacterium
GAGAACACGACAACGGGGGCCGACGCGGTGCTGATTAACTGGGACGGGGGCGGGCCGGCGGGGGAGGCGGCCGGGGCGGGGCGGAAGGTCTCGGACGGGGTCTACTACTACCTGGCCCGGGTCGAGTTCGCCGACGCGGCCAACACCACGCGCACCTACAAGGGCTGGGTCGAAATCGTCCGGTAATACCATGACGGATTCATAGCTTATATTCATGTTACTAACCAAAGGCTGCTCTGTTCGGAGCGGCCTTTGGTTTAGATGGCGGGTCGGCTCGGGGGCAGCACATCGGGGCTGTTGCCGTTGCTGTGGTGGTGGTGTTCTTACGCTTCTTTTCCTTTTGCCACATTGCTATGAGACGGCTCTTTTTACCCTCGGTTGGCGCGCTGATGCGCCCGTTGCTGCTCCTGTTACTAATAGCCGCCGGGGTGGGGCTGCGGCCCCACGCGGCCTGGGCCACGCACATTCGGGCCGGCGATATTCAGGCCAAAGTTGATACCACGGCCAACCCCAATCCGCGCCGGGTATTCTTCAAGCTGACGCTGTATACCGACGCGGCTTCGTCGATTCCGGAAGAGGTGGAAACCGTTTTTTTCGGCGATGGCACCTCCAGCTGCGTGGGCGGCATCCAGCGGATACCGGGTGGGGGCCGGCCCATTCCCGGCAACACGGACACGCGCCTCAATATTTATTATTTTGAGCACACCTACCCCTCGGTGGGCAAGTTCACGGTGCAGTTCATCGGCGAAAACCGGGTTGACGGAGTGCTGAACATGGAGCGCTCCGTTGATAAGTCCTTTTACATCAGTACCTCTTTCACGCTGGACCCGGCCCTGGGCCGCAACCGCTCGCCGGTGCTACGGGCCCCGGCCATTGATAAGGCCGGGCTGCGGCAGGTGTTTCTGCACAATCCCGCCGCGTACGATGCCGACGGTGACTCCCTGGTCTATATTCTGCAGGACTGTCAGTTTAGCCCCGTTTCCGCGGCTTCTGTGGTGGGGCCGCCGTGTGTTCCGGGGCCTGGAAATAACACGCCGGCACCCCTGCCGTGCACCAACTACCGCCTGCCCAACGACCCGCTGGTGACGGGAAATAATCCCCCGCCCGTGCAAATTGACTACGTGGACCAGTACGGGGTGCGAACCGGGATAGCGGGCAACCCGGCCACGTTCGAGCTAAACCGCTTCACCGGGCAAATTACCTGGAACGCTCCGGTGCGCATCGGCTTCTACAACGTGGCCTTCCGGGTGGAGGAATGGCGGCGTACAATTATTGGCAAAACCAAGATAGGCGAGGTGGTGCGCGACATGCAGATTAATGTGCTGGCAACCAATAACCTGCCGCCCGTAATCACCATTCCGCCCGACATCTGCGTGATAGCGGGCGAGCCCGTGACGGGCACCGTGACGGCCGTGGATGGCGTATCGGCCACCAGCACGCCCCAGACGGCCATTACCTTGTTTGCCTATTCCGGCATCATTCCCCCCGCCACGTTCACGCAAACCCAGACCGGCCCCCCGCTGGCCCGGGGCACCTTTAACTGGCAAACGGATTGCAGCAACGTGGCCCGGCTGCCGTACCAGGTGGTATTCAAGGCCCAGGACAGCCCCAATCCGGTTTCGCCGACTAACCCGATTCTCATTGATGAAAAGGTGTGGCGCATCACGGTGGTGGGGCCCGCGCCCCAAAACCTGCGGGCCACGCCCACGCTGGGCACTGGCACCAACCCCAATAGCGCGACCCTGAACTGGAATATTTACACCTGCGCTAATGCCTCTCGCATTTACATTTACCGCAAAATAGACAAGTCCGGCTTCGTGCCCGGGCCCTGTGAGACGGGCATCCCGGCCAGTGCAGGCTATACGCGCATCGGGTCGGTGGCGGCCAATGTCACCACGTTTGTTGACGCCAACGCGGACGCCAACGGCAACGTGCGCGGCCTGGAGCGCGGCCAAACCTACTGCTACCGCATTTATGCCGAGTTTCCGCTGCCGGCGGGCGGGGCCAGCATTGCCTCGCTGGAGGCCTGCGCTGCCTTCCCCGGCACTACCGTGCGGCTTATTAAAGTGGATGTGATGAGCACCGCCACCACCACCGGCCAGATGCAGGTATGCTGGACCAAGCCCCGCCAGGCCCCCGGCACCACCCTCGACGGCACCCCCAGCTACGTCCTCTCGCGCGGCGAGGGGCTCACGCCCGCTGCTTACACCCCGGTGGTCACCCTCACCTCCCTCACCGATACCTGCTACACTGATACCGGAATCAACACGGAGGATTTGCAGTACACCTACAAGCTGGAGTTCGTGCGCACGTTTGCGCCCAGCGATAACCGGGCCCCTATTCGGGAAGAAGCGCCCACGGCCAGCAGCGTGCGCACCAGTGCCATCCCCACCGATGCCAGTGCCCGGGCCATTACGGTAAGCTGGACCTACAATGTGCCCTGGGATAACACGGCGAAGCCCACCGTGGTGTTCCGGCGTACGGGCCGCACGGGGCCTTATACGCGCATTGGCACGGCCCCCACCGCCGCCACCGGTGGCACCTACGCCGATACTGACCCGACCCTCCGGAAGGGCGAAGACTACTGCTACTACGTGCAAACTGAAGGGCAATACGCCGCCATCAGCTACTTGAATTCATTGCTGAACCGGAGCCAGGAGCGTTGTTTGGTGCTGAGCAGCCCGCCGTGCCGGCCGGTGCTGGCGCTGGCGGCCACCAACTGCGACTCCCTGGCCGGGCTGGCCGAGTTTCCGCGCCTGAACCAGCGCTACGCCAACCGCCTGGCCTGGCGGGCGGGCAGCACCCCGGCGGGCTGCGACGCGGCCATTGCCGGCTACCGGCTCTACTACCGGCCGGGGGCGGCGGGCCCCTTCGCCCTGCTGGCGGCCCTGCCGGGCACGCAGACGAGTTACCTGCACGCGGATTTGGCCTTCTCGGGGGGCTGCTACGCGGTGCAGGCGGTGGGGGCGAGCGGGGCGGTGAGCGACACGAGCAACGTGGCCTGCCAGGACAACTGCGTCTTTTTTACCCTGCCCAACATATTCACGCCCAACGGGGACGGGCAGAACGCGGTGTTCCGGCCCAAGACGAGCAGCCCGGTGCGGCGGGTGCACTTCCAGGCCTTTAATCGGTGGGGGGTGAAGGTGTTCGAGAACACGACAACGGGGGCCGACGCGGTGCTGATTAACTGGGACGGGGGCGGGCCGGCGGGGGAGGCGGCCGGGGCGGGCCGGAAGGTCTCGGACGGGGTCTACTTCTACCTGGCCCAGGTCGAGTTCGCCGACGCGGCCAGCACCAAAAGAACCTACAAGGGCTGGGTCGAAATCGTGAGGTAATCACAGATTAAGGTGGGTTCAGCGGGATTCGCGGATAGATTGATAGTTGTGCGGAGCGGGCCGGTTGGTTCGCTCTGTTTTTTTTGGCGAGGCTTTTTGTGCAGCTTGCGCCCGATTTGCCTGGCACGCCTGGCATGCCGCCAACGGCCCCGCCGATGAGGCTGCACCTTTCCAATTCCCAAACCATCCGCACAACTACTTAATCCGATGAATCCGTCTCAATCCGTGATATTCCCCGGCCAGGGCAGCCAGTTCCCCGGCATGGCCCGCGAGCTATTCGACCAGCACCTGGACGCCCGCGCCCTGCTCACCCGCGCCAACGACATCCTGGGCTTTAGCCTCACCGACATCATGTTTGGCGGTACCGACGAGGACCTGCGTCGGACCGATGTCACCCAGCCCGCCATTTTTGTGCATTCCGTGGCGCAGTTCGTGGCCCGGCCCGATTTCCAGCCGGCCAGCACGGCGGGTCATTCCCTGGGTGAATTCTCGGCCCTGGTAGCGGCCAGCGTGCTGACGCTTGAAGATGCCCTGCCGCTGGTGGCGCGCCGCGCTCAGGCCATGCAGGCGGCCTGCGAGGAGCAGCCCGGCACCATGGCCGCCATCCTTGGCCTCGATGATGCCACGGTGGAGCGCATCTGCCAGGAAATCACCAGCGCGGGCGATGTGGTGGTGGCCGCCAACTACAACTGCCCTGGCCAGCTCGTCATTTCCGGCTCGGCCGAAGGCGTGGCCAAAGCCTGCGAAGCCCTGAAAGCCGCCGGGGCCAAGCGTGCCCTGCCGTTGCCCGTGGGCGGGGCCTTCCACTCGCCCCTGATGCAGAGTGCCGCCGCCGCCCTGGCCGAAGCTATCGAGAAAACCACGTTTAGCCCCGCCCGCTGCCCCGTGTACCAAAACGTGGACGCCCGGCCCCACACCGACCCCGCCGAAATCAAAGCCAACCTGCTGGCCCAGCTTACGGCCCCCGTGCGCTGGACGCAGCTAGTGCAGCACATGGCCGCCGACGGCGCGACCGATTTCGTGGAGTGCGGCCCCGGCAGAGTATTGCAAGGGCTGGTGAAGAAAATTGTGCCCACGGCCACCGCTAGCAGCTTCTAGCCGTAGCGCGGACTTTTAGTCCGCGTGTGGAACGGACCGGACGCGGGCTGATAGCCCGCGCTACACTCTCTTGCCGCGCCTAATGGCCCCAGCTGTTTCTCTTTATTCTGCCGCCGCCCGGCGCAACCAGCTGTCCTTTTGGGGCCTGCTGGCGGCGGCCGGGCTGTTGCAGTTTGCGCTATTTGCCTACGCCACGGCCCCAGGCCTGGCCGGCACCGGCGACTCGCGTTTCTACCTGCACGCCGCCCAAACCCTGCGCGACACCGGCCACCTGCTCAACCCCGATGGCACGCCCTACCGCTACTGGCCCCCGCTGTACCCGCTGCTGCTGCGGGGCTGCGGCACGCTGGCGGGGGTGCGGGCGCTGCACGGGTTGTGCTTGCTGGGCAGCCTGGCGCTGTGGGGCTGGCTGGGCCGGCAGCTGTTGCCGGTGCGCCGGGCTGGCGTCTTGCCATGGCTGCTGGCCTTAAGCACGCCCTGGCTGCTGGTGAGCAAGTTTGTTTGGGCCGAGAGCGGGTTCTTGCTGCTGTTTGGGGCGTACGCAGCGCTGCTGTTTCAGGGGCTGCGCACAGCCCGACTGGGGTGGTGGGGGGCGGCCACGGCCATTGGGTTTTTGCTGCCTTTGCAGCGCACGTTGGGCCTTTTTTTGCTGGCTGGGATAGGGGCGGGCCTATTGGTAGGGGAGTGGTACCGACTGCTGCCGCGCCGTCGGTGGCTTCTGGCGTTGCACCTGGCCTTGAGCGGTGCCGGGGGCGTGCTTTGGCAATGGTACGCGCTGCTTGTGGCGGGCCCCAGCCGCTACCACCCCGGCCGGGGCTGGTCGCAGCTCCTCAGTTCGGCCGCAGACTATGGTTTTGTACTCAGCCGTTGGCTGCTGCCGCTGCCTGCCGCTGGCCGCACCTTGGTGCCCGGCGCGGTTTGGGCGGTGGTGCTGGCGGGATTATTGGGCTTGATGTGGCCCCGTCGCCCCACCGTTAGCCTCGCGCTCGACTTAAATGTGCGTCATAAAGTACCTGATTCTCCCGTTGCGCTGGCTGCCGCTGAAGCGTTGGATTCTCGTAATTCTGCTGCACTCGGGGCTGAGAGTTTCCAGAACCTTCCGGCCCAATTGCTGCGCCGCACGCTCTGGAGTACCACTTTGGTACTGGTGGCGCTGGTGGCTGCCCTCACAGTTTTTGCCCAGAGTGCCGCCGGCGTACACGATGCCGAGCGCTACGCCAGTGTACTCTTTGCGCCGGTGGTGGTACTGTTGCTGGCGGCGTGGCCGGCCCGTGCCCCGCGGTGGCTGGGCCGGGCGGTGGTGGCCGCGTGGCTGCTGGCTGGCGCGGTGCGCGTGGGCCACGTGGCTTCGGATTTGCGCCGGGTGCCGCCATTGGCACCGGGCTCACTCGCCGGGCCAGGGCCGCACGGGCAGCGGGTCGGGACAGCGGGCGAGTAAGGTTTCTATGGTTGCCGTCAGCTGCGGGTGGCACAGGGTGCCGGCAATTTCAGCCAGGGGCACCAGAGCAAAGCGCCGCTCGGCCAGCCGGGGATGCGGTACCGTGAGGCTGGGCGTGGCAATGATTTCCGCGCCAAAAAGCAGGATGTCGACGTCTAGGGTTCGGCTGCCCCAGTGTTCGTGCCGTTCGCGGCCGGCGGCTTGCTCGGTGGCCTGACACGCCATCAGTAAGTCGCTGGCAGTTAATTTGGTGCGCACGGCCAGGGCTTGGTTGAGGAAGGCGGGTTGGTCTTCGCGGCCCCAGGCGGCGGTTTCGTAAATACCCGACTCGGCCACGATAGTGCCGCTGGCAGCCAGTTGCGCACGGGCTTGGCGTAGCAGCGCGGCCCGGTCGCCCAGGTTGCTGCCCAGCAGCAGGTAGGCTACTACCGGCTCGCTCATACCTGTCGCTTAAAAAAAGTCGCGGTCGCCTCTGCAATTTGCCGGGCCGGGGCGGGCAGCTCCGCATCGGGCCAAGGGTGGGCCCCGCCAAACATGTGCGTGGCCCCCGGCACGAGCAGCAGCTCGGCGTTGGGTTTGAGCTGCTGCAAGGCGTGGGCCGCGGCCACCGCCACCGTTTCGTCCTCGGTGCCGTGGATGATGAGCAGCGGCTGGCGCAGCTTGCGGCGCACGTTGTGCGCAATATCCAGGCGCGGCCGGGCGGCGTGGTAGTCCTCCACAATCTGATAATACATGGGCAATTCCACACCAGTGCGGGTATTGGGCACGTGCAGCACGCCCGTGCGCTGCCACTCATCAAACACGGCTTGCGGCCACTGCGGATGAATTTCGGCGATGGCGGCCCAGGTAGCCACGGCCCGCACGCGCGGGTCTTCGGCGGCTTTGAGCAGCGCCAGGCCGCCGCCGCGGCTGTGTCCCACCAGAAACAAGCGGCTCAAATCCAGCTCGGCCGCGGGCACGAGCGGCGCGGTAGCCGAAAAAAGCGCGTCGATAACTTGGCCGATATCGTCGAGCTCGATGCTGAAATTATTGCGCCCGAAGGCGTCCAAATCCTCCAAATCGCCGGTGCCGCCCACCACGATGCCGTTGTGCGAAAGGTTCAGCTTCACAAACACGAAGCCCTGCCCGGCAAAGAAATCGGCTAGCAGCGGGAAGTGCCCCCAGTCCTTGAACCCCTTGAAACCGTGCACGAACACCACCACGGGCTTTGGCTGGCCGGTGGCCTGGTAGGTGGCATCGGCTTCGAAAGGCCGGCCGTGCGCAGGGCCAGTGAGCAGAAACGGCGTGTGAGTAAGCATGCGACTAAGGTAACAGCGGTAAGGTGGTGAATTGGTGAGATAGCGGATTTAAGTGAGTGCTTGGCGCAGTTTAAACCAAAAACTCACCAGCTCACCACTTCATCGCCTCACCATTTCACCACTCCTGCCGTATCATTGTCGCCGCAATGCCCCATCCCTCCCCTTTTTCCCTCGACCAGATTCAGGCCCCCATCGCGGCCGAAATGGATGAGTTTGAGCACAAGTTCCGGCAGTCGATGCGCACCAAAGTGCTGCTGCTCGATAAGATAATGGGCTACATCGTGAAGCGCAAGGGCAAGCAGATTCGGCCCATGTTCGTGTTTCTCACGGCTCGGGCCGCCCGCCCCGACCCCGCCACCGATGACGCGCTGCCCGACGCCACCTTCCGCGGCGCGGCCCTTATCGAGCTGCTCCATACCGCCACCCTGGTGCACGACGATGTGGTGGACGAAAGCAATTACCGCCGCGGCTTCTTCTCCATTAATGCCCTCTGGAAAAATAAAATTGCCGTGCTGGTCGGCGATTACCTGCTGTCACGCGGCCTGTTATTAGCCCTCGAAAACGACGATTTTGACCTATTAAAAATTGTGAGTAACGCCGTGCGCGAATTAAGCGAAGGCGAATTGCTGCAAATTGAAAAAGCGCGCAAATTAGATATTACCGAAGACGTTTATTTCGATATTATCCGGCAAAAAACAGCGTCGTTAATTGCCTCCTGCACGGCCGTGGGCGCAGCCTCGGTGGGGGCCGATAAAGAAACCATTGAGCGGGCCCGCTTATTCGGTGAGAAGGTCGGTATTGCCTTCCAAATTAAGGACGATTTATTCGATTACGGCACGGCCGAAATTGGCAAGCCGGTGGGCATTGACATCAAGGAGAAAAAGATGACGCTGCCCCTGATTTATGCCCTCCAGCAGGCTTCCTGGCTGGAAAAACGGCAGGTAATTTTTAATGTAAAGAACAACGGCGGCCACCGCGAACGGGTGCAGCAGGTAATTGAATTTGTGAAAAAATCGGGCGGCCTCGATTACGCCGTTCAGACCATGAAGCGCTACCGCGACGAGGCGTTGGAAATCCTGCACACGTTCCCGGAATCGCCCAGCCGTACATCGCTGGAACAGTTAATTAATTACACCATTGAGCGGGAGAAATAAGACCACAGACTAAACGTATTTTTTGGATTTCACAGATTTCTTGCTGTGTTTAAAAGAAAGTAAACTGCACAAAAAAGGCCACCTATCAAGTGGCCTTTTTTGTTTTACATAGTGCTTTCTTGAACCTATAAAATCTGCTTACTCTGCGGTCGCCACTTTGTAGCTCACGTTCTTCGCGTCGCTCACCTTGAACGTCACGCCGTCGAACGAGCTGTCGACTTCCAGGGAATGGGTCATTTCGCAGCCTGGACACTTTATTTCTTCTATTTCGTGGTTGGCGGCATGTTCCGGTGAGTCGGCTTGGTCATTGGGTGCGGGCACCCCGAGCAGGTCGGTGAAGACTTCGGTGTGGCAATGCTCGCATTCAAATTTGAGGCCGACGGCCTGGCCTTGCAGGTCGGCGAGTGGGGCGGGAGAGTTGGGGTTTTGCTGAATCCACATAAGGCGAAGAGGTTGGTGGAAGTGAAAGAATGGGCGGCGCGGGGCCGGGCCCACATGCATTACGGCGGCGGTTTGAAAAAAGATGAGCCAGCTGCGGCGGCGGGTTATTTTTGCGGGCTGCATCTGGTTGCGGCCCAATGCCCCATGCAGGAAATCGAAAAGGCGGCCCCGGCCGCGAAGGAGCCTTTTTTACTGCCCCGGGTGCCGCGCTGGCGTTCGCTGCTGCGCTCATTCGCGTTAGCCAAAGACCCCCTGCCGGTACTGAACGCCGTGCTGGCCCGCCACGGCCCTACCGTGGAGCTATTCATTGGCGGGGTCGAAAAAAGCATTCTCACCCAAGACCCCGGCCTGATTCAACACATCCTGCAGAAAAACCACCGCAACTACGCCAAATCGAAGTTCACGCAGGGCTTTTCGCGCTACATCGGGCACGGCCTGCTCACCAACGAGGGGCCCGACTGGCTGCGCCAGCGCCGGCTCATTCAGCCGGGGTTCCACCGGCAGCGGGTGGCGGGTCTCATGGGCCTGATGCAGGAAATAACGGCCGAAACGCTGGCCCCGTTGGTGGCACAAGCTACGGCCGCGGACGGCACCACCACCGTGGCCGCGCACGAGCTGATGACGCGGTTGACCTTCCGCATTATTGCCCGCTCGGTGTTCAGTACCAATTTCCCGGAGGCCGAACTGGACCGGCTGGCGGGCCTGATTACCGAAATCCAGGCATTTTTTGTGCGGTCCATCCGGCAGCCCTACCTTAAGCCGTGGTTCCGGCTGCGGGGGCAGTTTACTTACCACGACGCGCTGGCCGACGAACTGCGCACGCTGCTTGGGGGCCTTATTGCCCAGCGCGAGCAGGCCAATGCCCAGCCCCACGCCACCCCGCCCGACGACCTGCTGCAAATGCTGCTCGACGTGCGCTACGAGGACACGGGTGAGCCCATGACTCCGGACCGCGTCATCGACGAATCCCTGATTCTGCTGGTGGCGGGCCACGAAACCAGCGCCAACGCCCTCACCTGGCTCACCTACCTGCTGGCCCACCACCCCGCCGAGGCCGCCGTGATTCAGGCCGAAACCGCCGCCGTACTGGCCGGCCGGGCCCCCGCTTTCGAAGACTTGCCGCGTTTGGCCACGGCCCTGCACGCGGTGCAGGAGGCCATGCGCCACTACCCGCCCGCCTGGATGGTGGACCGCATCGCCCTCGCCGACGACAACTACAATGGCCTGCGCATTCCCCAAGGCACGCTGTTTTCGCTCTATTTCCACGGCCTGCACCACGATGCAGCGTATTGGCCCGCGCCCGAAGAATTCCGCCCCAGTCGCTTTGCGCCCGGCCAGGCCCGGCCGGTGCAGCCCAACGCCTACGTGCCCTTTGGCGGTGGGCCGCGCCTGTGCATCGGCATGCAGTTTGCCCTCACCGAAATGCAGCTCGTGACGCTGGAGCTGCTGCGGCAATTCGATATTGAGTGGGTGGCCGGCCAGCCGCCCGTGACCATGCAGCCGCTCGTTACGCTCCGGCCAAAGCACGATTTTCAGGTAAAGCTCCGGCTGCGCGCACACTAGATGAGCCTGACAATGCCGGATAGCCACCGTTAAGCCATCAAATGATACGTCAGCACGGGCGGGAAGGCGTGGGTGGCCACGGTTTCGGCAATGCTGGTGCGCAGGAAGCGGCTGAGGCCCGAGCGGGCGTGGGTGGGAATGACTACCAGGTCGGCCCCCACCTGCTGGGCGTATGCTTCGATGCCGACGCTGGGACGCTCCGCATCCACCTCGGCCGTCTGGCAGTTGAGCAGGTGGTGCTGTTGGGCAAAGGCCTGCATTTGTTCCTGGGCAACGTGGCCGCTGCCACTGGCGGCCACGTGCAGTAGGTGCAGGGTTGCGTTCGGAAAATGGGCCAGCACCTGGCGCAGGCCTTCCAGGG
Organism: Cytophagales bacterium; assembly: GCA_038213745.1. Classification (GTDB taxonomy): domain Bacteria; phylum Bacteroidota; class Bacteroidia; order Cytophagales; family Hymenobacteraceae; genus Hymenobacter. Next base: position 10,689 of record JBBQSQ010000032.1, read on the forward strand.
TGCTGGTGGCATCGGCCGCAAAATCGGACGGGAACACAATGTTCTGCACGTCGAAATCGACGTGGGCGTGCTTCACCGTGAGCACCGGGCAGGGGGCCAGCCGAATGAGGCGCTCGGTGGTGGAGCTCACAAAAAAGTGCTCCACCGCCCCGTGGCCGCGTGCGCCCATCACCACCAGGTCCGGGTGGTCGCGGTTGATGGCGTGCAGGATGCCATCGCCCACGCGGGCAATTTCCACCTCATCCGCCACCAACACTTCGGGGGCCAGTTGGGCGGCCTCATCGCGCAGGGCGTGCATGCGCCGCTTGGTTACTTCCAGCAGCTTTATAATAAAAATCTGGTCGATGCTGTGGCCGCCCCCCACCGTGCCCATCGTGCTGAAACCGCCCGTTACCCCCTCGGCTTCTTCTAGTACGTGTAGCAGCATGACGCGGCCGCCCGTGCGCTTGGCCAACTGAATGGCCACCTCGAACGCGTTGTGCGCTTCGGTGGAAAAATCGGTGCAAACCAAGATGTTCTTCATAGCCGAAATGGATGAGGGGTAGGAAATTGCCACATTCCTGGGCCGCCGCACGAGGCGACGGCCGGCGAATCAGTAGCACCGCACAATGTACTACGCAATGCCCCCGTATTATCCTCGGCCACGCATTAATCTGCGGCCCCAGCCTATTCTTTCAGCAGCTTGTCTACGGTCTTGTTGAAACCGTCAATTTCTTCCTGGTAATACGTGCCCGTGCCCGGCCCGGCAAACCCGGTATGAATCTTCCGCACGTTGCCCTTCTTATCGAGGAAAATGGTGGTGGGGAAGGCCAGAAACTTGGCCAACTGCGGCAGCGACCGGGCCACCGAGTCTTTGTTGGAAACGCCCGCAAACGCCACGTCGTAGCCAATGTGGAAGCGCTGGCGCATGTTGCGCAGCTTGGGCGCGGCCACGGCGTAATCGCCGCTGCGCTCGTAGCCCAGGCCGATGACTTCCACGCCGCGCGCCTTGTTTTTCTCGTACCACGGGGCCAGGAAATTGGTCTCGTCCATGCAGTTGGGGCACCACGAGCCCAGAATTTGCAGCACTACCACCTTGCCCCGGTACTTGGGGTCGGTGGGGGAGATGCTGCCGCCTTCTAGCACGTTCGGGAATTTGAAATTCAGCCGCGACTCGCCTTTTTTGAGGTACACCAGAGTGTCGGCGTCGGGCAGGGTGGCCTTGGGGTCGGGCACGGCCGTCCAGGTTTCGTGGCCCGATTTGCCGGAGTAGAAGTCGCCAAATAGCGTGTTGGGAGCATACTCCTTGGTGATGTCGATGGGCTCCTTCGGTCCGTTGTGGGCCGTGAATAGAAAGGCGTGGCTGCCGTCGAACGTGCTCAGCTTTATATCCTGGGCGCTAACCTGGCCGCTGAGGTAGCGGTAGTCGCCGGTGGTGGTCAGGAAGGTGCCCTTCAGCCGCGTGCCTTGCTGGGTGAAAACGCCCGTGGCCGGGTAGCTCTTGTCGCCGTCACGGAAAGTGGCCCGCCAGGTGCCGCCAAAGCTGCCCGCCTTTTCGGTCAATTTGACGGCCGGAAATAGCTCCTGCCCCCCCGCCGTGGCTGTTATTAGCACCCGGTACGGCGCTTGCGAATCGTACTTCACCCAGGTGCCTTTCAGCTTGCTCTGCCCATCGGCCCGCACCACCAGCGCCGCATCGAAGGCGTGCAGCCGAATGGTAGTCGAGTCGCCGGCCGATTTAATGTCCTCACAGCGCAGCCGTTCCTCGCCGTTCAGGCCCTTATTGATAAGGTACACCACTGGCTTGCCGGCTTCGGTTTTCACCTCGAACAGAAACGGGATTTCCTGGCCCTGCGTGGCCAATACCCCGCGCCACGGGCCGGGCGTGAGCACCGGGGCCGCCGCGCCGCTGGCAGCGGCCGTTTCGGAAGTCGAATTATTGGAAGAGCAGCCAAAAAGACCCAGGCCCAAAGCAGTTGTCGCCAACAGGCGAAGCGAAAATGTATTCATGGTCATGCAAAAGTGCGAACAGAACGGTGGGCTTGCCAACGGGGCATAACAACCAGCCTGCCTAAAACGGCTGCCGCAGAGAAGCGGCTAGCTTTGTGGCCGGATTGGTGCCCCTCCCAGCCGGCAAATTATGCTGTTCAACTCCTTTAAATTCCTGCTGTTTTTTCCGGTGGTGACGGTGCTGTTTTTTCTGCTGCCGCACCGGTGGCGCTGGCTGCATTTGTTGCTGGCCAGCTGCGTATTCTACATGGCCTTCATTCCGGTCTACCTGCTGATTCTGGGATTTACCATCGGCATTGATTACGGCGCGGGCATTCTGATTGAGCGCGCACGGGGCCGCCCGCGCAAGTTTTACCTGGCCCTGAGCGTGGTGGCTAACCTGGGCGTGCTGGCCGTTTTCAAGTATTACAATTTCTTCGCTGGCAACACTAACGCCCTGCTGCACCTGGGCGGCGCACAAACTTCCTGGCCGCTGCTCAACGTCATTCTGCCCATCGGCCTGTCGTTTCACACGTTCCAGGCCCTGAGCTACACCATTGAGGTGTACCGGGGCAACTACCCGGCCGAGCGGCACTTGGGGATTTACGCGCTCTACGTCATGTTTTACCCGCAACTGGTGGCCGGCCCCATCGAGCGGCCCCAAAACGTGCTGCCCCAGCTGCACGCCCCGAAGAAATTCAACTACGACGACGTGGCCAGTGGCCTGCGCCTCATGGCCTGGGGCCTGTTCAAAAAGGTGGTCATCGCCGACCGGCTGGCCTCGCTGGTGAACCAGGTGTACAACGCCCCCGGCCACTTCCGGGGCCTGCCGCTGCTGGTGGCCACCGCGGGCTTCTCCATCCAGATTTACTGCGACTTTTCCGGCTATTCCGATATGGCGCTGGGCACGGCCCGCGTCATGGGCTTCCGGTTGATGAAGAACTTCGACCGGCCCTACTTTGCCCGCAGCATTGCCGAATTCTGGCGGCGGTGGCATATTTCGCTCTCCACCTGGTTCCGGGACTACTTGTATTTCTCGCTCGGCGGCCGCCGCGTGGCCGTTCCGCGCGCCTACTTCAACCTGTTTTTCGTGTTTCTGGTGAGCGGCTTGTGGCACGGGGCCAGCTGGACTTTTCTGGCCTGGGGCGCGCTGCACGGCGGCTACCAGGTTGTTGGCCGCCTCACCCAGCCGCTGCGTCGTCGGCTGACGGCCCGGCCGCCCCTGGCCTGGCTGAACCACCCAATTGTCGGTGTCCTGACAACCTACGCCCTCGTCACGTTTGCCTGGATTTTCTTCCGTGCCAACACCTTCGCCGATGCCTTTTACATCGTCCGGCACCTCGCCGATAGCGCCACTGCCGAGCGCGACGGCACCACCTGGCACGGGCTGGCCACGGTGCTGCCCTTCTACGCGCCCGATGAATGGTTGGCGCTGGCCGGCGCGCTGGCGGTTCTTTTCACCGTCGAAAAAGCCCAGGCGCGGCTGGCCGTGGGCGTTTGGATTACCCAGCAGGCCACGCCCGTGCGCTGGGCCTTGTACTACGGCTTGGCCGGGTGCATTGCCCTGCTTGGCGCGTTCGAAACCGTGCAGTTCATCTACTTCCAGTTTTAGGCTGATGGCGAATTTCTCCCGCGCGGGCCAGCTATTGGGCAAGGTCTTGCTACTGACGCTCCCCGCCTGGGTGCTGGCGGTTTCCTACTTCGTGTTCGACCCATTTTGGGTGCTCTACCATTATCCCACTTTCTCCGACAGCCTCATCACGGTTCCCAACCGGGACTACGTGAGCACCCAGATGTACCTGAATACCTACCAGCAGCGCCGCTATCAGTCCTTTATTCTGGGCAATTCGCGCACGATGGCCTTTCGCGCCCGCGACTGGAGCCGCTACACCCACGACACCGTCGCGTTTCACTTCGATGCTTCCGGTGAATCGCTGTTTGGCGTCTGGAAAAAGCTGCAGTTTCTGGAAGCCCACAGCCCCGGCATCCGAAACGTCCTGATTGTTTGCGACCCGTCGCTGCTCAGCCAGACGCAGAACGTGAAAACCCCTCCCTTTTACAAAGACCCCCGGCTGACCGGCGAGCTGCCCTTCGGCTTTCAGCTCACGTTCTTCACCGCTTATTTCTCCAACCATTTCTACGCCAAGTACTTGAAACGCCGCATCACCGGCAAGTACACCCCCGACATGGCCACCATGATGGAGCGCCACCGCGTGCATTACGACCCCCTAACCAACGACCTGACCTGGCCTGACCTGGACGAGGAAATCCGCACCGATTCAGTGGGTTTCTACGCCCGAAACAAAAAGTTGACCCCGCGCCTGGTTCCACCCGCCGCCGCGCCCGCCGTAATTGGGGCCGCGCAGCTGCAGCAGCTGGTGGCGGTGCGCAACATTCTTGCGCGCAACCATACCAGCTACCACCTGGTCCTCAGCCCGCTCTACCAGCAGCAGCCGGTGAATCCGGCCGACGTGGCCCTGCTGGTGCGCCTGTTCGGGGCGGGCCGCGTGCACGATTTCAGCGGCGTCAATCAATACACGCGGCCCAAGGGTAATTATTACGAAGAATCCCACTACCGCCCAATGCTGGGCCGCCAACTGCTCCGGGCCATTTACGCGCCGGATAGCATAACCGGAGCGCCCCTAAAATAAAATGCGTCAGCAGCCGCTGCGTGCTCCCGCGGAAACCGCTGCGTCCTATGCGGCAGCTCGGGACCGCGCCGCTACCTGAACGCCACCACAAAAACCCGCGTTAGCCCCATGAAAACCCGCATCGGCGCATTTCGGCTAGGTCCAACTTCCCGTGGGTGCTACATTTGCGCAACCACTCTCTATATAACACGCATCCTATGGCTTTCGACCTGGAAATGATTCGCACGGTGTACGCCGGCATGGGTTCCCGCATCGAGGCGGCCCGCGCCGCCGTGGCGCGCCCGCTCACCCTCACCGAGAAAATCCTCTACGCCCACCTGTTCGGCGGCGAGGTAAAGCAGGCTTATGAGCGCGGCGTTTCCTACGTCGATTTCGCCCCCGACCGCGTGGCCATGCAGGATGCCACCGCCCAAATGGCGCTGCTCCAGTTTATGCAGGCCGGCAAGCCCACGGCCGCCGTGCCCAGCACCGTGCACTGCGACCACCTCATCCAGGCCAAGGACGGCGCCACGGCCGACCTGGCCGAAGCCAACTCCGAGAACAAAGAAGTGTACGACTTCCTGGCCTCGGTTTCCAATAAATACGGCATCGGCTTTTGGAAGCCCGGTGCTGGCATTATCCACCAGGTAGTGCTCGAAAACTACGCCTTCCCCGGCGGCATGATGATTGGCACCGACTCGCACACCCCCAACGCGGGCGGCTTGGGCATGGTAGCCATCGGCGTGGGCGGCGCGGATGCCGTGGACGTAATGGCCGGCATGGCCTGGGAGCTAAAATTCCCGAAAGTCATCGGCGTGAAGCTGACCGGCCGGATGAACGGCTGGACGTCGGCCAAAGACGTAATTCTGAAAGTAGCCGGCATCCTCACCGTGAAGGGCGGCACCGGTGCTATCGTAGAATATTTCGGCGACGGCGCGGAAAGCCTCTCGGCCACCGGCAAAGGCACCATCTGCAACATGGGCGCTGAAATTGGCGCGACCACCTCGGTGTTCTCCTTCGACGAGAAGATGGGAGACTACCTGCGCGGCACCGGCCGGGCCGAAATCGCCGAGGCCGCCGCCGCCGTGCGCCAGCACCTGCGCGCTGACGACGAGGTGTACGCCGACCCGGCCAAGTTCTACGACCAACTCATCGAAATCGACCTCAACACCCTGGAGCCCTACGTGAACGGCCCGTTCACGCCGGACGCCGCCTGGCCCATCTCGGAGTTTGCCGCCGCCGTAAAGGCCCACGGCTGGCCCGAGAAGCTCGAAGTTGGCCTCATCGGCTCGTGCACCAACTCTTCGTACGAGGACATTACCCGCGCCGCCAGCATTGCCAAGCAGGCCGTGGACAAGGGCCTGACCGTGAACGCCGAGTTTACCATCACGCCCGGCTCGGAGCTGGTGCGCTACACCGTGGCCCGCGACGGCCTCCTCGACACCTTCGCCGACATGGGCGGCGTGGTGCTCGCCAATGCCTGCGGTCCGTGCATCGGCCAGTGGGCCCGCCACACCGACGACCCCAAGCGCCGCAACTCCATCATCACGAGCTTCAACCGCAACTTCGCCAAGCGCAACGACGGCAACCCGAACACCCACGCTTTCGTGGCTTCGCCCGAAATTGTGACGGCCTTCGCCATTGCCGGCGACTTGACCTTCAACCCCCTCACCGACACGCTGCAAGGCACCAACGGCCCCGTGAAATTCGACGAGCCGGTGGGGGTGGAAATGCCCCCGCAAGGCTTTGCCGTGGAGGATGCCGGCTTCCAGGCCCCCGCCGAAGACGGCTCGGGCGTGCAGGTGCTGGTGAGTCCGGCCTCGGACCGCCTCGAACTGCTGGCACCCTTCAAGGCTTGGGAAGGCACCGACCTGAAAGGGTTGCGTCTGCTCATCAAAGCCCAGGGCAAGTGCACCACCGACCACATTTCGATGGCCGGCCCGTGGCTGAAATACCGTGGCCACCTGGATAATATTTCCAACAACATGCTCATCGGGGCCACCAATGCCTTCAACGGCGAGGCCAACTCGGTGCGCAACTTCTCGGTGCAAGGCGATGGCTACAACACCGTGCCGCAGTCGGCCCGCGCTTACAAGAGCATGGGCATCGGCACGGTGGTAATTGGGGACGAGAACTACGGCGAAGGTTCCTCGCGCGAGCACGCCGCCATGGAGCCCCGCCACCTTGGTGTGCGCGCCGTGATTGTGAAGAGCTTCGCCCGCATCCACGAAACCAACCTGAAAAAGCAGGGCATGCTCGGCCTCACCTTCGCCAACAAGGCCGACTACGACCTGGTTGAGGAAGGCGACACCATCGACATCCTCGGCCTGACCACCTTCACTCCCGGCCAGCCCCTGCAAGCCCGCCTGCACCACGCCGACGGCGACACCGACCTCATCATGCTCAACCACACCTATAACGAAGGCCAGATTGAGTGGTTCAAAGCCGGCTCGGCCCTGAACCTGATTCGCCTGAAAGAAGCCGGCCAGCCGGTATAATTTCCGCTGGCTTGTAGCGTAAGTAACAACGGCCGCCTCAGTTTCTGGGGCGGCCGTTTTGTATGTTTGGCACACTTGAAGCACTTTGCACGCCCATGAAACAATTATTTCTTAACGGTACATTTTTCGTTGTGTTTCTACAGCTTTCGGGTTGTGTGCCACGCTTCCCAAGCAGTCTGCACCCGGGGTATTACAGCGCCAGCACAGGCCTGCTGCTGTGGCCCGCTTCTTACGATACACATGCCCCTCCGATTAAGAAGAACAACACGGTGGTAGCGACTATAGAAAGACGGCCAACGCCAAATCCGGCACCTTACTACGATTATAAGGTAGTGAAATTTGCTTCTGGTTTGAAGCTATGCCGAGACACCTTCCAAGTACCAAACCTAGGCAAGGTGAATGGCCCGGTAGGACCGGGCGTAGTGGTGTTTTCCCTGACCGGACTCGCCATTGATGAAGCGGAAATCACCAACCTGGACTGGCGTCTGTTCGTGGCTGATGCTTTCCCGGCCGACTCGTCTTCGGTAGATATGTTGACCACTATTGCGCCTGATTCGGCGGCTTTGCCGGTCAGGGATTACTACACTAGTCCTTTCTACGCCTACTATCCTGTGGTTGGTATTAGCTATGAGCAGGCCAAGCGGTTTTGCGAGTGGCGCAGCGAGGTAGTCAATAAGAGAATTGCTAAAAGCAAAGATTTTGATGGCCTCGCTTTTGAGTACCGGCTGCCCACCGAAGCCGAATGGGAAGAAGCGGCTGAAGTGCATAGTGGGCAGCCCTATGGTACCGCCTGCACCCAATTGCCGGTACAAATAGCGGATGGGGCCGCCGCGTATTTGCAAAAGCGTGCAGCCGTCTCCACGCCCGTTGCCCAAATCAAGGCGGACATCGTAGCCTACAACAAGCAGCAGCCTGTCCGCACTTGGATTAATTGTGCGCAGCCGGACCCTTATTTCTTGCGGCTGAGCACGCCAGGGTATGTTTATCAGGGCCCAGCCAATGATTTCGGCTTATTTCAAATGCTCGGCAATGTGGCCGAAATGGTGGAGGAGGCTGGCATCACTAAAGGCGGCAGCTACCGCGACGATTTGGCTGCCTGCACAATTAAAGCTCGTGGGCGCTACAATGGACCATCGGCTACGGTTGGCTTTCGAGCGGTTTGCACAGTGCGACTTTTGAAATAAGGGGACATACATAAGTCCCCATTGGCACTGGCCTCGCTCCGCTAAACTTGCGTCAAGGCCGTTACGATGTTATACGCGAGGTCATATTATGCTGTCGCAAATGCGATGAACGCTGCCGTGCCGTCACGTCATGCTGACGGACTGGTTATAAGCACTGCCGTGGCCGCGCTGATGCTGGCGAAGATGACATGCCTGGTGGCCGTGGCCGTGGCAATAACAGCAGCGGTGATAAGGATTCCAGTCGTGGCCGCGAGCATGGTGGCGGAGGTGACAATGGACCAGGTGGCGGAGTTGGCTATTTGAGCGGGTTAGGCTGTGGGCAAGGGAGGCTGAATTCATGCTAATGGAGCTTCGGCCGCGAAGTGGCGGGCGCGGTAGCAGTTCATGGCCGTTTCATTGAGCTGCTCAACGAGGTGGTACTTGGCCACGGCAGCCCGGTAACGGGCCCGAGGTACCGGGCCCGAGTTGGGCCATTTCGACCAAGTTGGCGTGGTTGGGAAATTCCCGTCGGGAGGCGCGTCAGCGAACGTGCGAACAACCGCGGATAGGGGGTGGCGGCTGGGTTATTGATTAAGATTTCGGTGCTATGTAAACCCTGTTCAGACCATTACGTATTAACTGTCGCATCCGGACAAAACAAAATGCCTGAGCCAAGTCTTCGATTTCACTCATTCACCAACCTTTTTCACGATATGCGTAAGCAACCATTTTTCGCCGCTTTTCTAGCGTTTTTCCTGCTGCTGGGGGCCCATCTGACGGCCACCGCCCAGGCAACTAACAAAGATTTAGCGGCCAGCGCCGCCATTTCTCCCGACCACACCACCCTGCTCACGGCCCTGCAAGCCGCCGGGTTGGCCGACAAAGCCAAGGACAAAGGGCCTTACACGGTGTTTGCACCCACCAATCAGGCGTTCGAAAAACTGCCCGCCGGTACACTCGATGAGTTGCTGTTGCCCGCCAACAAGGCGAAGCTTAGCGGCCTGCTCGCCTACCACGTCGTGCCCGGCAGCTACAAGGCAGCGGCGCTCAAGGACGGACAAAAGCTGAAAACTGTGACCGGCGAAACCCTGACGGTGAAGAAACAAGACGGCGCTGTGATGATTATGGACGCTAAGGGCGGTTCCGCGACCGTGAACAAGGCCGATATTCAGGCCACCAACGGCGTGGTGCATTCCATCGACGCCGTGCTGATGCCCAGCAAGTAGTCAACCGACAACAGTTCTGTCATCCTGGCTCCCCGCCGCCTGGTCCGCATCTGCGGGGCTGGCGGCGGGGAGTTTTTGCGGGCCTCCCTAGGGCCGGGTTGCCACGTGGCCGCGTCGGGCCCACTGCTCCTCCCGGCAGGCCCGACGCGGCAGCCGGGGTGCCTCCCAAATGCGCTACTCCGGCCGTTGCGCCGCCGCGAAGTGCCGCATCCGGTAGCAGTTCATGGCCGTGTCGCCGAGCTGTTCGATGAGCTTGTAATTGGCTACCGCGCCCACGGCGGCCCCGATGACGGGCACGAGCTGGGCCATTTTGGCCAGGTCGATGTAATCGCGGTATTCCTGCTGGAAGGTGCGCCAGTCGAACTCCTCGGGGTCGAGGGGCAGGCTGAGGCGATAGGTGTCCCAGTCGGCCAGGCGGCGGTAGGTTTCGTTGCGGGCGTGCTGGCTGCTGAAGGCGAGTTGGAAGATGTAGAGCAAGTACAGCCGCTCGGTGTAATCGTGCACGTCGTAGCCGTAGAGGGCAGCAATATCAAACAGGAGCTTCATTTTGAGGCCCAGGAGCAGCGGGAAATCGGCCAGGCCGAGCAGGAAGCCGCCCGCGCCGGTGACGGCCCCTTCGGCGGTGGCCATGGTGCGGTAGTCGCGGATGCGGGCGCGCACTTCGGTTTCCCGTTTGGCCAGCGACGCATCGGCCAGGGGCTTGCTGGTGGTGTGCTTCGAGCCGAAGAGCACGCCGCGCACCATTTGCTTGATGGCCCCGGTAATGGCTTGGTGCACCCGCTCGGGCAGGAAGGCATTGAGCCGGACCTGCACGCGCCGCGCAAAATTATTCAGGAACGAGGGCGGCCGCTGCATCTTTTGCTGCCAGGCGAGCAGTTCGAGGCGGGCTTGTGGTGCTGCGGAAGACATGGGCGGGCGAATAGGGCGTGGGACGCGAAGCTACGACCCCGGCTCCGCCACGCCCAGCGCCGCGAGCTGGGCCCGGTACTTGGCATAAATCACGCGCAGGTCGGCGTTGTGCGTGGCCGCATCGACCCCAATGCTGACATTGTTGGGGTGGAAGCGGTGCAGGTGGCTAATGTGCGGGCACACCACGGGCAGCTGCCCGGCCAGCAGGAAGCGCACGTAGAGGTCCAGGTCTTCGGCCATTTTCAGCTCGCCGTCGTAGCCGCCCACCTCGTCGATGAAAGCGCGGCCATAGCACACATTGCCCTGCATGAAATGCTCGGCCCTGAAAATGGCCTGGAGCATGGCCACGGGCGTATCAAACTGCCAGGCGTAGTAGTCCTCGTTGGGCAGGTAGCGGCCGGTGTCGTCCACGCGCAGGAAATCGGCCACGAACCAGGGCCGGCCGGGGTGGGCCTGTATTTGGGCGGCGTAGTTGTGCAGCGTGCGCTGGAGCAGAAAGTCATCATCATCGAGCGGCACCACCCAGGCCGCAACGGGCGCTTCCTGAATGAGCAAGTTACGGCCCCGGCCGGCCAGCTGGCGGCCGGCCGAATGCCAGTGGCGCAGGGGAGGGCCGGGCTGGGCGGCGGCTTCGCGGAGGTAGGCAGCGGTGCCGTCGCGCGAGCCGCTGTCGAAAATCAGGTGCTCAAACGAGAAATTGAGCGGGGCGCTGATGCTGGCGCGCACGCTGGCCACGGCTTCGGGCAGCAACTGCCGGCGCTGGTGGGTGGGGGTGATAACGGTGAAGTGCATAGCCTGCTTGTTCGGGCTGGGGCCCGGAAAAGTTGTTTGGGGTGCGCCGCGCCGCGCCACTGGCCGGCCCGGACTATAGCGTAGCTACCTGTTCCTGGTGGACTTCGCGGGGTTTCTGTACCAGGTAGTAATAGGCCAGAATGCCCAGCCCGATGAGAAAGGGCACCAGCGCCAGGTGCTTGCCGGTGACGTGGGGCAGTACCAACAGGGTATCGAAACCGAAGAATTCGCTGGCCATCCAGTAAGAGTTGGCCGTAATCCAGAACACGATGGCCAGGTTGTGGGCCAGTTCCGAGGGGTAGGTGCGGGTGCGCCAGGCAATGACCACGGCAATGCCCAGCGTGGGCACCACCATCAGCAGGCCCAGCGGCTTCCACACCATGCACCAACTAATGTCCTTTATCAGCCAGAACAGGATGTGGGTGTTTTCCATTTTTCGGTACGCGGCCGGGATGCTGTAAACTTCTTCGGGTGCCATCTGCGGGTTTATGTCAGGAGGCGTAAAAATATGCGCTGGCCGGCCTTTGTGCATTGGCGTTGCTTCGGGAGGATGCGCGCGCGGCCGTTACTTTGCCCGCGTATGAATCAATCGGCAATTTTCAACTGGAGCGGGGGCAAAGACTCGGCCCTGGCCTTGCACAAAGTGCGGCAAAGCGGCCAGTACACCGTCCAAACCCTGCTCACGACCATCAGCGAACCCTACCAGCGCATTTCGATGCACGGCGTGCGCACCAGTTTGCTCGACCAGCAGGCCGCCAGCCTGGGGCTGCCCTGCCACAAGCTGTTCCTGCCCGAAACGCCCAGTATGGAAGCCTATGAGCAGCTTATGGCCAGCACCCTGGGCGCGCTGAAAGCGGAGGGTGCCACCGTGGCCATCTTCGGCGATATCTTTCTGGAGGACCTGCGCCAGTACCGCGAAAATAAGCTGGCCGAGCTGGACTTGCAGGCCGTGTTCCCGCTCTGGGGCGTGCCTACAAGTGCGCTAATCCGCGAGTTTATCGGCCTGGGCTTCAAAACCATCACCACCTGCGTCAATGAGAAATACCTGGACCAAAGCTTCGTGGGCCGGGTAATTGACGAGGATTTCCTGCGCGACTTGCCCGCCCACGTGGACCCCTGCGGGGAGAACGGCGAGTTCCACACCTTCGTATTCGACGGCCCGATTTTCCGGCAGCCCATTGCCTTCGAAAAGGGCGAAATAGTGTACCGGAAATACACCGCCCCGCCCAAAGCCGACGAGGCCGACTACGAATGCGGCGACCGCACCGACCCCAGCCCGTTCGATACCGGTTTCTGGTATTGCGACCTGGTTTGACCAGTACATCGCCTATGCTCCGGGCGGCGCAACGGGAGCCGTCGCGTTGTCGGCGGTATCCAGGGTGCGGCTGAGCGCCAGGGCGGCCTGCACGATGCTGGCCGGGTAGCCGGCCCGGGCCAGCAGCCGGATGGCGTTGCGGGTGGTGAGGGGGCCGGGCTTGAGCTGGTAGTCGAAAAACCACTCCGTTTCGGTCACGGTTTCGGAGAAATGATACTCGGTGAAAGCGGGGTGAAGGAGTTCGCCCAGCTCGCCGTCGTGCGTGGAGGCGACCACCAGGCTGCGGGGCTGCAAATAGGCCAGTACGGCCTGGGTGGCCGCGATGCGCTCCACCGTATTGGTGCCTTTAAAGAGTTCATCCAGAATAAACAGGTAGCAATCCGCGCTGGCTTCGGCCGCCTGAATAAAGCCCAGCACGGTCTCCGCTTCGGCGAAGTAGTAGCTCTTGCCCTCGGTGAGGCTGTCGGCCAGGTTGATGCTGGAAACCACCCGGCGAAACGGGGCCGTGTAGGCTGCTGCCGGGCAGGTGGCAATGGTTTGGGCCAGCAGCGCGTTGAGGCCAATGGTGCGCATGAAGGTGGTTTTGCCCGACATGTTGGAGCCGGTGAGCAGCACGCTGGCCGCGCCTACGACGAGGTCGTTGGGCACGCAGCCCGGCACCAGCGGGTTGTAGGCCGCCGTGAACTGCAGCCCCGTTCCAGCCGCCGTGAAATCCGGGGCGCAGTGTGGGTACCGCGCCCGGAACCCGGCCACCGCCACGGCACAATCGGTGTAGCCCACGGCCTCGTACACGGCCCGAATGGCCCCGGCGTGCTGCTTCACGTCGCGCCGGCAGTTATGATACACTATAAAATCGAGCAGCAGCACTATTTTTACGTATTGCAGCACGACCCAGGGCAGCGCCGCTATCCCCTCCTGCAGCTGCCCCTCCACCTGCAAAAAAGAAACCTTATTCACGATGCCGCTCAGCCGCCGCAGCGGTTCTGCCAGGGTGCACAGCGGGACTAACGGCAGGTTTAGCTTGCCTAAATCGCGTCCGGCTTTGTATAGGCTGCCTAGCTGCAATACCGGCCGCACACCCGCCGCCACCCACGAGCTGTACTTGATATGCAGTATCGTATGCAGTAAAAACAGCCCCGCAGTGAGCAGCCACAGTCCTGGCTGCCAAAACCCGCCCACCACGGTGGCCACCAGCAGCAGCACCAGGGCCGGCGCGGCCGCCGTCCAGGTCAGGGCCGGTAGGGCGTGGCCAGCCAGCAAATCGGCGAGGTAATAGGCTTCGGTGGAAGCTAGGCGGTGCAGGGCCAGCAGCGCCGGTCCGCGCGCGAGTGGCTCAGCAAAGGCACGGGCGGCTTCGTCGAAGGCCTGGAGGGCGGGCCCATCGTTCAACGGGGTGCGCAGGCGGTGGTAGAGGCACTGCTGGCCCACCCGGCTGGTGGTGCCATCGAGGAGGGCAAACAGGTCGTCGCCATTCAGGTCGGTCCAGGTCTGGTCGTCGAGGCGGTGGTAGGCTGGCTCGGCCTGGGTGGCCGCGTGGTAGCGGGCAATGAGCGGGAAATTGCGAAAGCGCGGCGACGGCTGCCGCCACTCGGCTTCGAGCAGGACCAGCTGGTCAGCGGTTGAGTTCCACATGAGGTAGGCGTGAGGGGGAGTTCCGCCCCATTGCGGGCCGGGGTGGGGCAAAAGTACCGCCGGCCGGGACACCCTACGCGCGGCGGCCGTTGCCCGATTTCTGCCGTACTTGGCAGTCCCAAATAGCCTCAGTTTTACTCCATGAACCCCCAACCGCAACCCTCCAACGCCTTCATCGCCGCTTCCTGGATTGCCCTGCTGGCCGGCCTGGCCGCTTTCATCATCGGGCTGTGGAACGCCCCAATGCCCCTGAACGAAAAGGGCTACTATTTCACGGTGCTCATGTACGGCCTGTTTTCGGCCATTTCGCTGCAAAAAAGCGTGCGCGACCGCCTCGAAGGCATTCCCGTTACCAATATTTACTACGGCCTCAGCTGGTTTTCCACGGTGCTGTGTCTGCTGCTGCTCACGGTGGGCCTCTGGAACGCCACCCTAGCCCTGAGCGAAAAGGGGTTCTACGCCATGTCGTTTTTGCTGAGCTTGTTCGCCGCCATCGCCGTGCAGAAAAACACCCGCGATGCCCAGCGCGTATCCCCAAGAAGCGACAACCAATAACGGACGAATACTCCGCTAGTTAGTAGAATTTGATTGTTTATTAATGCCGATTACCTTTCGTAAAGTACTGAAGCCCGTCGGGTTTGCCGCGGCTGGGCTCCTGGGCGTAGCAGCCTTGTACGTGGGCACAGCCTTCGTGCTCTCCCGCATTCCCGTGGCCAAGGCCAATCCCGAGGCCGCGCCCGACGTTACGGTATTTCTGCACACCAACGGCGTGCACACCGACATCGTGCTGCCCATCAAAAACGCGCAGTTCGACTGGAGCCCGCAGCTGCCCGTGGCCAACATTCCGTCGCAGGACAGCACCATGCGCTACATCGCCTTTGGTTGGGGCGATAAGGGCTTTTACCTCGACACGCCCACCTGGGCCGAGCTCAAGTTCAGCACAGCGTTTGTGGCGGCGTTCTGGCTGGGCTCATCGGCCATGCACACCACCTATTTCCACCGCATGGCCCCCGGCCCCGACACGGTGCCGCTGCACCTCAGCCACGCCGAGTACGCGGCCTTGATTGCCTACATTCAGCGCAGCTTCCGGCTCGATGCCGCCGGCCAGCCAGCGCATATCAAGGGCCACAGCTACGGCCCCGATGATGCGTTCTACGAGGCCCACCGCGTGTATAGCTTCCTCTATACCTGCAACACCTGGACCAACAACGCCCTCAAAGCCAGCGGCCAGAGGGCCTGCCTCTGGACGCCCGCCGACTCCGGAATTTTCTACCAGTACGGCAGGTAGGCTGCTAAGAAAACGGGTTGTCAGTTGCTTGTTGTTGGTTGTTAGTCAAAACATTATCTAGATGCTAACAACTGACAACTGACAACAAGCAACTCAGAATAGCCCGAACACAAACCGGCCCCGCCAACTGCTACGCCAACGGGGCCATGAGGGATGAGACCAGCGGGCCCGTGGAGCTTAATTCAGCCACACGTCCGCCACTTGCTCGAAGCGGTGGGCGGCGAAGGCCCCATAGGGCCGCTCGGCGTAGAAGCCAAGGACGTGCACCTGGGGCTGGCCGGTGCGCACGTGCGGCAACACGCGCACGGGGTACACGCGGCCCGCTTCGGGCCAGTCGCCAACGTAGTCGGCCGGGCGTTGCGCGTCGTTCACGCAACGGGCAAATTGCTGCACGGGCAGCGGCGTAGGGAGTTTTACGTTTGACATACCCAAAGATACAAAATTTGTAGTAAACTAAAAAAGTTAGAAAATTATTTTTTAGTGTTTTTAAGTGAATTTTAATGCCAATTTAATATACGGGCATGATTATAAGATGAAGATACCAATGCTTCGTTAGCTCATGCGCTGAGCAATTCGCAAGGGCGATAAAAATTTTTACTAAATTAATTAGTAAATAGCAGCCCGGTTCGTCCCTCCACATCCGACGGCTGGCCACTAACATGCCCGTAGCGCTTCACGATTTTATTCCCTCCGCTCACCTTACTACTCGGGAAATGCCGCTGTTTGGTTGTCCGGTGCCGGCGGGCTTTCCCTCGCCCGCCGACGACCACCTGGAGGCCCCATTTGACCTCACGCAGCACCTGTTTCGCAACCCGGCCTCCACGTTCCTGGCCCGCGTCAGTGGCGACTCTATGACCGGGGCCGGCATTCATCCCGGCGACCTCGTGGCCGTGGACCGCGCCCTGCGGGCCCGGCACGGCAGCATCGTGGTGGCCGTGGTAGAAGGCGAGCACACCATCAAGCGCCTGGAGCTGCGCGGCGGGCAGCCCTGGCTGGTGGCCGAAAACGCCCGTTACCCGCCGCTAGCCCTTGGCCACGGCGCGGGCCTGTTGGTGTGGGGCGTGGTTACGCACGTCATTCATTCGCTGAGTGATTATAAAATTTCATAGATTAAGTTGTGAGTAGGAGTTGAGTATATGTCAGTTAGCTAACCGTTTAACGAATATAGCGATAGGATGTTTTATAATTTTAATTATTGCTACGAATAGATGGTATCTCCCGCCGAACGTCAAGAAAACCGCCATGTACGCACTGGTCGACTGCAATAATTTCTACGTTTCCTGCGAGCGGGTATTTGCCCCGCAGTTGGAAGGCCAGCCCGTGGTGGTGCTCAGCAACAACGATGGCTGCCTGATTTCGCGCTCCGACGAGGCCAAAGCCCTGGGCCTGAAAATGGGCGAGCCCTACCACTTGGTGCGCCCGCTGCTGGCGCAGCACGGGGTGCGGGTGTTCTCGTCGAACTACGCCTTGTATGGCGACATGAGCCGGCGCGTGGTGCAGGTGCTGGCCGGCTTCACGGCGGGCGTGGAGGTGTATTCCATCGATGAGGCATTCCTGGATTTTGGTGGGATGGGCCTGTTGGAGCCCGATTTGCTGGCCTACGGCCAGCGGGTGCGCGCCACCCTGAAAACCCACACCGGCATTCCGACCTGCGTGGGCATTGCGCCCACCAAAACCCTGGCCAAGCTGGCCAACCGCCTGGCCCGCGCCCACGGCCAGCAGGGCGTTTTGGTGCTGCCCGACGCGGCCCGGTGGCAGGAAGCCCTGGCGCTGGCCCCGGTTGAGAGCATTTGGGGCGTGGGCCGGCGCTACGGCCACAAGCTTCAGGAAATGGGGGTATCGACCGGGGCCGATTTGGCGGCCCTGCCCGAGCAGTGGCTGCGCCGCCACCTGGGCGGCGTGGTGGGCCAGCGCCTGTGGCGCGAGCTGCACGGCCAGCCCTGCCTGGACTGGAACCCTGCCGAATGGGACGACGACCACGACCAGCTGCGCCCCGGCGCGGCCAGCCGCCACAGCGTCACTTGCACCCGGTCTTTCGGCCGGCCGCAGCACGAGGCCGCCGTGCTGGCCGAGGCGGTGGCCACCTTCACCGCCAAAGCCGCAGTGAAGCTGCGTCGCCACGGGCTGGCCGCGCACCTGGTCACGGTTATTCTGGGTACCGACCGGTACGCGCCCGCCGCCGGCCCGGCCACCCGCACCGCCGTGCTCCACCTGCCCGAGGCCACCAACGAGACCGCCGTACTCACGCAAACGGCCCTGCAGGGCCTGCGTCAGCTGTGCCGGCCCGGCGTGGCCTACCAGCGCGCCGGCATCCTCTTCGGCGGGTTAGAGCCGGTGGGCCAGGCGCAGCTGAGCCTGTTCAGTGCCCCGGCGGCCGACCAGCAGCGCCGCCAGCAATTGATGACAACTCTGGACGCACTGAACACGCGCTATGGCCGGCCGCTGGTGCAGTTGGCGGCGGCGGGCGTGGCTAGACCGGTTGCCGGGCAGCCCTTGGCACCCGTCTGGGCGGGGCGCTCGGCCCATCGGTCGCCGCGCTACACCACCGGCTGGGACGAGCTCTGGACGGTGTGATGCTACAGAAGCTGTTTGAGTTAGGGTGTATGGCCGTCGGGTCGGGGTAGAGACACAACATTTTGTG
>JBBQSQ010000033.1:0-28501 GCA_038213745.1 Cytophagales bacterium
CGAGCCGGCGATGAGCTTCTCCATCTTGTCGTCCTCGATGAGCGTTTGCTGGTAGAGCGTTTCGGCAAACTCACGGTCGTCGGCCCAGTTGGCGGAGAGGTTCATCAGCTCCTGGGTGGGCTCGGCGGCGAAGGGCAGCATCTTCAGCGTCTTCAGCACTAGGTTGCGCACGATGGGCCGGTTTTCCTCCCAGTTCAAATCGTCGGATTCGAGCTGGCGCGGCAATGCGTCCCCTTTAAAAACAAAGTCTTTGTAGAGGTGCCGCAGGATTTCAAGGTCCGTGTCATAGTCCATCTCGGGCTGGTCGATGTCCTTGCCGGTCAGGTAAGCCCGT
The DNA here is from genome assembly GCA_038213745.1 of Cytophagales bacterium. Classification (GTDB taxonomy): domain Bacteria; phylum Bacteroidota; class Bacteroidia; order Cytophagales; family Hymenobacteraceae; genus Hymenobacter. The sequence goes on from JBBQSQ010000033.1 coordinate 335, forward strand.
AGGGTTTCGTCGGCTTTCATTTCCGTCCAGGCGGCGCGCAGCGCTTCGAGTTCTTCGGTGCCTTCCCAAGCCAGCTTGCGCCGGATGGTCTGTGTCTGAAGCTGCTCATTGGCCATGAGCTTAGCAATGGCCGTATTCTTATGGAAGCGGGTAGCATCTAGGGCATTCTCGCGCGGGCCGAGGCGGCGGCGCTCCTCGCGGCTTTGCTCTTCCTCCAGCACGCCGAGCAGGGCAGCGGGCAGGTTGAGCAAGTGCAGGTACTGGTCGTGACTGCTTTCGGCCCCCACCAGCAGTTGCCCGCCGTAGAACTCGCCGTCCTTCTTCACCTGGTTTTGGAAGGAGTTGATGGCATCGGTCACGGCTTTGTCCACGGCTTTGTCGTCCGTTTTCTCAGGGGTGTTGCCGGTGCGGTACCAGTCGCGCAGCTGGGCTTCGCCCAGCTTGCGCTGGCCTTCTAAGTAGCGCCGGTCCGGGGCCTCTTTGGCCGTCAGGTCGGGCTCAAAAGCCGCCGCGATGTGGTCTTGCGCCAGCAGCATATCGGCCCCCACCGCCTGGTGGTAGGAGTAGAGCGACTGCATGACTTTGATACGAAGGAGGCGGCGGTTGAGCATAGTTTTTTGGTGCTTGGTTGCTGGTGCTTGGTGCTTGGTTTGATTGAGGCTGGAAAAACCATGCACCAACAACCAAGCACCAAGCACCAAAAATTAATACGTCGATTTCACCCGGCCCACGTTGGCGATGCGCTCCTTGGCCTGCCGGATGGCGGCGGCCTGCGGGTGCGTGCCTTCTTCTTCGGCCTTGGCCAATACCTGGAGGGTGAAATCGTAAATCTTTTCGGTTTGGGTGAGGGCCCCCTGGCGGCTGCCCCCGGTTACTTCGGAATACACGTTGATGAGGCCGCCGGCGTTGATGAGAAAGTCGGGGGCGTACACGATGCCGCGGCGCACCAGCTCGGGGCCGTGCTGGTTTTCCACTTCGAGCTGGTTGTTGGCGCAGCCGGCCACCACCTGGCATTTCAGGCGCGGGATGGTGTCGTCGTTGAGGGTGGCCCCCAGCGCGCAGGGCGAGTAAATGTCCATTTCCTGGTCGTAGATGTCGTCCAGGCCCACGGCAGTAGCGCCGAAGCGGTTGGCGGCATCCAGCGCCCGGTCGGGGTAGTAGTCGGTCACGATAAGCTTGGCACCCTCTTTCTGCAAGTGCTCCAGCAGGTAGGTACCCACGTGGCCCACGCCCTGCACGCCAATGCGCTTGCCGGCCAGGTTCTCGGAGCCGAACGCTTTTTTGGCGGCGGCTTTCATGCCCATGTACACGCCGTAGGCCGTCACCGGCGACGGGTCGCCGGAGCCGCCCATGCTCTCGGGCAGGCCAGCTACGTGCTTGGTTTCCATGCGGATGTATTCCATGTCCTTGGTGGTCATGTTCACATCCTCGGCCGTGATGTACTTGCCGTTCAGGTTCTTCACGAAACGGCCGAACTTGCGCAGCAGGGCCTCGGTCTTCAGCGTTTTGGCATCGCCGATGATGACGGCCTTGCCGCCGCCCAGGTTCAGGCCCGAGATGGCGGCCTTGTAGGTCATGCCACGCGAGAGGCGCAGCACATCGTTCAGGGCTTCCGCATCGGAAGCGTAGTGCCACATGCGCGTGCCGCCGAGGGCCGGCCCGAGCACGGTGTTGTGAATGCCGATGATGGCCTTGAGGCCGGTTTCATGGTCGTGGCAAAACACGACTTGCTCGTGCTGATGCTCGGCAATCTGGCCGAAAATCGACTCTGGGGCGACAATTTGGGTTTCAATCATGGGAAATGAATTGAAGGTTGGTGGGAATTGTGGGAGGGATGATTGGGAAGAGTGCGGCGTAACTTTGTTGGGTCTTATACGGAAACAGCAGAACGTCATGCTGAACGCAGTGAAGCATCTCTACCGCTTCGTTGAATCGCCTTGTTTACTGCTGCGGTAGAGATGCTTCACTGCGTTCAGCATGACGTTCTTTTTAGTGCTGTTTTGCAAAACTCTTGTTCTTTCAGGCCGCAAAAGTACCGCTATTTTCCCGAACCGGCCCCTTTCCAACCTTGCCCGTGCGCGCACTCAACGCCGTTAACCCGTTCATTTTCCGCTACAAGTGGCATTTCCTCGCCGGGGTGTTGTTCGTGGCACTCAGTACGTTGCTGGCTATTTTTCCGGCCCAGCTGGTGCGCTACGCTTTCGACTTGGTGAACGAGGGCATCGACCTCTACCACCTCTACGCCGGCACGCAGGCCCAGAGCGGGGTGTACCAATTGTTCGGCCGCAACGTGCTGTTCTACGGGATGCTCATCATTGGGCTGGCGCTGCTGCGGGGCATCTTCCTGTTCTTCATGCGCCAAACGCTCATCGTCATGTCGCGGCACATCGAAAACGACCAGAAGAACCAGATTTACCAGCACTACCAGTCGCTGCCGCTCAGCTTCTACCGCCGCCACAGCACCGGCGATTTGATGTCGCGCATCTCGGAAGACGTGAGCCGGGTGCGGATGTACCTCGGGCCGGCCATCATGTATTTCCTGCAGCTCGTGCTGCTATTCCTGCTCATTGTGCCGCTCATGCTCATGGTGAACGTGAAGCTGACGCTCTACACGCTGCTGCCGCTGCCGGTGCTGTCGGTCAGCATCTTCTACGTTAACAACCTAATTGAGCGCAAGTCCGACGAAATTCAGCGGGCTTTGTCGGGCATGACCACCTTTGTGCAGGAGGCTTTTTCCGGCATCCGGGTGCTGAAGTCCTTCGTGCGCGAGGCCGATTCGCACGCGCAGTTCGCGGCGTCCAGCAACGAGTACAAAGACAAGTCGCTGAGCCTGAACTTCGTAAATTCGCTCTTCTTTCCCCTGATTCTGTTCCTGGTGGGGCTGAGCTCGCTCATCACCGTGTGGGTGGGCGGCCAGGAGGTTATCCGGGGCACCATCACCACGGGCACCATCGCCGAGTTCCTGATTTACGTGAACCTGCTCACCTGGCCGGTCACGGCCCTGGGCTGGACGTCGTCGCTGGTGCAGCGGGCCGAGGCTTCGCAGGCCCGCATCAACGAATTTCTGGACCAGAAAACGGACATCGTTTCGCGCCAGCACGTGCAGCGTGAGTTGGAGGGTGATATCGTGTTCGAAAATGTGTCCTTCACCTACCCCGATACCGGCATCCAGGCCCTGAAGAACGTGAGCTTCCGCGTGAAGCCGGGCCAGACCCTGGCCGTTATCGGCAACACCGGCTCGGGCAAAAGCACCGTGGCGGCGCTGCTCTGCCGCCTCTACGACGTGACGGCGGGCGACATTAAAATCGATGGCACCGACGTGCGCGACTACTCCCTCAATGCCCTGCGCGGCCAGATTGGTTACGTCCCGCAGGACGTGTTCCTGTTCTCCGACACCATCCGCAACAACATCAATTTCGGCCTCGACGCGCCCGACGAGGCCCGCATGCTGCAAGCCGCCCGCGATGCCGACGTGTACGACAATATCGAGGCGTTCCCCAAAGGTTTCGACACCAAAGTGGGCGAGCGCGGCATCACGCTCTCGGGCGGCCAGAAGCAGCGCGTGAGCATGGCCCGCGCCCTGGTGAAGGAGCCAAAAATCCTGATTCTGGACGACTCCCTCTCCGCCGTCGATACTAAAACGGAGAATGCCATTCTGGGCAGCCTCCAGCGTATCATGGCGGCGCGCACAAGCCTTATTATCTCGCACCGTGTTTCGTCGGTGAAGTTGGCCGATGAAATTCTGGTGCTCGACGACGGCGAAATCGTGCAGCACGGCACCCACGATGCCCTCATGGCCGATACCGACGGCCTCTACCGCGCCCTCTACGACCGGCAGCTGCAAACCGAAGAAGCGTAAGAGTAGCGCGGACTTTTAGTCCGCGAATCCGGGCATTTCACTCGCGGACTAAAAGTCCCTCCGGGTACGACCACGCTACTGCTTATGAACCAACGCTTAGCCCACGTCACCCTCCTCGTTCGTGCCTACGACGAAGCCATCGCCTTTTACACGACGGTACTGGGCTTCAGCCTGACCGCCGACCTCGACCTAGGCGAGGGCAAGCGCTGGGTGGTGGTAGCGCCGCCCGGCCCCGCCGGCTGCGGCCTGCTGCTTGCCGAAGCCAAAACCGAGGAGGAAAAGCGCGGCGTGGGCCGCCAGGGGGCCGGCCGCGTCTGGCTCTTCCTGCACACTGACGACTTCTGGCGCGACTACCCGGTGCTGCAAGCCCGGGGCCTGCGCTTTCTCGAAACACCCCGCAGCGAGGCGTACGGCCACGTCGCCGTGTTCGAAGACCTGTACGGCAACAAGTGGGACCTTCTGGAGCCGCTGGGGTAATTTGCGGCGCGGCGGCGTAGCTATTCTTCAGTACCCAACACAACCAAAAGCGCCCCGGCAGTATACTGCCGGGGCGCTTTTGGTTGTGTTGGGTGAGTTGGGCTAGTCGAAGATGTAGCGCACGCCCACTTGGGCCCGCCAGCGGCTGTTCAGGCTGGTGTCGGTGAAGAAGGTCTGGCTGCCGCCGCGGAAAGTGAAAGTGGGGGTGTCGGGGCTGGCCGCGGCATAGCCAGTCTCGATAAGGCGGTTGTTGCCTACCAGCTGACGGTTGCCCCAGTTGGCATTCAGCAGGTTGCCCAAGTTGAGGATGTCGAGGCTGAGTTGCAAGGTGTTTTTCTTGCCGCTGCTGGTGGTGAGGGTGAAATCCTGGAGGATTTTCGCGTCAAGCTGAGTGAACCAGGGGCTGAGGGAGCCGTTGCGCTCGGCGTAGTCGCCGCGGCGGGTGCTCAAGTACTTATCCTGGCTGATGTAGGCATCGAGCTGCCGGTACTGCTCGTCGGCCGTGACGAGTACGGCCCCTGCCGCGTTGGTGATGGGCACCAGGTTGATTTGGCTGCGGTTGGCGGGCACAAAAATCAGGTCGTTGCCGCCAATGTTGTCGCGGTTCAAATCGCCGGCGTAGGTGTAGCTGAAGCGGTTGCCCTGGGCGGCCTCGAAGAAGAAGCTCACGGTAGTGGCCAACTTTTCATCGGCGTACACGAAGCGGCGGCCAGCCGCCGCGATGACGCGGTGCTGCAAGCCAAAATCGCTGTAGGCGAGCTGCGGCTGGTTGGTGTTGCCCACCACGGGCAGGCGCTGGAAGGCATCGCCGGCAATCTCGCCGGGGTTCGAGGTGATATCCTTGGCTTGGGCGTAGGTGTAGGCGGCCGTGGCGTAGAACCCGCTGGCGAAGTCCTTTTTGAGTTGCGCCGTGAGCGAGTACTGGTAGCCCTTGCTGGTGTTGGCCAGCCCAATCACGCCCGCGTCGAGGAAGGTAAACCCGCCGTTCGGGCCGTTGAAGGCATTGACGCGCGGGCCATTGCCGGCGATTGGGTAGATGAGGCGATTATCGCCGCCGGCCAGTCCTGGCAGCCGCTGCGTCGGCGTCACGAGGTTGTAGTTCTGGTGCACCACGGCGTTCACATCTTTCGAGTAGATGGCTTCCAGCGTAGCTACCAGGCCGCTGCCCAACTCGCGGTCGACAGCCAGGTTGGTCCGCCACACCTGCGGAAACCGGAAATCGCGGCCCGTGGAGTTGATTTGGAACGTGTAGAAGTTGTCGAAGGCCGCGTTAGAGGCCTGGTTACCAATCCAAACCAGCGGAATGCGGCCGGTGAAGATGCCGCTGCCGCCGCGTACCTGGGTCTTGGCCCCGTCGCCCTGCGAGGTGTAGTTGAAGCCCAGCCGGGGCGAGAACAACGGGGTCGACTTAGGGAACTCCGACACGTCGACTTTCACCGCACCCCCACCGGCCCCATTGAAGGTAGCCGCCGAAATCTGTTGGTTAGCGGCCACGCTGGTGCTGTAGATGGGAATGTCGGCCCGCAGGCCCAGCGTCACCTTAAAGGCCGGGTTGACCTGGTACTCGTCTTGCACGTAAAGGCCCAGCTGCGAAACGGTTACGTCCACTTGCTTAATGGGCCGCTGGCCCCCGGCGGCAGCCACGGCGTTCAGGTCCAGTGCCTGGGTGGGGTCGTTGGCGTTGCGCTTGAAGAGCGGGTCATTCGGGTCGAGGGTTTTCAGAAACTGGTCCACGTTGACCCCGCCAAAGTACGGGTAGCCGTAGCGTTGCAGGTTGAAGCCGTTGATGAAATTGAACCGCTCGTAATTCACGCCCACCGTGACGACGTTGTTGCCCGCGAAGTAGCTTAGGTTATCGGTAAACTGGTAGATGTTCTGATTCAGAATGTTATTGGCCGAAAACTGCTCCGTGCCGATGCTGGCGTAGGTGGTGCCGCCCTTCGTGATGTCAATCATGGGGAAAAGCTTGGCATCGGGCAACTCACGGAAATCGCGGAAGGCTGAGTAGCCCACCAGCGCCTTGTTGCTGAATTTGCCGTTGCCGAAGGTGCTGTTCAGCTCGGCCACCACCGAATTCAGGTTGTTGTTGATGGTGTAGCCGGAGTTGGCAAATTGCAGGGTGTTTACGCCCGGCACGCGCGAAGAGGGCGCGATGGCGTTGGCGTTGGGGCCTTGCTCGCGGAAGCTTTTCAGGTAATTGTAGCGGATGGAAAAGGTGTTTTGCGGATTGATGTTCCAGTCAATTTTCGCCAGAATCTTGTCCGAGTAAGTGCGGTAGTTGAAGCCCTGGTACGCGCCGGGGTCGTAGCCGTACACCGATTGCAGGCGTTGCCGAATCAAATCCAAATCCGATTGCAGCACCCGGCTCACGCCGTTGAGCTGGCCGCTCGTGGCGGCGGTGGCTTCGGCGGCACTGGTGGCGGGGCGGAAGGTCTGGCCGGGGTCGGTCTGGCGGGTTAGCTCGGCGTTGGCAAAGAAGAAGAGCTTGTTCTTAATAATAGGGCCGCCCAGGGCAAAGCCCGTCTGGTTGAACTTGAGGCTCGGGTTTTCGATGGTCGCACCCTCCACCTTCTTGCCAATCAGGCTCTCGTTGCGGAAGTAGGTGTACGCCGTGCCCTTGATGTCGTTGGTGCCGCTCTTGGTCACGGCATTAACGCCGGCACCGGTAAAGCCGCCCTGGCGCACGTCGTAGGGCGCGAGGCTCACCTGAATCTGCTCGATGGCATCGAGCGATACGGGCTGCGAGTTGGTTTGGCCGCCGGGCGTGGGCGAGTCCAGGCCAAAGGAGTTGTTGAAAATGGAGCCGTCGAGCGAGAAGTTGTTATACAGCGTGTTGCGGCCGCCAAAGCTCTGGCCGCTGGCCTGGGGCGTGAGGCGCGTAAAGTCTTCCTGCGAGCGGCTGATGGTGGGCAGCGTGCGAATGGCCGTCGAGCTGATGTTGGTGACGGCCCCCGTGCGGTCGGGGTTAATCTGGCCGTCGCGGTTGCCCTTCACCACCACCTCGTCCAGCTTCTGGCCCGTGCCCTCGCTCAGGGTGATGCGGGTTTCGAAGGTTTTGCCCAGCACCAGCTGCACGTTGTTCTGCACAAAGGTTTCGTAGCCCACAAACGACACCTTGATTTCGTAAGGCCCGCCGATGCGCATGTTCAACAAGTCGAATTGCCCGTTGTCGCGGGTGGCATTGCCGTAGGTAGTGCCCGATGGCAGGTGCGTGGCCAGCACCGTGGCACCCGGTAGCGGCTGGCCCTTCGCGTCGAGCACCAAGCCCTTAATTGCAGAAGTCGTAACCCCCTGAGCCATCAGGTGATTGCTGCCCGTGAAAAGCGAAAAGCCGAGCAGTAACAGGAGTAGTAATAGGTGTTTCATTGAACAGCTTTTTTATTTAACCGAGGGTTATACCCCGGAATTTCACCGCAAAGCTAGATTAAGTAATTATGAAGGTATGCATGCCTAATAATTTGATAACATTAAGGTAATGTGAGCTGATAAAAATAATATACAATGTAGATTTTTATATATTAAAAAGCAAAGAAAATCCGCGACTGGTAAGTCACGGATTTTTTGAATTTGCGAAGCTCATTGTTGCCGAATCACAAAAGCAGTCGCATCAGTCGGCGGGCCGTGGGCCACGCCGCCCGCCGGCTGATGCGCCGGCAACCGGCAATAAGAAGCGGCTGGGGACGGTCCCGGTTTTATTGCCCAATCATTACGCGGCGCATACCGGTTTTCTCATAAGCCGTGCAGCGCACCACGTAGGCTCCGGCCGGCAGCTGGCCCACCTTGAGTACGGCGGGCGTCTGGCCGTTCATCATGGTGTAGGTGAGCACGGGGCGGCCGTCGGCGGCCGTCAACTCCACGCGGGTGGGGCCGGGGTTGTCAGTTTTCACGGTGAGGCGGCCCGCCACGGCATCGGCTTTCACCTTGATGGCGTTGGGGTTAGCCGCCGGGGTTTCGGGGGCTGGGGCGATGCGCAAGGGATTGGCGGCCACCGGCGCGACTACGGGTGCCGGGGCGGCCACCACGCCGCTTGGCAAAATGGCTTCTTCTTTGGCTGGTGCCGCGGTAGCAGCAGTGGCGGGGCCTGCCGCCGGGGCCGCCGGGGATTGCGCATGAGCAGCAACAGGGGCCAGCGCACCAACCAACACAAGTAGTAATAGCTTTTTCATAGAATTTAAAATACGAATGGGAAACGGTAAAATTGTTAGCGTAAAGCTAAGCAATTCTGGTGCCGGTTGTCATGGGTTGGGCCGAAGTCTTTCGGCGCAGCAACCCGATTTTTAAGGCGGGCCCGCAAAAAAATAATTGCCGCTGGCTTGCACTACACCCAAATAAAATCTTACCTTTGTCCCTCCAATACCAAACGGGGTGTAGCGTAGCCTGGTATCGCGCCAGCATGGGGTGCTGGAGGTCGTAGGTTCGAATCCTGCCACTCCGACGGAAGAGCAGCCGCTCTCATAAAGCCTTCGAACTTTCGGGTTCGGAGGCTTTTTTCGGCCGCTTATTATTGGAAGTCAGAAACAGGCCGCCCCATCGGCCTGCTTTCGGGGTGTAGCGCAGCCCGGTAGCGCGCGTCGTTCGGGACGACGAGGCCGTAGGTTCGAATCCTGCCACCCCGACATTCTGTAAAAAGCCCCAATCCGGCGTCGGAGTGGGGCTTTTTTGTGCTCCGTGAAATACGGATATAGGCTTTGGTGCGTTACGGCCGCGTTCAACCCTTCAACCCTTTCCTTTTTATGAATTTCATGAAAAAAATCCTTCTGCTGGCCGTGCTCTCTACCGGTGCCCAAGGCCTACACGCCCAGAGTATTGCGGCGGGCACCGTCTCGCTAGGCGGCAGCGTGGGGTACAATCAGTACAGCGGTGAAAGCAGCTCGCGTACCTCCGGCAACAATGCTCCGAATTTCAACAACTCATCAGAAACAACGGGCAAGCAATTCTACCTGCTGCCCGCAATAAGCTACTTTGTGGCCGATAACCTGGCTGTTGGCCTGGCTTTGGGCTATGCCAATGCTAAGCGCACGGATAATTCGGCATCTAACCCTACGAGGTCTTACACGCAGTATAACCAGACAACTGCCATCATGCTGCGGGCAGGTGCTTTTGCGCAATATTATAAGATGCTAACGGTTCAGTTTGGCCTGACCGGACGACTAGGGGCGGGCTACCAGCGCCAGAAAGAGGATAGAAATGGCTCTATCGTCGACAATGCCACGACCTACTACTTCACTAGCACCAACACCAACACGGGGTATTACGCCGACCTCACACCGGGGATTGTCTTCTTTCCAGTGCCCAAGTTTGGCGTCAGTGCTTCTATTGGTGCGCTCAGCTTTAATCATTACAGCCTGACGAATTCCAGCTACAACGATACCACTGGCAATAATGTCTCGGAGGGGGCTAAAAATGACAGCAACGCCTTCGCAGCAACCTTTGGCCTGGATTCTTTCCTGCTGGGCGGGACGTATTATTTCGGGCGCTAATTTATTTCCTGTGCTCATCAAAGCCCTTGGCCCACCAGCCAAGGGCTTTTCTTTGCAGCATTCGCGGCAGCGGAGGTAGGTCGGCTGGGGATTTTTTGCGGCTGATAACGAACTTCATGCGCCTTACATTCGGGTTACGATAGGTTCAGTTATGGTTCGACTTTTAGCTTTTGTATTTCTGCTGCTGCTGGCGGGCGTGAGCCGGGCCCAATCGGCGGTGCCGCCCGATGAGCCGGTACCAGTGCCCCTGGCCACGCACCATACCTACTTGGTATTGGGCCCTACCGTGCTGTTGGCCGACGATGACCGAACATATTTCGGAGCCGACTGGGCCATGGGCCGCCTGGTGAGTCCTCGGCTGGCCGTTGGGGGCACGCTCAGTATTGGCGCGCGGCGGGCCGTGGCCACGGCCTACGGGTACCAAGCTACGGCCCCGGCCGTGGGCGTTTACAGTCTGGAATTCAGCACGCGCTACGCGCTGGCGAACACGCCCCAGTACCGTTTCGAGCTGCTTAATGGCCTCGGCTACGGGGCGGTGGGTCTGTTCGACCGCGACAGGATGGTGGCCACCACCACCACTGCCCGCAACGGCAGCACTACGACCAGCTACCAACCCGCCCGCGTGGCGCTGAACGAGCAATTGCTGCTGGAAACCGGCTTTGCCGCGACCGGCAAGCTGGGCCACGGAGCCTGGCTCACGGCGCAGTTTAGCCGGCGGCAGCTGCTGGGTAGCCGCACGTTTGGGCCGGCGGCTGGTTTTTCGCACTGGGCCTGCAGCGTGGGCGTGAGCCTGCCCTACGGCTGGTAGCGCCGGGGCTTACTTCACCCCTACCCACACTTCGGAAGCCTCATCGGCCCCAAAGCGCTCCAAGTAGAAGTCGCCGCGCTGCGTAAGTTTCTGCTGCTTCACGGCCTCCAGGGCGGCGGGGTAGAGCCTGTTGGGGGCCAGTAGGTAGCTCACCCCGGTGAGGCGGGCGGCGATAACGCGCTGCCCGGCCGGCACCACGCGGTAGCGAAAACCGGCGGGCAGCGTCTGGTTGGTGTCGGCCACGGCCAAGCCGATGAAGGCCGTGACGGTATCGTGGGCCGTTTCCGGGTCGTTGAGGTAGAGGTTGGCGAGGTCGCCGCGCAGTCGCGCCTGGGCATCTTTGGCCTGGCGGAAAAGGTTGCCAAAGGCATCGCCGCGCACGGGGCCGTGAAACGCCTGGCCAGCCAGGAACAACGGCGCGGTGCTGGTTTCGAGGGTGACTTTGGGGGTGCGCGTGCCGCCCAGGTAGGCGTAGGTGCCGGCGGCGGCAAGGGTGAGCAGGATGATGCCGAGGAAGAGGTAACGCATTGGTAAGTGAGTAAATGGGCAAATGAGTAAGTGGGAAGGAGAGTAAATGGAAGAATCGAACTCACTTTACTCATTTACGCACTTACTCATTCACCACTAACAACGTATTGCATGCGGTAGAGCTGGGCGTAGTAGCCGTTTTCGATGCGCAGCAGCTCATCATGGGTACCGGTTTCCTTGATTTCGCCCTTGTCGAGGACGATGATTTTATCGGCTTTCTGGATGGTGCTCAGGCGGTGGGCGATGACGAGGGAGGTGCGGCCCTGCATCAGCTTTTCGATGGCCGACTGAATCAACTCTTCCGTTTCGGAATCGACCGACGACGTGGCTTCGTCGAGCACGATGACGCGGGGCTGGTACACCATGGCGCGCACGAAGCTGATGAGCTGGCGCTGGCCCACCGAGAGCGTGGCCCCGCGCTCCATCACCGGGTAGGCGAGGGCACCGGGCAGGCGCTCGATGAAGCGACGGGCGCCGACGAGGTCGGCCGCTTCCCAGATTTGGGCGTCGGTTATCGTCTTATTTCCCAGCGTGATGTTATCGCGGATGCTGCCGGCGAAGAGAAACACATCCTGGAGCACCACGCCAATCTGGCGGCGCAGCAGGCTGAGGTCGTACTCGCGCAGGTCGCGGCCGTCGATGCAGATGCTGCCGTCCTGAATGTCGTAGAAGCGGCTTAGTAGGTTGATGATGCTGGTTTTGCCCGCGCCGGTGGCCCCCACGAAGGCGATGGTCTGGCCGGGCTTCACGTGGAAGCTGATGTCCTTGAGCACCCAGTCGGGCTCGTTGTAGGCGAACTTGACGTGCTTAAACTCCACATCGCCCTGGATTTCGGCCGGGGCGAAGGTGCCGGTGGTGGCCACCAAGTCCTGGTTGTCAAGGAGCTTGAGCAGGCGCTCGGTGCTCACCAACCCCAGCTGGAGGGTGTTGAACCGGTCGGCAATCTGGCGGATGGGGCGGAAGAACAGCGCGTTGTACATGATGAAGGCGATGAGCGCACCCTTCGAAATCGAGCCCTCAATCTGCCCTTGGGCGGCGTACCAGACCAGCAGGCCCACGCCCACGGCTCCCAGCACCTCGGCCACCGGAAAGTAGATGCTGTAGTACAGCACCGAGCGAATGTTGGCGTCGGTATGCTCGCGGTTGATGGCTTCGAACTTGCGAAACTCCCGCTCCTCGTTGTTGAAAATCTGAACCACGTTCATGCCCGTGAGGTGCTCTTGCACGAAGGAGTTGAGCTTGGCCACGGCCGTGCGCACGTCCTGAAACGACCCCTTAATTTTCTCCTTGAACACATAAGTTGAGAAGAGCAGCGGCGGAATCACGGATAGGCTGATGAGCGTCAGCCGCCAATCGATGTAGAACATGAAGGCCATGATGAAGAGCAGCTGCAGGATGTCGCCCACCATGGCCGCCAGGCCTTCGCTAAACACGTCGGAGAGGGTTTCGACGTCGGAGATATTGCGCGTTACCAGCACGCCGATGGGCGTCTGGTCGAAGAACCGGAGCTTGAGCTTGAGCAGGTGCTGGTAGAGGTCGGTGCGGATGTCGCGCACGATGTACTGGCCCAGCCAGCCGCCGTAGTACGTCTGCAAATAGCTCACGCCCGCGTGGGCCACCAGCAGCACCAGCAGCAGCAGAAACATGGCATTGAGGCTCTTCATGTCGCCCTGCTCGATGCTGACATCGACCATGCGCTGAATGAGGAAGGGCCGCAGCGTGCCCAGCACGGCCGTGGCCACGGTGAGCACGATGAGGCCGATGAAGACGCGCCGGTAGGGGCGCACGTAGCCGAGCAGGCGGCGCAGCACGGCCCAGTCGAAGACCTGGCCGGTTTTGGTGGCGGAAGTGGTAGGGTCCATAAGTGGGGCAAAGGTCGGAAGTAAACCGCGGCGGGGCGCAAAAGTCTGAACGGCCCAACGTTCCGCAGGGAAGAAGCCAGCCTTACGTGCCCCGCGCCTTCGGTGCAGCTACTGCAACCGATTATTGCGAATAAATCGAGCATCTTACGGCGGGCTGCTTACCTGTCCGCTTCTTACATCGCTACGCTATGCAGCTCATCTCCGTTAATATTGCCGAGCCCAGGGACGTTGAATGGCAGGGTGCAATCGTCCGTACCAGCATTTTCAAGCGACCCGCGCCGGGGCCCGTGGCGGTGCTGGCCGACCGCCTGGCCGGCGACGGTCAGGCCGACTACCGCCACCACGGCGGCCCCGACAAAGCCGTGTACGCCTACCCGGCCGAGCACTGGGCGTATTGGAGCACCTACGTGCCGCACGAAAAACTGGGCCCCGGGGCCTTTGGCGAAAACCTAACGACGGAAGGGCTGCTGGAAAGCGAGGTGTGCCTGGGCGACTGCTTTCGGGTGGGCTCGGCGGTGCTGATGGCCATGCAGCCCCGGGTGCCTTGCTTTAAGCTCAACATCCGCCTCGATGACGAGCAGATGGTGCGCCGTTTTCAGCACGCGGGCCGCAGCGGTATCTACTTCCGGGTAGTGCAACCCGGCACCTTGCAGGCGGGCGATGCCATTGCGCTCGTGGAGCGCTCCCGCTACGCCGTGACGATTCAGCAGGTCGTCGACAATTATTACGGGGTTGGCCAAGATTTAGCGGCCATTCGTACCATTCTCGAAGTGCCTTTTCTGCGCCCCTCGCTACAAGCGCGCTTCCGTGCCATTATTGCCCGCGCAGAAGATGGGCCGGCAGCAACATTGAACGGATAGGCGCGGGTGGCCGCTAGTCGGCCCGGCGGGCGGCCGACCTCACTGGCCGGGCGTTGCGGCCGTTTTCAAGCGCCGGCTGGCATCGCCGGCACCACGTCCTCCTCATAGGCTACCCGGCTCAGGAACAGGCCCCGGGCTGGGGCCGCGCCGCCGGCATCGACGCGCCGCTGGGCCCAGAGCAGCTCCTGAAACGCGCGCGGCGTCATTTTGCCCCGGCCCACATCGAGCAGGGTGCCCACCACCAGCCGCACCATGCCCCGTACAAAGCGGTTGGCCCGGATGCGGAACACCAGCCCGCCCGGCGCGGCGTGCCAGCCGGCCTCGTAGCACCGGCAGATGTAGTGGTCGACGCCGCCCTTTACCTTGGAGAAGGACGTGAAATCGAACTGCCCAATCAAGTAAGCGGCCGCTTCGTTCATGGCTGCCACGTCGGGCGCGCGGTCCAGGTGCAGGGCGTGGTCGCGGCGGAAGGGGTTGGGGTCGGGCGTGAGCACAAAATACTCATAGCTGCGCTGCTCGGCCGAAAAGCGGGCGTGGGCGTCATCGGCCACGGGGTGCAGGCGCAGGGGCGCAATGTCGGGCGGCAGGGTGCGGCGCAAGCGGTAAAGCAGCAGGTCCAGGGTCAACTTTTCGGGCAAGTCGGCGTCGAAATGCGCCACTTGGTGGCTGGCGTGCACGCCGGTATCGGTGCGCCCGCTGCCCAGCGTGTGGATGGGCTGCCGCAGCACCTGCGTGAGGCAGCGGTCTACTTCGGCCTGCACGGTGAGGGTGTTGGGCTGCACCTGCCAGCCGTGATACTGGGTGCCGTCGTAAGCGAAATGAAGGAAGTAGCGCATGTTGTGAAATGAGGAATGAAGAATGAGGAATGAAGAATTACGCGAGGGCCAATTCTTCATTCCTCATTCTTCATTCCTCATTAAGCGAAGCGCAGCGTTCGTTACAGCTTCTCGTAAATCACCGCTGCGCCCTGGCCCACGCCCACGCACATCACGGCCAGGCCGTAGCGCATGCCTTCGCCGCGGCGCTGCATCTCGTGCAGCAGCGTAGCCGTGATGCGGGCCCCCGAGCTGCCCAGCGGGTGGCCCATGGCAATGGAGCCGCCGTTCACGTTCACCTTGGCCATATCCAGGCCCAACTCGCGCACGCACACGATGCTTTGGGCCGCGAAGGCCTCGTTCAGCTCAATCAGGTCGATGTCGGCCAGGGTGAGGCCGGCGCGTTGCAGCACCTTGTGCGTGGCTCCAATCGGCCCCAGGCCCATCACGGCCGGGTCGACGCCGACCACGGCCGACGCCACCACCCGCGCCAAGGGCTTGAGGTTGTAGCGTTTGAGGGCCTCGTCGCTCACCATGAGCACGGCGGCCGCGCCATCGTTGATGCCGGCCGAGTTGCCGGCCGTCACAGTGCCGCCCTCGGGCTGGAAGGCGGGCCGGATGGTGGCCAGCTTCTCCATGGACGAGAATCGGGGCTGCTCGTCGGCGTCAAACAGGGCCGTGTCGCCCTTGGGGCTGGGGATGAACACGGGCACGATTTCCTTGCGGAAACGGCCTTTTTCCAGGGCCCGGGCATATTTGCGCTGGCTCTCGAAGGCAAAGGCGTCCTGCTCCTCACGGGTCACGCTGTACTGCTTGGCCACGTTTTCGGCGGTTTGGCCCATGGCATAAGGGTAGTGCAGCTTGCTCAGGCGCGGGTTGATGAAGCGCCAGCCCAGGGTGGTGTCGTGGGCGGTGAGCTCGCGCCCGAAGGCCGATTCCGACTTAGCCATCACAAACGGGGCGCGGGTCATGCTCTCGGCCCCCCCGGCCAGAAACACGTCGCCCTCGCCGCACTTAATGGCCCGGGCGGCGTCCATAATGCTTTGCAGGCCCGAGGCGCAGAGGCGGTTTACCGTGTTGCCGGGCACCGTGATGGGCAAGCCGGCCAGCAGCGCGGCCATGCGGGCCACGTTGCGGTTGTCTTCCCCGGCCTGGTTGGCGGCCCCGATAATAACGTCCTCAACGGCACTTTTGTCAACGGAGGGATTGCGGCGCATGAGTTCACGCAGAACGTGGGCGGCCAAATCGTCGGGGCGGACGCTGCTGAGCGCGCCGCCAAATTTTCCAATCGGGGTACGCACCGCGTCCACGATGTAAGCATTCGGCATTCGAGGTAATCGATAGCGGCGCAAGCGCCGGATGGGTTTAAATTTGCGGCCCCGGCCCAAGCCCGGGTCACTTTTCAATAAGACCACAAAGATGATACAAAGAATCCAAAGCGTGTTTTTACTGTTGCTGGCGCTGGCCATGCTGAGCGTGCTGGCCCTGCCGCTGTGGCACAAAATCGACGGCCTGACCCAGCAGGAGCTCACCCTCACCGCCTTCGGCTTTGCGGCCAAGGGCCTGCAACTGCCGGCCAACGTGGGCCCCGTTTGGCTGATTGGCGCGCTGGCCGCGGCGTCGGCGGCCGTGGCGGTTTTCGAGATTTTTCAGTTTCGCAGCCGGGGCAAGCAATTGCTGCTGGGCTCCATCAACCTGCTGCTCATCATGGCCACCGTGGGGGCGTCGTTCTACTTCTCCAGCAAGGGCGAGCAGCTGCTAAACCTGAAGCTGGAAGGCAAATTTCAGATGGCCATGTACCTGCCCACGCTGGCGTTGCTGCTCAATTTATTGGCCAACCGCTTCATCCGCCGCGACGAACAGCTGGTGCGCAGTATGGACCGCCTGCGCTAAAACGGTTTCGGGCGCAATGCACGCGCCGGCC
Source organism: Cytophagales bacterium (assembly GCA_038213745.1). Classification (GTDB taxonomy): domain Bacteria; phylum Bacteroidota; class Bacteroidia; order Cytophagales; family Hymenobacteraceae; genus Hymenobacter. The sequence continues at coordinate 16,948 of JBBQSQ010000033.1, forward strand.
CGCCGGCGGAGCCATCCGGTTCTCCGGCTTCGGAATGAAGAAAAGGGCCGCTGTCGTCACGACAGCGGCCCTTTTTTATGGCTAAGTAGTCGTTCAAAAGTAAACGAGTTGTCCGTTGTTCGTTGTCAGTTGTCAGTCAACTGGTTAGTAAGTCACTAACAACGGACAACTAATAACTGACAACTTAATTAACGCGGGCTAACTCAGCGTTGGGAAGTGTTGCGCACGGCCTGCTCCACCGCGCGGGCCCCGCTTTCGGTTTCGAAGGCATCGTATACCCGGTTGAAATTCTCCGGGTCGCTGACGTGCGAGTAGGCAAAGGTCGCCAGGTCAATCCGGCAGGCTTCGGAGCTGATGCTGCGCAGGAGGCGGCTCAGGTCATCGGCCCGCAGGCTGCGCTGGGCCAGCCCGTCTTTGGCCGCGCTCAGCTTGCTGGCTTCCGCAATGCGCCCCTGCACGGTTTTCACGAGGGCATCCACATCGGGCGGGGCCAGCTGGCGGTAGCTGCTTACCGCCGTGCCGGGGTAGCTGCCGGGGGTGGGGCCGTTGCGGTAGCCGCCATTGGGGTTGTTGGGGGGGCCGTAGCCGGGGCCGCCGTTGGGGGCTGGGGCGTTGTTGTAGCCACCGTTGGGCAAGTTGGGGTTGTTGCCGTAGCCGCCGTTGGGGGCCGAAGCATAGCTGTCATCGTCGTCGTTATCGTCGTTATCGTCGTTATAGCCAGCGTTGCCGTCGTTATACGGGTCGTTGCTGCCGGAGCCGTTTGGGTTGCCGTAGCCGCCTTGGCCGTAGGGCGAAGGGCTGTTGTAGCGGCCGCCGCCGTTGTTATTATAGCCGCCGTTATTGTTGTAGTAGCCGCGTCCGCCGTAGCCGGGGCGGTAGAGCGGCACGGCGTTCACTTGCTGCAAGTTGATAGGCCAGCCCGGCCGGGCCACCAGCACAAACGAGGTTTCGAGGCCGGGCTGCAGCCACACGCGGCTGCGGAAGCGCACGGCTCCGCCGTAGGGCGTGGGCAGCGTGAAATCGGCCCAGTGCGCGCCGGGCAGCAGCTGGTCGACGTGCACCTGCCGGGCCACGCCCCGCGTGAGGGGCCGCCCGTCGAGCACCAGCCCAAAGGGCACGCCGCGTTCTGAAGTGAAGTTGACGTTGGCCGGTAGCGCGGGCGGATGAGCCAGCACGGGGGCGGCGGCCAGCAGCCAGCCCACTAAACCCAGAAGTAGCGACTTTTTCATGGCTTAAAAAGAAAATTCCCGGCCGGAAACCCCGGCCGGGAATGCATTTCCAAAACCTGTGCCACGTTCGCCCCGGCTACTCGCCGAAGTGCGTCACATCGGCCCGGTGAAAGCCGAAGCCGTTGCCCGTGGTCAGGCTCAACTCGAAAACCGGCTGGCGGGTGGCGTAGTCAACTTCGATAATTTTGCCGCCCGCGCCGGTGGCCGTGGGCACCTGGTAGCCGGGGCAAAACCGCACGTGGTTCACCCCCGGCAGGAATTCGACGCGCGACACAATGGCCGAATACGTTTCGGCTCCCCGCTCTTTGCCGTAGGTCCAGACCTGCTGCACGGTGCGGCGCACGGGGTCGATGCGGTAAGCCACGGCGCGGCTGTAGGTGCCGGGCGCGGGGTCGAAGTTGCGGTGGGTGCCGTTGTCGAACAGCAGCCAGTCGCCGTTGGGCATGCGCCAGGGCGAGTGCTGGTACCAGTTCCACTCGAAGCTGGCGTGGTTGGTGGCACCCAGGGCCACATCGGGGTCGGTAAGCGCTTGGCCAGCGGCATCGAGTGGCGTGAGTAAAAACTGATTCAGGTCTTCGCCGCGCCGGTTGCTGCCCCAACACTTGTGCGGGGACAATATCCACACAATGCGGTCGTCGTAGCCGAGCTTCACCACCCCCTGAAACCGGGCCGAAACGACTATCGTGTTGTCGGCCGGGTCGTAAGCCACGGCGTTCGTATGGGCCCAGTCCACGGGGTCGGACTCTAGAGCGTGGCGGTCTTCGTCGAGCAGCTCCTTTAGGTCCCATTCGTGCGTCACGCTGCCCGAGGCGCGGCTCAGCTCAATCACCACGTCTTCTACCGTGGGCGAACCGTCGGAGTGGGTGCTGCCGGTTTTGTTCACGTTCACCAGAAAGTTGCCGTCGGGCTTTTCCAAGGCCTCGTGGTGAAAGGTGTAGCCGGGCATTTTCCAGGTGCTCAGCAGCTCTCCCAGCGCGTCTACCTCGTAGAGCTGGCTGGTGGTTTTGTCGCCAAACAGGTAGTTACCGTCCCGCAGCCGGCTGATGCCGCAGTCGTAGGCCAGGCGATTGAGCGTGGGATGGGTCGAAAAATCCAGCAGCCAGCGGATATCGCCGTAGTTGTCCACCACCAGCGGCACGTAAGGGTCGGTGCGGCTGAAATTGCTCACCAGGCTCAGGGCCCCGCCCAGCGCGACGCCTGGCGGCGTAGTCACGCTAATGGCCGTGGGCAGGTTGGCGGGCAGGGCCCCGGTTTGCACGGTCAGCGTGTCGGCCAGCACGGTCTGGCCATTGTCGGGAGTGAACGTAATGTTGACGGTGTTGGCCCAATTGGCATACAAGCCCAAAATTGGCACGACGTGCGTCGGGCCCGCGTCGTGGACGCGCTGCTCCACGTCGGAATCCGGGCCGTGCTTGCCGCGCACGGTCACGGTGGTAGTGCCCGGCCCGGCCGCGCTGAAGGTGAGCTGGGCCGAAAGCGGGGCGTAGCCCGACGGATTGAGCAGCAGGACGCTGTTGGGTATCGGCGAGGGCTGCACCTTGGGCACCGGAACGACGAGGTCGTCCTTATGGCAGCTGCTTAGCCCGGCCATAAGGATGCCCAGCGTGAGGAAAGTTATTTTTTTCAACATAGCGAGAAAGGGAGAGTGAGCAGGCGCAATGGCGGTCAATGGACTCCACTGTGGTGGTTCTAGACCGTATTTATGAAGCTGGGTTTAGTCCGTAATGGCCAAAAAATGCGTCTCGGCGTGCAGGGGCGCCAAGCCACCAGTGCATAGCGCAGGCCTCGTGCAGATTTCTCCCAATACCCGGCCTCAATCGACCGCTCGGGTAGCGGCTTCGACTAAATGCGACAACTCCCTTTTTTTCAAATTCTTCCAGCCGCAAGCCCGGTTTCGGCGGCGGTTTCAGCCCAAACAAAAAGCCCCCGCAACCGAAGTTGCGGGGGCTTTTTGAAAAGCAATGAGCGGACTTATTTGGCGACCCTCGTTACCTTGAATTCGGTGCGGCGGTTACGCTGGTATTCTTCTTCCGACGTCGGTTTCAGCACGATGGGGCGGGTTTCGCCGTAGCCCTTAGCCGTGATGCGGGCCTTGTCGATGCCTTTGCTCACGATGTAGTCGACGGCGGCCTGGGCGCGCTGCTGCGACAGCTTCAGGTTGTAGGCGTCCTTGCCGCGCTGGTCGGTGTGCGAGCTCAGCTCGATGGAAATCTTGGGGTTGTCGGCCAAGGTTTGTACCAGCGTGTCGAGGCGGATGGCGGCATCCGGGCGGATGTTGTACTTGTTGTAATCGTAGAGAATGTCCTTGACTTCGATGGCCTTAGCAAGAATGATTTTGTTCAGCGTTAGGGTCACCGGCAGCTGAATGTCATTCGTCAGGTTGGGCAGCTGGTCCTGGCTGGGCTTGCGGCCCACGGTGCTGAGCGCGGCGCGGGCCGAGAAGTCGCCGGGGCGCTCGCCGCGCAGCGTGTAGCTGCTCACCGAGTCAAGCTTCACGTTAAACTTGCCATCGGGGCCGCTCACGGCGGTCAGGCGCTGGCCTTTGGCGTCCAGAATAGTTACCTGAGCCCCGGCTATCGGCAGGGTGGTGTTGGCCTTGTCGTCGCGCTCCAGCACGGTGCCGTCGGCATAGAAAGTCACCAGTTTCAGCGGCTTCTTCTTGAACATGTACTCGTCGTCGGAGCCCTTGCCCCCGGCGCGGTTCGAGCTGAACAAGCCCATGTCCGTGCCCATGGGTACGGGGGCGAAGTCGTCGGCGATGCTGTTCACATCGGCACCCAGGTTCACCGCCTGCCCGCCTTTCACCATGAAGAGGTCGAGCTTGCCCAGGCCGGGGCGTCCGTCCGAGGCGAAGTACAGCGTGCCATCGGCGGCAATGCCGGGAAAGTTGTCGTTGCCGGCCGTGTTGATGCTTTCCCCCAGGTTTTCGGCGGGCGAGAAGCGGCCATTGGGGCCCAGCGTGGCTTTGTAGAGGTCGTTGCCGCCCTGGCCGCCGCGGCGCGACGAAGCGAAGTACAGCGTGGTGCCGTCCGGCGCGAAAGCCGGCGAAAAATCATCGGCCGAGCGGTCGTTGATGTTGGCCAGAACGGGCTCGCTCCAGACCCCCGCCTTGAAGTATGAAATCCAAAGGTCTACGCTCAGGTAGCCTTTTTTGCTGCCATCGTTCGAGCGGGCGAAGACCATCGTTTTGCCATCCGGGGTGTAGGTGGCGCTGGCTTCGTGCTTGTTCTCGGAGTTGAAAGGGCCTTCCAGCTTGCGCGCGGTGCCGCCGGTCATGGTTGCGGCGTTGTCGAACTTGATGGCGTAGAGGTCCTGGAAATTTTCGCCGTTGCCCAGGTACTTCTTGCCTTCGCGGCCGGACGTAAACACCAGGTCGCCAGTGCTGGCCAGCAGGGTGCCCCCGAAGTCGGAACCAGCCGAGTTCAGGGCGTCTACCGGCATTACTTCGTATTTGTTCTTCACCGCCGCTACGGCCTTGCTGGCCAGGGCGTTTTTGCTTTCCACGTCGGCGCGGACTGCCAGGGTACGGTTGCCACCGCTGCTGGCGTAGGTCGCAAATTGGGCCGCGGCTTCGTCGTATTTGCCGTTGGCGCGCAGGGCTTCGCCGTAGCGGAAGCCAACGTCGGCATTTTTCACCCCGCCAGCCAATGCGGCCTTGTAGTACGGCTCGCTCTGTTCTACCCGGTTGGAGAGGCGATAAGCCTCGCCGAGGCGGAAGTTGCTGATGGCGGCGTTCTTGCCTTTGGCCACGTCGGCCTGGTACAGGGGAATAGCCAGTTCGTACTGGCCCCGGGCGAACTGCTTATCGCCCTTGCTCATGCTGCCCGTGGTGGCGCAGCTGCTCAGAAGCGCAACGGAGCCAGCCGCGGTGCAGACGAATAATAGTTTCCTCATGGGTGGATAGGGGGTGGAAAGCGGAAGGAGGGAATCGGGAGAAATTCCCGATTAGGCAATTTTGGGTTAGCAATAATACTACGTTTAGGTAGGAGTTATGCAGGCACCCGGTTATTTTCTTCCTGCCCAAAGTACCGGGCCAGCCAGGTTTGGCCGGCGGGTTGCGGCCATCTGGTATCCAGTTCAGCCTTAGTGGCTACTGTGTTGTTAAAGTAAAAGGTGTCGGGGTTGACCGTGCCCGCGGCTACGGCCGCTTTCAACTCGCTACGCTGGAGCAGCTGCACGGCCCCGTTGTGCAGAAAAGCCAGGCGCGATTTTTCGAGCAACTCCACGCCCAGCTGCTGTTCAAGCTGGGCCACAAACCGCACCGAAGCATCAATGGAGCAGCCACTCGCGCCAGCGATTCCCTCGTCGAGCCCAATCACCAGGAAGTGCTGATGCCGGAACTCGGCCGAAGCGTGCAGGGTGCGGCCGTGGCTGGTCCATTCCTCGGCGAAACGGGCCAGGCCCGGCAGCACCGACATAATTTCGGGGGCCGTAAGCGGGCGGCTGGCTTGGTAAATCCACACCCTGGTGTCGGGAGGAAGTTGGTCAAAAGCAACGTACATATGTCTGAACCGGATGTCTGAACCGCGGATTTATCGGATTAAACGAATTGGTCGGATTTTGTGGCCACTACCGGCCGGTTTCCGACGTGGGATACTATGGTGACTCAACAAAACTGACGCATAAAAATTGCGCCGTCAAACTGCTTTTTAGCAGTCTGACGGCGCAAGGTCGGCCACAAAATCCGACCAATCCGTTCACTCCGATAAATCCGCGGTTTAGACCTATGCGTTAATGCCTTCGGCCGAGGCCACGAGCTCGGCCAGGTCGAAGACCTGCACGTTGCTTTCCTGCTCCTTGTTTTTTACACCGTCGCTCATCATCGTCATGCAGAAGGGGCACGATACAGCGATGATGCTGCCCCGCAAATCGTGGGCACCAGGGGCATCGGTTTCGGTTTCTACGCCGCCCAGGTTGGCCAGTGCCTCGGCCTTGCCGGCGAGGGTAGCCAGCGCTTCCTCGGTGCGCTCGATGTTGATTTCCTTTTTGCCGGGCTCAGCCTCTTTCCACATCTGGGCCCCGCCCGCGCCGCAGCACAGGCCGTTGGCGCGGCTGCGCTTCATCTCCACTAGGTCGGCGTCGAGGGCGGCCAGCACATCGCGCGGGGCTTCGTAGATGTTGTTGGCCCGGCCCAGGTAGCAGCTGTCGTGGAAGGTGATGCGGCGGCCCTTGAAGCTCTCGCCCCCGGTCACGCCCACTTTGCCCTCGTTGATGAGCTGCTGCAAGTAGGTGCTGTGGTGAATCACCTCGTAATCGCCGCCCAGCGCCGGGTATTCGTTCTTAATGGTGTTGAAGCAATGCGGGCAGGCCGTCACGATTTTCTTGATGCCGTAGCCGTTCATCGTCGTGATGTTCTGCATGGCCTGCATCTGAAACAGAAACTCGTTGCCGGCGCGCTTGGCGGGGTCGCCGGTGCAGCTTTCTTCCAGGCCCAGCACGGCGTAGTTGGTGCCCACGTGGTCGAGGATGCGCACAAAGGCGCGGGTCACGCGCTTGTACCGGTCATCGAACGCGCCGGCGCAGCCCACCCAGAACAGGATTTCGGGCGACTCGTTGCGGGCCGCCAAATCGGCCATGACGGGAACGTTAATTTGCTTTTTAGCGGGAGCTTCAGGAGTCATAACTAAATATTTAGAACGTCATGCAGAGCGCAGCGAAGCATCTCGCGTGCAGCAGTAAATCAATCGATTGGATTGCCTTGAGCACGCGAGATGCTTCGCTGCGCGCTGCATGACATTCTATTAGGCCGTAACCACGGCCGACTTCTCCGCCGCGAACAACTCATCGGCCCAGTTAAACCGGTCCGACGGGGAGAAAGCCCACGGCGCGCCGTTGTTTTCGATGTTGGAGAACATGACGTTCAGCGAGTTGGGTGCGGCCGACTCTTCCAGCACCAGGAAGCGGCGCATCTCGATAATGCTTTCCAGCGGGTTGATGTTCACGGGGCAGCTTTCGACGCAGGCGTTGCAGGTGGTGCAGGCCCAGAGTTCTTCGGGGGTTACTTTGCCGCGCAGCAGCGTAGCGTTGGCCAGGTCGGTAATGGGCTCGTGCTTAGCTTCTTCGCCGTACACGTTGGGCCGGTAAATAAGGGGCGAGTTGTACTTCTGCTCCATCCGGTCGCGCGTATCCATGATGATTTTGCGCGGCGAAAGCAGCTTGCCCGTGAGGTTGGCGGGGCACACCGAGGTGCAGCGGCCGCACTCGGTGCAGGAGTAGGCGGCCATCAGGTTGGTCCAGGGCAGGTCGTCCACGTCCTTCGCGCCGAAAGGCGTGGGGGCCAGGGCCGAGCCATCGGGCGCGGTGGGCGCAGGCGGCATCACAAAGCTGGGGTCCATCATGGCCTTCACCTCGTTGGTGATGCTTTCTACGTTCGAAAACTGCCCCTGCGGCACCAGGCGCGAGTACCACACGCCCGGGAACGCCATGATGATGTGGAAGTGCTTCGAGCTGGGCAGGTAGTTGAGGAACAGGAAGATGCCGATGATGTGCAGCCACCAGCCCAGGCGTTCCAGCACTTCGAGCGTACCCACATTGGTAGGCAGCAGGCCCACCAGCATATTGCTGATGGGGAAAGTGCCCGGTAGGTCCTGGCCTTCCATTTGGTGCAGTTTTAGGTCGGCCGTGTTCATGAAGAACAGGGCCACCATCAGCACTACTTCGACGTAGAGAATGATGTTGGCGTCGAGCTTGGGCCACAGGCGCAGCTCGGGGCCGGTGAAGCGCTTGAGGGGCGGGTTGCTGTTGCGGCGCCACCAGAAGGCCGCCACGGCCACAATCACGAGCGCGGCCAGGATTTCATTGGTCGCCATCAGCACATCGTACACCGGCCCCAGGAACTTGAGGGCGCGGTGGAAGCCGAAGATGTTGCCGAATAAGCCATCGATGACAATTTCAATCACTTCGATGTTGATGACCAGAAAGCCTACGTACACCACCAAGTGCAGCAGGGCCGGCGTCAGGCGCTTGAACATTTTCTGCTGCCCAAAGGCAACAAGCAGGGTTTTTTGAAACCGTTCGGCAACGTTGCCGCTTACGTCGCGGTCGCGCCCAACGAGGATGTTGGCCCGAATTTTCCGGACCTGCCAGGCGAAAAAGCCAAAAGCCGCTACCAGCAGCAGTAGAAAGAGGATGGATTGCAACATGGCGTAAAGGTAAGGAGGCGGGAACGTTTGGGGGTGCAATATACTCGGCATGCCGAGTACTTTTTAGAAAATCCTCGCCAGTTCAACACTTTTTTTGGGCCAGTTGTTGCACCATTGCGTTGGATTCGTACCTTTGCGGTCCCCAAAGCGCACTATAGGCTCGGCGGGGAAACGGCAACATAGCTCAGTTGGTAGAGCACAGCACTGAAAATGCTGGTGTCGTTGGTTCGATTCCAACTGTTGCCACAGAAAAAAGCCCTTAGCTCACTGCTAAGGGCTTTTTTTATTTTGCCTGGAACAAAACAGGCTGACCGATTCTTTGGAGCTGTTCAAAACGATTGAAAAGGCCGGTGGTGCCGGAGCGCATTAGAAAATATACGTTGGCCTTGTCGGAAGGAATTAGCTGCCCAACTCCTCTTTTTTGAGCATCTAGGGGCGTCTCTGTTTCGGCAGCGGCTTGTTGTTGTGCAGCAGCTTCGGTACCGGCCCAAAGTTGAACCCGTCCTCCCTGCTCCATCACCCCCGTGCCCGAACCAGACGCGGGACCGGTGCTATCTTCGGGGCGGGCCCTGCCCACCTGCCCATCTACCTACCTGCCTACCTGCCTACCTGCCTCGTCATACCATGGGCACTGCCTCTTTCATTCCCGCCAACGAAACCCAACGCCTGCACGCGGTGCAGCCCTACGCGCAGCTGCCCAGCCGGCAGGCCCTGTTTCAGGCCATGGTGGAGCTGACGGCGCGCTTGTTCCAGGCCCCGATGTCGATAATGTCAATTGTGCAGGCCGAACAGGTGCAGTACTCCGGCAACGTGGGCCTGCCCCGGATGCCCGCGCTGCTGGCCCGCGAGGACTGCATTTGTTCGACGGCCGTGTACACGAACACCACGACTATTTTTTCGGACCTGTGGGCGCAGCCCTGCCCGTGGGTGAGCCCGGCGGCCCAGGCCCAGCGCGACTTTCAGTTTTATGCCGGGCACCCGCTGCTCACGGCCGAAGGCTACGCCATTGGCACGCTGTGCGTGCTTGACGAGGTGCCGCGCACCTTTCGGCCCGAGGAAGAAGCCGTGCTACGGCAGCTGGCCACGCTAGCCATGCAGCTGCTGGACCTGCACCTGCTGCTGGCCGAGCGGGCCAGCGCCGGCCCCGGCCTGCTGGCCGTGATTGAGCAGCGGCTGGCCTTTTCGACCCAGCGCCTCGAAACCCTCACCGCCCTGGCCCGGTACGCCGCCCCAGCCACTGCGGAGCCTCAGCGCGACCTGGACCGAGAGCGGCAACTAATTGTGGCCGACATTGCCTACGCCATGGCACAGGCCGCTACGCAGGCCAAGGCCCAGGACTGAGGTGCCAACGGCGCTACTTGGCCGGCAGGCGGCGCTGAAAGTGCAGCTGCAAAATCTGGTCGATTTTCTCCTGGGTGAGCGGCTTGCTCACAAGGCCGGCGATGTTGAGCTCTTCGAGGCGGCTCAGGTCGCGGGCGTCCATGGTGGTGGTGAGCATGATGATGACCGTGGCCCCGCGCTGGGTGGCGGGCAGCTGGCGGTAGGCTTCGAGGAAGGCGATGCCGCCCATGCCGGGCATGTTCACATCGAGCAGGATGAGGGCGGGCTCGTTGGGGTCGGCGGTGGCCGCGATGAGGTCCAGCGCCTTGGCTCCGTCCTCGGCCGTGAGCAGGTGGTCGGTCACGTCGAGCTGCTTGAAGAGCAACTCGTTTAAGAAGTTATTGGTCGAATCGTCATCGACCAGCAGCACACTCGAAAGCTTTTCCATGGGAAGGACAGATGGGCCAGCCTAAGCGGGCAATGAAACGGTGAAGGTGGAGCCCACGCCGGGCTGGCTTTGTACGGTGATGGTGCCACCGGCATTATCGACCAGGCGCTTGACGGTGAACAGGCCCACGCCCGAGCCCTCGACGTGGGTGTGCAGGCGGCGGAACATGCCGAACAGCTCGCCCTGCTGGGCTACGCTAAGGCCCAAGCCGTTGTCCTGCACGGCCAGCACAAGGTGGCCGGAGGTGCAGTGGGCGCGCACCTGCACCTGAGCCGGGCGGTCGGGAGCGCGGTACTTCACGGCGTTGCTAAGCAGGTTGTACACCACCGAGCGCAGGGTTTTGGGGGCCATGCGCACGGCGCGGCAGTCGTCCACGGCCACGGTGAGGGTGGCGGGGGCGGCTTCGATGAGTGGGGCCAGGTCGAGGCGTACGTCGCGGATGAGGGCGGTGAGGTCCACGGTTTCGGGGGCTTCGGCTTGTTGCAGCTGGGAGATGTCGGTGAGGTGGCCGATGGTTTGCTGGAAGCGGGCTACCGAGTCCGCCATCATGTCGAGCAGGCGCGGCACCAGGTCGGCTTGCAGGGCCCCGGGGGCAGCTGCTGGCGCAGGGCCAGCAGCAGGCCTTCAATGTTGGAAATCGGGGCCTTGAGGTCGTGCGAAGCGGTGTAGACGAAGGTGTCGAGGTCGGCGTTGGTGCGGGTGAGGCGGTGGTTGGAGTCGGCCAGCTCCTGGTTGGTGGCTTGCAGCGTTTCGTTAAGCGTCTGCACCTGCTGGCGGGCCAGCACCTGCTCGGTGGCGTCGTACACGAAGGCGGCCACGCCCACGATGCGCTCGTCTTCGCGGTAGGCCTGGTAGGCGAAGGTGACGTAGCGCGGGCTGCCGGGCTGCAGCTCGGCCAGCGCCATTTCCATAACTACCTGCGGCTCGCCGGTGTCAAACACGCGGTCCAGCAGGCCAATCAGTCCGGCCATTTTAAGGCGCGGGTACACTTCGGCCAGGGTGTGGCCGTGCAGCGGGCCCCCGGTCCATTCCTCGGGCGGAAACAGCGCCTCAAAGGCGGGATTGAAGTAGTCGATGCGGTGGTCGGGCTCCCGGAGCAGCACAATGGCGGCCGGTGTTTGCTCGAATACCTGGTAGAGGTCCTGCCGGTGCTGGGCCTGACGCCGCACGGCGGCCAGCAGGCCGGCTTGCAGGGTGTCGGCCTGGCGGCGCGCGCGCACCTGCTCGGTCACATCCACCGCAAAGGCCAGCAGGCCCTGGCGCTGGCCTTGCGCATCGTTGAGCGGCTGGTAGGTAAAGTTGAGGTATTGCTGGGTAGCAGGGCCGGTGGGCTGGGCCAGCATAATGGCAATCTCCGTGCCGTGGTAAGGCTGCCCGCTGGCGTACACCTGGTCGAGCAGGGCCACAAACCCCTG
>JBBQSQ010000034.1:0-28497 GCA_038213745.1 Cytophagales bacterium
ACCGAGCTGGATACCTTGTTTCAGGCGCTGCTAAGCGAGGCGTAGCGCGGACTCTTAGTTCGCGCGTTTTCTTCTACCGGGCAACATTCCATTGTAGCCCACCGCTAAAAGTTGTTTGACGCTTGCAGTCGGATTTCAACCCGCGGACTAAAAGTCCGCGCTACTTTCGTGCATGACCATTGCCGACCTGCGCCGCCAGCACTTAATTCTTTTCGAAGCCATCAGCGGCAGCCGCGCCTACGGCACCAACCTGCCGCATTCTGATACAGATTTGAAAGGCGTGTTTATTCTGCCCGAAAGTCAGTTTTTTGGCCTGGAATACATTCCGCAGATTGCCAATGAAACCAACGATGAAGTATTCTATGAATTACGTCGCTTCGTGGAATTATTGCTGAAAAATAATCCTACAGTATTGGAATTGTTGGGTACGCCCGATAATTGCGTTATTTATAAACATCCACTTTTCGAGCAGTTCAAAGCGGAGGATTTTCTCTCGAAACTTTGCCGCCAAAGTTTCGCCGAATACGCCGTGGCGCAAATTCGCAAAGCCAAGGGGCTGAACAAGAAAATAAATTATCCCGAGCCGCCGGCCCGCAAATCGGTGCTGGATTTCTGCTACGTAACGGTGGGCGCGGGGGCTCAGCCGGTAGCCACTTGGCTGGCGCACCACGGCTATTCGGCCGCGCAGTGCGGCTTGGCCAACGTGCCGCATCTCACCGATTTATACGCGCTGTTCACTGACGCTACCCCGGAGCGTGGCCACGGTTACCGCGGCCTCGTGCGCGATGCCGAAACGTCGCAGGACGTGCTGCTTTCCGCCGTGCCGAAAGGGGAGAAGCCGGTGGCCTATTTGTCCTTCAACCGCAACGGCTACAGTGTGTATTGCCGCGCGTTTCGGGAGTATTGGGAATGGGTGGAAAAACGTAATGCCGAGCGTTATCAAAATACGGTGCAGCACGGCAAGAATTACGACGCGAAAAATATGCTGCACGTATTTCGCCTGCTGCAAATGGCCGAGGAAATTGCGGAAACGCAGCAATTAAATGTGTTTCGGCCGAACCGGGATTTCCTGCTGCAAATTCGACGCGGGGAATTTGAATACGAAGAATTGGTAGCTGAAGCAGAACAACTGGTGACGCGGGTAGAAGCGGCATTTGCTAATTCTACGTTGCCAGATGCCCCGGATAAAGCGCTGGCCGAGCAGCTGTTGCGGCAAATACGACAGGCATTTTATGCGCTTCCAACAACGAATTAATTATTGATATCAGGGACCGCGCTTGGTTGAGCATCTCGGAGGCTAATCCATATCCTCCGCCCTTAGGGAAGTTACTGCGCAGGCTATTGCGCGGGTACCAGCTTCACGCCGGTGAACAGCTGCGGGTTGTCGACCGAGGCAATGGGCTCGATGCGCAGGCGCTTGTCGTATTTGCTCACGTTGGCCAGCTTGAGCAGCGTGGTGTAGTCGGCGGTGTGGCCGCTCTTGGTTTTGATAAAATAGCTGTTGACGTGCAGGGTGGCCGGGTTGTAGCTCACTTCCAGGGCCGTGGTATCGCGCCAGTAGGTGTAAAGGGCTTCCGTGTTGCCATCGACCGATGAGCGGGGCGTAGCATCGTGGTCGGGCCGGATGGTCTGGCTGACCAGGGGCCGGGCAATTTGGTCGGCATTCATGCCCAGCAGCGCGGGCACGTCAAAGGCTCGCTGCACCGTGAGGGCAGCGGTAACAGTGGGGGCCTCGGTAGCAGGGCGGTCGGTACTGGCGCAGCTAGAGAGCAGGGCCAATGGAAGGGAGAGCAAGGCGTAGCGCATCGGAATCGTCAGGTAAGGTGAACCGTACTGATACGCGAGCCGTGAAAAAAATGCTGATTTCGTTGCGCCGTGGTACTTCGAAATTCGCTGCCTTACGGGCCGGGCACCGGGCGGGGCAACCTAAAAGCTTCGCCGATTCGTGCTGAAGCCCTTTGGGATTTCACCGCCCTCCGCCCGTTGCGTTGCCCGTTTCTTAAATCAATTCGCCCCAGTGCCCATTTGCCGCGGGTGCTGCCGGGCTATTATATTTGTCCGTACCCATTTACATTCTCTTATGGCCCTAAATTTCGATGAATTCCAAAAAATCGTAGAAACGGCGCAGCAGGCCGACGCGGTTAAAGCTGACCTGAAACGCGTGCTGAAAAAGGTGACAAGCGCCCTGAGCGGCTTGCAGGCCGCGCTCGGGGAGATGGACGCGGTGCTCTCGGACGGGTACGTGGTCACCCCAAAAACCCGCAAAGCCCGCCAGCCCCGCGCCGCACAAGCCGAGGGCGAGGCCGGAGCCACGCCCAAGAAACCCGGCCGGCCCAAGAAAATTCAGGAGTAATCCCCGGATTATCAGCCCAGCAACGGCCCCTGCTTTGGAACAAGGCAGGGGCCGTTGCCGTGGTAGCGGAGCGCTGGCTGCCGCTGCCGGAGGTGTTTCCGGCCAGGAAGCCCCGCAGTACCGGACTTGATACCTTTGCGCCCCACGCTGCTTTCCCCAGTAGTCGTTCAAAAGCAAACGGGTTGTCAGTTGCTCGTGGTTAGTCAAAAAACTGCCAACCATTAATTACTACCCATTAACCACTACCATGAGTGATACGCCCAGCGTCTTCGACAAAGCCCGGACGGGGCTGTGGACCAGTTTGCAGAAACACCTGACCACGGTTTACGCGGCCGAAGCGGCCTTTGGCCAGGCCGTGGCTTTTGCCCAGGGCAGCTTTCCGTTTGCCGCCGCCGAAACCAGCGCCGACCACCTGCTCGGGTACCAGCAGCAGCGGCAGGCCCTGCGCGACCTGTTCATTGATGAAACCACGCAGCTCGACACGCTCACCAAGGCCATTCGGGTGAAAGGGTATGCTGAGGACGAGAAGAAACAGCTCTACCTGCTGCTGCTGGGGTATATTGATATTGCCGCGGCCATTTTCGTGCGGCTGCACACCCAGGTGCCTTCGCCGGCTTTGCCCAAAGACGAGGAGCTGGAAGAAACCACGGCCCGGTTTGGCCGGGTGCAAAAGTTTGCCCGGCTGAACGTGAAAGGCATTACCGGCTTGCTGTAGGGCCGGGAGGGCCGCTGGGCTGATGGCCTTCCGGGCGCGGAAGAACGTATAGGGCCGATGCCCCAGCCCCCGCGCACCGACCGTACTTCTCCCGCTGCCCCCGCCGTCGATGCGCGCCTGCGCTGGGTGGAACACGTAGCCCGCCTCATGGACAGCCAGTTCCGGCTGCCCGGCACGCAGTTCCGCTTCGGCCTCGACCCGCTGCTGGGCCTGGTTCCCATCGTGGGCGACCTTTCCTCGACGGCCGTATCGGTGGTCCTGCTCCTGACCATGCTGCGCCACGGGGCCAGCGGGGCGGTGGTGGTCCGCATGGCCCTCAACATCCTGATTGATACCGTAGTTGGAGCCATTCCGATTCTGGGCAACGTATTTGATTTCACCTTCAAAAGCAACGAGCGCAACGTGGCCCTGCTGCGCCGCCACTACGCCGCGGGCCAGCACGCCGGCAGCGGCAAAGGGTTGGTGCTGTTGTTGATACTGGGCTTCTTGGTGGTTTTTGGGCTGGTGGCCTGGGGCAGCTGGGCCCTGCTGCATTGGGGGTGGCAGTACTTCGGAGGGCACGGTGCCGCGTAGGGCGGGCCGGTGGCCTTCGTGCAATTTTACGTTCGTGCGCCAGGGCCGGAATGGCTTTGGCTTGAAAAACCGCGTCCCCTGTAGTTTTGCCCCCCATGAGTCCCTCCCTACGTCTTGGCCTGGTTGTGCTGCTGCTTGGGGTGGGCATGGCTTACAGTGCGCGGGCCGGCAAGCTGACCATAGCCGGGGTGTGGACGGGCGGCCTGCTGGGCCTACTTATTTACCTGGGCAGTGGGTTTGTGGGGGTGGGCCTGTTGGCCCTTTTCTTCGGGTTGGGCGCGGCGGCGTCGGCCTGGAAGGTGGCCGACAAGCGCCGCCTCGGGCTGGCCGAGGCCAATAAAGGCCGTCGCACCGCGGGCCAGGTGCTGGCCAATGCCGGCGTGGCGGGCCTGCTCGGGTGGGTGGCCTGGCAGTGGCCCGCCCACGCCCCGCTTGCCCGCCTGATGCTGGCTGGCAGTTTTGCCGCGGCCACCGCCGACACCCTGGCCTCCGAACTCGGCAATATCTACGGCCGCCGGTACTACAACATCCTCACGCTGCGGCCCGATGCGCGCGGCCTCAACGGAGTGGTCAGCCTGGAAGGCACCCTGCTGGGCCTGGCGGGCAGTGCCCTGGTGGCGGGGGCCTACTGCGCGGGCTTCGGGTGGGGGCCGGCCTTCGGGTGGCTGCTGGTGGCGGGCACGGCGGGCAACCTGGCCGATTCGGTGCTGGGGGCCACGCTGGAGCGGCGGCACTACGTCACCAACAACGTGGTCAACTTGCTCAATACGCTCGTGGGCGCGCTCACGGCGGCGGGGCTGGCGGCGCTCGGCCCGGGCTAGTTAGCGGGTGTTTCAGTGCTGGCACTGATGCCGCGGCCCGTTAAAAAAGGTAGTATTGCAATCCGCGCCGAGGCGGCTCAAGTCTCCCAAAATGTTTTGCATGATGCGTGCACGCTGGCTTCTGTGGCTCCTGCTTGTGCCGGCGCTGGCCCGGACGCAGGAAATACCCAAAGGCCCCAGCCTGCTGGTGGAACTAGGGCAGGGCCTGAACCGGCCCCGGGGCGGCCCCGAACTGTACCTGGCCACGGTGCAGCTCGTGCCGCAGTGGACCCTGGTGCCCGGGCACTTGCGGGCCGGCGTGGTGCTGGGCGCGTTCCATCCCGGCTACCGCGCCGGGGGCCTGGCCGGTGGGCGAGTGACGCTGAAAGTGCTGCAGGGACCGCCGATTATGCTGGCCAACTCCTTCCACGTGCACCTGCTGGGCGAGTACCTGCCGGCGGTGTGGTCCTCGTCCGAAAAGTGGCAGCAGTGGGTGGGGGCCGGCGTTGGCCTGGAAGAAGCCAACCTGTTGGGGCTCGCCCTCAAAGTGCACCGCAGCTTTCCCGCCGGCACCGTCTACGCCCGCCTCGACCTGACGTTCAACCTCCTGCACAAGGGCAAACCATCCTTGTAAAACCCCTTCGGCACCATGGCAAAGACGGCGTTGGTTCTTAGCGGCGGAGGCTCCAAGGGGGCCTTTGCGGTGGGCGCGTTGAAGTACATCAACGCGCAAGTGCAGGACGTGAGCACGTTTGACATCTACTGCGGCACGAGCACCGGCGCGCTCATTGCCCCGCTGGCGGCCTGCGGCGAGCTGGCGCTGCTCGAAACGGTGTACACCACCCTGCGGCAGAACGACCTGGTCATTCTGGGCAGCATCGGCAGCTTGGTAACGGACGTTTCGGTGCACGATGCCACGCCGCTGAAAGGAAAAATCGGGGAGCTGATGACCCAGGAGCGGTTCGACCGCCTACTGGCCAAGGCTACTCCCATCAACCTGGCCACCGTGTGCCTGCAAACCGAGCGCCTGGTGTACTGGACTACCCAACCCCAGCCCTCCACCAAGGCCTACGACGTGGTGCCGATTCAAAGCCTGACGGACCTGCAACGCGCCATGCTCGCCTCCAGCTGCCAACCCGTGCTGCTCCAGCCCGTGGAAATACGCCCGGGCACCACCCCCGTGCGGCAATACGTGGACGGCGGGGTGCGCGAACCCACGCCCTTGCAGGCCGCCATCGACCAGGGGGCCGAAACCATCATCGCCATCACGCTCAACCCGCAGCTCCCGCCGGCCGATAACACCGCCAAGACCAAGGCAATCCAGATTCTGGAGCGCACGATTGATATGTTTAGCGAGGACGTGGGGGCCAGCGACTACCAGCTGGCGCAACTCTACCAGCAGGGCAACCAGTACCTGGCGGCCGCGCGCAGCTCCCTGTTGGCGCAGGGCGTGGCCTCGGCCGCGGTCAATGTGGCCTTCGCGCAAGCGCCCAATCCCTTCGCCAACACAGCGCTCACCACCCTCCACGAGATTCGGCCGCAGACCCGGCTGGACGAAGGCGGCCCGGGCGGCTTAACCTTCGACCCCGTGGCCATGCGGGGCATGCTCCAAAAGGGCTTCGAGGAAGCCAAGCGGTATTTTACGGCCGTCCCTTTTGCACAGGTGCTTTGAGACAATAATTTACCAGCTGGCCCGCACCAAGTCTGAACCGCAACGTGGTCGGGTTAGGCCGCGGGGCGCGCCCACGGGCGGGCGTGAATGACGAAGTCGCCGGTGAGGGCACCGCCCGCCCGCAGCGGAAAGCGGTAGTCGTTGCCGTCGGCGTGCGCATTCAGCGTGGCATCCGTCCAGACGATGGCCGCGGCGGGGTCCGAATACCAGCGGAACGAGACCGCGAACGTCAGCGCGTCAACCCGCATTTCGAGGGTTTCGGCGTATACCGGCGCGCCGTCGTAGCCGGAGTCGATGCCCACCCAGTGCTTGAAGGCCGCCAGCGGCCCGCTGGCTTCCTGCACCCGGTACTCCACCACGCGCAGGGTGAGCAGGAAATAGAGGTAGCGCGACACCGCCCGCTCGGCATCGCGGGGGTCGCGCTCGGCGGGGTCGAAGCCGGGCAGCAGCTCCGGCCGCAGCGCCGTGTTGAGGAAGGCCGTGTGCAAGCGGAGCGGGCCGGCTTCCAGCTGCTGGCGCTCGTAGCGGAAGGCATTTTCGCAGGGGAACTGGGCCCGCCAGTGCATTTTGGTGTTGGTGCCGCGCACGCTGAACGAGTACTCCACGTCGTAGAACACCCGCTCGTCGTCTTTCGGTGGGGCGGAGTCCAGTTCCAGGTTGGCCAGCTCAATGTCGGCGCTCACGTCGCCGAACAGGAAGCGGTGCACGTTCTCCCAGCTTTCGTAGGAATTGACAATGCCCTCGTAGCCGGAGTGCGATTTGTGCACGTTGGCGAAGTAGGCCCGGCGCTCGGGCGGGTAGTCGCCGGTAGCGGGCCGCGGGCCGTCGACCAGGTAGGCGTTGCTCTGCTTCACCAGGCCGTCGCTGAACGAGCCGGTGGCGCGGCGCACCAGGCTGCCGCCCACGGTGTAGTCCTTGTAGTTTGAGCCAATGAGGCACAGGCAGCGCCCGACCGGGAAATGCCCGCCGAGGCTGTACACCGGCTCCTGGGGGTCGGGAATTTTGAGGTAATCCCGCATGCGCCGCTCCTGGAAAATGCTGGCATCGCTGGGGTTCAGGGTATTGACGAGCCACTGCTCCACGCCGTCGGGCAGGCTGCCCATGTCGATGCCGCCGTGCGGGGTGGCCATCGTCACGAAGCGGTGCACCCAACGGGCGGGGTCTTCGCCGGCTGCCGGCAGCAGGTTTTGCAGCAGGGTGCGGCACACCAGCCCGCCCATGGAGTGCGCCAGCAGGATGACGCGGTAGTTCTGCGCGATGTCGTCGGGGTCCATGCCGCTGGCAACGAGCTCGGCGGGAATGACCTCGCAAACCAGCCGCTGCAGGTCCTGGGCGTGTTCCTCGATGCCGCGCAGCTTCTGGTCCAGCACGTCGGGGTCGTAGAACCGCGAAATCCACACGCTGCGCGAGGGGTTGAACACCGTGTTGCGGGGCGGCTTCGCCACCCGGTTGCCGTGGTTGATGGCATCGGCGTAGCCAAAATCCTTCACGAAGCGCATGAGCTGGCCCTCAAACACGTCGGCAATCAGGTAGCGGTTGGGGTCGGGCGGGCCCTGGCGCTTGCGCACCGACGTGGCCGCAAAGCCGTAGTAGCCGTCGTGGAACGTTTCGTCGCGCTCGCCCCCGGTCATGGCGTAGCCGCGCACGTACACCACGGGGTAAAAGGGCGGCTCCAGCACGCGGCGTTTCTGGGCACCAGCGGTGGCGGCGGGGTCGGCGGCGGGGGCTGCGGCGGTCTTGGTGGATTTGGCCATGGGCGAAGAGAACAAGTGTTGGACAATGATTGAGATGATTGAGTGACATGACGTTCTAGGAATTTGCTTTGTCGATGGCCAGCCAGGTTTGGGGCCCCGCGATGCCATCGGCCAGCAGGCCGTGGGCCCGCTGAAAGGCGCGCAGGGCCGCTTCGGTCTGCCCCCCGAAGGCCCCGTCGGCGGCGACGCCGATGCCGGTTTGCAGCACGTTCACCCAGTTGTTGCGCGCGCCGCGGCGGAGCGTGGGGCGGGCGGCCGCGCCGGGTTCCGTGGCCGGAATGGGCGCAGGGGCCGGCACGGTGCCGGCCAGAATGGCGGCCACGCTGGCCCGGAAGCTGCCCATTTCGAAAACGGGGTCGGACTTCCGGCCCAGGGGCCGCGCGTATTCCTTGTGGGCGGCGCAAAACTGCACGCCCTTGCCCACGTGCCGCAGAATGGCCGCCACGCCGTGGTGGTAGGCTTCCATCTGGTGGGCGGGCCAGGGAAAGTCGCGGGCCCCGCCGGTGTTTTCGGCCTCAATTCCGATAAAGTTGGCGTTGCCATTGGTGAGCCCCTGCCAGATGCCCGCGCCGGCGTGGTTGCAGCGCCCGGCCGCCAGCACGTAGTACGTGCCATCGCGGCCCAGCCCGAGCTGCGCCAGGGGGCCGGCCAGCTCAATCTGGCCATGGTCGTTCTTGCGGCCGTGGATGAGGGTGTCCAGCGTGGGCATGTTGGCGTGGCGTTCCGGGGTGGCCGTGTGGTGGCAGATTACGCCGTGGATGGTGCGCACATCGCCCCGGCCGCGCTCCTCCCAGCCGGGAACCAGGGCCACTTTCAAGCCGGCCTCTCTGAGCACGGATGGCAGCCAAATCAATGAGTAAGCCATGTTAAATACTGAGCCATTAGCTTTTAGCTAATGGCGGTTAGTTTTATGTTTAGTAGTCAGGTATTGGCAGCCAATGCATTAGCTGTTTAATGTGGCGCAGGCACTTGTGCAACGCCGCCGCCGGCGGGAGGTAAGTTTTCATCCAGGGTAAAGGCTTCGGCCACCACGTCGCAGCCGTCCACGCTGCTTTCTTCGTCCCGGGGCGTCGAGAAGGGTGTGGTGAGGGCCGGGGGGACGTGGGGCAGCGGGGCGGGGGGCGCTCCGGGCGCGGGGCCCGCGGCGGGGGCGGCGGCCTGGGGCGGCGGCGGGGCCAGCTGCCGGTCTTCCGACGCTTCTTCCTGGCTTTTCTCGTGGGGCTTCACGGTGGAGCGAATGACCATGATTTTGTTGAGCACATCGAACCAGAACGGGGCCCCGAGCATGGCGGCAAAAGCGGTGATAAGCCAGCCACACAGCCGGTTCCACCACTCGGGCTCGTTGTCGGGGCTGGGCTGCCCCGCCCGGGAGGCACCCCAGCCAATGGGCAAGTCCAGCGAGGTAAGCTCGCTGCGGGCGGCAGCGTAGTCCTGCTTTGCAAACTCGGGGTTCCTAGCCGCCTTCTCGGCCTGGGCCACCAGTGCGGCGCGGGCCACGTCGTTGTGCGCCAGGTAGTCGGCCAGGGTAATGGTGTTGATATTCAAACCAATAGCCACTGCCAGCGCAATCCAGAAAATAACCCACTGGCTGGAGCGCTTGTACCAGCCCGATACCCGGTCCATGCCGCTGTCGAACCACGCTTCCAGGTTGGCCTGGGCCTGGTTGAAGTCGCCCTGCGCGGCATCCAGGGCCGTGAGTACCACCCGCTGCACGTAGGGGTTGCCCAGGTTCTCGATGTTCAGGCGGATGCTTTCCGGGGTGATGGGCGGGGCCTGGGGGTCGCTGCTCACCGCGTCGGTGGTGCGGCCGCGGGCGGCCATGTCCAGCAGAGCCAGGGCAAAATTCTTGGTGGGAATGTAGGAGGGCAGGGTGCCGCCGCTCCGCCAGGCGCTGGGCCGCCCGGCCGCCGCCGTGGGCTTGTACGGCTGCGAGAAAAGGCCCTCGATGAGCGGATGGTTGTACAGGCTCTGGACCAGGCCCTGACCTTCTTTATCGTGGAGCAATTGCCGGATGCCGTGCTCCAGAAAGGCCGCCCGCGATTTCAGCAAGGCCTCCATCCCCTCCCGCACCACCGAGCAGATGATGCTGATGAGGATGAAGACGAAAATAATCCCAATCGCGACTTCGAGTATCTGGGAGCCGAACATGGCGCGTTGCGTGTGGTGTAAGCCGGGCGGGGAGTGCTTGCGGGTACTGCAACTAAAGGTCGGGCGACACGCCGGCCGGGGCATCCGTGCCAGCACTGAAATTTGGGCCGAAATCCGCCTCATTGTCCGCAAGCGCCCTTACACGGTGCCAATGAAGTCGGCCCCCTCCAGGATGCGCAGCAGGCGGGCCCGCTGAAACTGAATCTGGCGGTGCGACTGGTCGGTTTGCACTGGAATGAAGGGAATCCAGTTGGCGGGCGTGCTGGTTTGGAGCAGGTAGCGCAGCTCGGCCAGCTGGTCGGGCTCCTGGGGGATGGGCGCGTCGAGGCCAAACAGCCGCTCCAGCCGCTTCTGCACTTCGGAGGCCAGCTCGTAGCCGCTGCGGGGCGTGCCGGTGTCGGTTTCCAGAATCGATTCGATGCCCCGGCCAGGTTGGCCATCTCGTCGTTGAGGAAGGTATACTCGTCGCGAAGTGAAATGCGAATAAAGGCTTGAGATTGTGCCATGGAAGTACGGCTTTCCGAGACGGAGCGGCAGTTGCTGCGACAAGCGCAACGCGCCTGCCGGGGAAAGGCGGGGTACCACCTACGGCGTGCGCTACTCCGTTTCGGGCCTGACGGACCTGCTGCACCGGCTGGGCTTCTCCTACAAATTGACCACGGCCGTGCCCTGCCAGGCCGACGCGGCCCGGCAAAGGGCCTTTCTCACCGACACACTGACCCCGCTGCTGGCGGTGGCCGAGGCGGGGGAAGCGGTGGTGTACTTTGCCAACGCGGCCACCCCACCCGCGTCACCCACGTGTGGACCGAAACCGGTAAGGAGCGGCCCCTGCTCCCCGTCAGCGGGCACGCACGCGTCAACCTCAACGCCGCGCTCAATGCCCAATGAGAAGTGGCCACTAACCGCGCCATGCCTCACGCTGTGGGCTCAAGGCTGGGGCGTACAGGCGACTTTGCGCAGCACGTACTCATAGCCCTGCGCTGGGTTCGCCAACACCCATTTGCCGCCTTTTTCGGTGCGGGTGCCCTCGCGCCAGCGTAGCGAGTCGCCGGCCATGGTAAACGCCACCTCGTACACCTGCGTCTGGCCTTCGCCAGCCCGCTGCCAGTCGGCCACGATTTGCTGGCCGGCCAGCGTGCCCCGGAAGGGGCCGCGGGCGCGGTCTTTTTCGGCGGGCAGCACGGCCAACTCGCCCGTCACGGTCGCGCCGCTGATGAGCAGGCGCACCGTCGTGGTGTCGCGCCCCACCACCTGCCGGTAGCACAGCTGCTGCGCCGGCCCCTGCTGCGCCTGGGCTGGCAGGTCCTGCGTTGCAGCGGTGGAAGCCGAACGATTATCGCAGCCGCTGAGCGCCAGCGCCAGCGCAGCTACCGCCAAAACAGGGCGGCGTAAGTTATTACTATTCATGCTGATATGGTTGATGTAAAAAAAGGGTTAACTGCGGCTGCCGCGGCGGGCGGCTTACTTTTCCGGGCTCGCCGGGGCGGCGCGAAACCGGGCCACGACCGTACTCGTGCCATCGCGCAGCTCCAGGGCCGCGTCGGTCACGTAGTAGGACTGCACGGCAGCCAGGGCCTGCACCATCCGGGTTTCCGTTCGGGCGGCGGGCTCGGGGCACACCATGCGCGTGGTCGCCAGCGGCGAAAACTTCAGCTGGCCGGTACCGGTCAGCTCGAAGGTGCCGGTCAGGCGGTTGCAGCCGGTGGCACCGCTCAGGCGGCCAGGCGGGGAGAAGAGCAGATGCGCCTCGCGGGCGTCGCCGGTGGGCGTCACGGGCTGGCCAGCAGCTTCGGTCAGGGTCCAGCGGTGCGCGTACAGCTTTTCGCTGCCCCCACCCGGCGGCTCGGCCGGAGTGGCAGCGGGCGTAACGGGCGTGACGGCCGGGCCGCCAGCGGCGGGCGGCGGCGTCGCAGTGGCGGCCGGCTTGGTTGGCTGGCAGGCGGCGGCCAGCAGCGCGGTGCCCAGTAGCAGGATTTTAGTCAGCATGGGAGGTAAGAAATTGGGCGTGAGGGGGAGGTGGTGGCGTGTCAATCGACTTTCCTAAAGACCAGTTGGTGAACCCGGTTTTCCAGCATCAGCCGTCGGTTTTCGAGGCGGTAGGTAAATGAATTCCCGGAAAGAGCGCCTAGGAATTTGCGCTCGAAGGGCCGGGCCGGGCAGGCCAGCATGGTGCCGCGCAGCGTGCCGAACTTCAGGCCCGCCCGCTCCGGCGTCAGTGAGCCGTCGAAGCCGTTGCAGCCGGCGAATCCCAGGGCTTCCTCGCGGGTTAGGTTCAGTTCCAGGTACGGCTTGTCCTTGGCAAATTGCGCGGCTGCCACGGCCTGCCCATTAAGGGATTCCAGAGCCCAAATGTCGTGCAGCCGGTAGTCGCCGAGGTAGCGCCCGCAGCCGGCAAACGCGCGGGTGGCCGGCTGGGCGGCCGTCCGGGCCTGCACCGTGACGGTGTAGGGCAGCACCTCGCCCGACATGCTGTTCGTACAGGGGCGCGGCGCGATGGTCACGGTCAGCTCCCCGGCTGCAGTTTGAGCCCGGTAGCGCAGCACGGGCACATCCGCGGCCTGGTTGGGGGCCGGCAGGGGCACAATCAGCGAGTCGGTGCCGGCTACGGTGCGAAAGCGCACCTGCCCCTTGGTCAGCTCCAGCGACCAGAACGGCTCGCTGCCCATCGCCACGAAGTCCACGTCGCGGCGGCGCTGGGCATCCCAGCGGCTGGCGGGCTCGGTTGTTGCGGCCGCCGGCCCGCCGCTGGTTGGCTCGGCAGCGGCGGGCAGGGTCCGCGCCGGCTGGGCCGAGGTGCAGGCTACCGCGAACAGGCACAGGGCAATTGAAAGCGCGTGAGGGTGCATAAATCGGCTTTAAGGAGGTAGTCAGTAGTCAGTTAGGGCTTCCGCACCAAAACAGATGATTGATTTTGCCCGGCGCTTTAGCGCCGGGATTGGGGTATTTCATGCTATTTCCGGGGGCTTCAGCCCTTGCGCGACGCGAAAGCGACCAAGGCTAAAGCCCCTACCAGAAGGCCAACCCGTAGTCCCGGCGCTAAAGCGCCGGGCAAAACCCGTGGCTGATTTCCTTCAGAGACGGGAAGCGCAATTGTAGATTTTGGTGCGGAAGCCCTAGTAGTCAGTAGTCAGACGAAAAAATAGGGTCTATCCGGTTTTTAATCAGATTCCGACTACTGACTACTTATTTCTGAATACCTCCTTAAGAATTGACAATCAGGACTGGCCCAGGTCGTTTTCATTTTTAACTCCGACCCAGGTTCCTCCTTTCCTTTTCGGAGACGCGGCGGGGGGGGGGGGGGGCGGACGTCAGAACGATTGTTAGCGAAACTTGGCTGACTGAACAGAAACTTAGCAAACCGTCGATGTCAATCTGGTCGAGGTAGGGCTGCAAACAGACGGGGTCGTGGAAGGCGCGCAGGATTTCAAAATCGGACGGGGTCGGGAAGTAGACTTCCACGAAAAAGAGGCCCACCTGGTACACGCGCACCAAGCCCGCCGCGCCCGCCGGCCGGGCCGCCAGGTAGTAGCCCTGCTCCCAAACGTAGGTGAGCTGCGCGGGCGGCGGCAGCTGATTGAATGCCGCGAGGGCGCGCCTGCTTTCGTCCGCTGATGCCATTTGCCGCGGCCTTGGGGTAAAGACCGGCCGCAAACGTAGGCCACCCGCTGGGTGCGGACAAGCCCGGCCCGGCCCAATCACGTTACACTTTCTAATATGTAACAGCAAAGGCCGACGCAGCCGGGGCAGGGGTTAGATAAGTGGCTGCCATTCAGGAGGAAGGCGCGACCTGGGCCAGGTACTCAGAGGGCGTGCAGCCGGTGAGCTTCGTGAAGGCGCGGAAGAATGTGGTGCGGTTGCTGAAGCCTGCTTCCAGGGCCAGGCCTTCGAGCGTCAGCTGCCGCCATTCGGCCCGGCCCAGGCGCGCCTTCACGTACTCGACCCGGTAGCGGTTGAGGAAGTCGCTGAAATTCATCTCGTATTCTTGGTTGATGAGGGCCGAGAGGTGGTGCGGCGGGATGCCGGTTTCGGTGCCCAGGTCCTTGATGCCGTAGCCTTTGCACAAAAACGGCTGCTGCTCCCGCATGTGGGCCTCCAGGCGGGCGCGGTAGGCGTGCTTGCGCTCCTCGCTGAGGGAGTAGGCGCGCACCAGGTCTTCTTTCTTGTCGGCGGCCGGCGGGGCGGTCGCTCCGTCGGCCAGCGGGGCTGCCTCTTGCTCGGCGGCGGCCGGCGTAGCTGCCGCCGGGTTGCGCATTCCGTACAGAATCCGGGGCTGGAAGAACAGGAGCGTAGAGGCCACCAGCAGGTAGCTACCCAGCACGCAGACGGCGAAAATGGTTACGGAAGTGCCATCGACGGGCAGCAGCATCGCCAGCAGCACGGGTGGATAAAGCAGGGTGTTGAGCAGTGTGAAAACGCGCAGCCAGCGCAGCAGGCCCTCGTTTTCGGGGCGGCGGGCGGCGGGTGCCCGCCGGCTAAACTGCCACAGCAGCCGCCCTTGCAGCAGGGCATAGGCCGTGCCGAGCGCGAACTTGAGTACCGGATGGTAGTAGGCCGGGAGCAGGCCCTCCTGCTGCTTGGTGACGCCCGCCACATCCACCAGCAGCAGCTGCAGGTAGTGGAATTTATAGGCGGTTCCGTGCAGTAAAAACGGCAGCAGTTCCAGCGTATGCAGCCCGAAGGGCACGAAATGCAGCCAGTCGAAGCGGTGAAACCGGATTTCCTGATAAAGCACCGAGCGCACGTAGAGGTAGGCGCACGGCGCCACCAGGTAGTGCAGGGGCATGTTCACCCGGAATAGGTGCGGCACCAGGAAGATGGTGTGGTTGATGAGCAGCGCGCTGGTGAGCGCAAACAAGGCCACGCTGAACAGCGACACGCTCAATAGGCGATTGGCGTGGCGCTGCACCGTATTGACGAACGCCAGAATCACACTCACGAGCAGGCCGATGAAGGCGCTCAGAAACATGAACACCGTGAGCAGCTCGGCGTGTGGCATGGAAGGTAGAGCAGGTATCATGCAGGTAGCGCGTTAGGACCGGCGTTCATTCTACTATAAGTACTGCCATATGATAAGCACAGCCCGGACTACGAGGCCGGGCGCGGGCGAAGCAGCAAGTGCCCTTGGTATATACTGGAATTTAGCTACAGGAATATAGAATAGAAAGTTTTAATAGTATACGCTCGCCGGATTCTTTGGCTGTGGAAGCACTTTCCGCTTCTTGTGACTTTAAACGAATTCCGTCGGAAGCGAGTGTTCTGGGTTGTGAAGGTTTTGTCTATCAAAGAGTTAACAACCTGCTTTGACTTTCGCAGAACGCTGTTCTGTTACATTTTACAAAGTGTAACAGGCTGAGGCGGCCCGCGCTTGGTGCCAGGAAACGGCTCCGTTACTATTGCAGTCAGAAGCGGCTGGCTACCCGGCCGGGCGGCGCTTCGTTCAGCAAATGGCCTGCTCTCAGCGGCCCTAAACGTCCCTTCCGTATGCGTAGACGACTCCCCCAATTGGGCCTGGTGCCCCTGGTTTTCCTGTTGCTAGGGTGGGTTTTGCCCGCCGCCGCGCAGGTGTCATCGCCTCGCGGGCAGCTGCGCGACTCGCTGATGCGGGCCTATGACACCCGCACGATTTACGGGTATGGCGATAAGTACATTATGGGCGGCCGGCAGCTGCCGTTTCGCAAGCTGAAAACGGAGTTTACCGCCGGCGTGACCAGCGACCTGTACCAGCAGGGCCGGCACGACCGGGCCGTAGCCCGCCTGCTGGGCGTGGGGGCCGTGGCGGCGCTGGTGGGCAGCGCGGTGCTTCGCAAAAACCAGCAGTTCGGCGGCATTGCCTTGCTGGTGGCCGGCGTGGGCCTCAACCTGGGCAGCCTGCGCTTCAACAAAAAGTCGACCGAGCTGGTGGACCGGGCCTTGTGGCTGCGCAATAAAGACGTCTTGTTCGGCAGCCGCTGACGCGGTTTTGGTCTGCGGGCCCCCAGTTCATGCCATTAGCTGCCCCGATGGGGCTTATCCAGCATTCAACATCCAGCTTCCCGGCACCATGCAAAGATTATCGACGCTACTCTTACTCTTGGGCTTGCTGCTGGCCCGCACCCCCGCGGCCACGGCCCAGGCCGACGACAACGGGCTGGTGGCGACGACGGAGGCGGGCCAGGTTCGGGGGCAGCGCGCGGGCAACGTGCTCGTCTTCAAGAGCATTCCCTACGCCGCCCCGCCCGTAGGGGAGCTGCGCTTCGCCGCCCCGGCCCCGCACCAGCCCTGGTCGGGCGTGCGCGACGCCACCACGGGCGGCCCGACCGCGCCGTTTAACCGCCCGCCGGCCGGGGTAATGGACGACCAGCCCCTGTTCGGGGCGGGCTGGGTGAAGGGCGACGACTACCTGACCACCAACATCTGGACGCCGGCCCTGACCGGGCCGCCCCGGCCCGTGCTGGTGTTCATTCACGGGGGCGCGTTTGTGGTGGGCACCAGCGACGTGCCGCTCTACGACGGCACGGCCTTCGCCCAAAAGGGGGCCGTGCTGGTCACGCTCAATTACCGGCTGGGCATCGAGGGCTTTCTGAAAATCCAGGGCGTGCCGTCCAACCTGGGCATCCGCGACCAGCTGGCGGCCCTGCGCTGGGTGCAGGCCAACATCGGCCGCTTCGGAGGCGACCCGGCCAACGTGACCATCTTCGGCGAGTCGGCCGGGGGCATGAGCGTGGCCACGCTGCTGGGCAGTCCGGCCGCGAAGGGCCTGTTTCGGCGGGCCATTCTGATGAGTGGCTCGGGCCAGGCGGTGCTCAGCGGCGAGCAGGCCGACCGCATCGCGGCCAAGTATGCCAAGGTGCTGAGAATCAATAATACTCCCGAGGCGTACCGCCGCCTCACTCCCGAGCAACTCCTAGTGGCTCAGCAAAAAGTCACGCCCAAAATGGTGAAGCTCGATACCGACGACTACGCCGACCCGGGCTCGGGCGCCGTGCTCTATTTCCCGGTGATTGACGGCGACATCGTGCCCGCCCTGCCCCTCACCAGCGTGCAGCAGGGGGCTAGCAGCGCCGTAGACGTGCTGGTGGGCTATAACACCGACGAGGCCAATTATTTCCTGATTCCCACCGGGCTGTTGAAAAAAATCAGGTCCAACTTCGTGCTGACCCTGGCCGCGAAGCGGCTCCATCCCGCGCCGGCGTCGCTGATTACGGTGTATAAGCAGGCCTACCCCACCAAGAGCCTGGGCGAGCTGCTTTCCGCCATGGTCACGGCCTACCAGTTTCAGGTGCCCTCCGTGCGGCTGGCCGATGCCCACGCCCGCCAGTCCGGCCGCACCTATATGTACGAGTTTGCCTGGCCCTCTTCGGTGGCCACCAGCACCTACGGGGCCTACCACGGGCTGGGGCTGCCCTTCGTGTTCAACCAGCGCGGGCTGGTGACGGGGCCGCGCGGCATGCTGGGCCCCAGCGGCGGCCCCGCCGAGCTGGCCGATAAGATGCAGGACGCCTGGGTGGAGTTTGCCAAAACCGGCAGTCCCGGCTGGGCTCCCTACACCCCCGCCGAGCGCCAAACCATGCTGCTCAATACCAATTCGGAACTCCAAACCAACCCGCACGCCAAGGAAATTCGGGCCTGGGAAGGCGTGCGCTAAAGGGAGGGAGAGCTGGAAGTACGGCCCTGGGCTAGCCAAGAATATCCCCCGGGTTTTGATTTAGTACTTACGCACTTTTAGCCCCAGCGGGGTCGTACCCGGAGGGGGTGGCATCCTGCAACTCCCTGATTATGAAGAAAAACGACCGGCCGGCCGCCAACCCCATTCCGCTCCAGCGTTGGCCGGGGTTGCTGCTGCTGGCGCTGCTGCTGCTTGGCACCAGTTTCGCCAACGCCCAGGTTGCGCAGCATCGGCCGCGCATCGGCCTGACGCTGAGCGGGGGCGGGGCCCGCGGGCTGGCCCACATCGGCTTGCTCAAGGCCCTGGATTCGGCCCAGGTGCGGGTCGACTACGTGACTGGTACGAGCATGGGGGCCGTGGTCGGCTCGCTCTACGCGGCCGGCTACTCGGGGGCCGAGATTGAGCAAATAGCCCAGGGACTGGACTGGGACGCGCTGCTCACCAACGCGGCCCAGCTGAGCACGATTACGCTGCCGGGCAAGGACGATTTCGGGCGCTACCTGGTCGAGCTGCCGGTCGTTAAGGGCAAGTTTCAGCTGCCGAACGGCGTGATTGAATCCGAGGAGCTGTGGCTGAAGCTCAGTGAATTATTCTTCTCCTACTACCGCACCAAGGATTTTACCCGGTTCAAGCGGGCGTTTCGGTGCGTGGCCACGGACATCATTTCCGGCGAGCCGGAAGTGCTGCGCACCGGCGAAGTGGTGGCGGCCATCCGGGCCAGCATGGCGATTCCGTCGGTGTTCACCTCGGTGCAGTACCAGGGGCACCGGCTGGTCGATGGCGGGGTGGTGCGCAATTTTCCGGTGTCGGAGGTGAAGGCCATGGGTGCCGACATCGTCATCGGCAGCAACGTATCGGCCGGGGCCTACACCGAAGCCAGCCTGCGCAGCCCCGTGGACGTGCTGCTCCAGATTTCTTCCTTCAAGGATAACGCGGACTTCCAGGCCCAGAAGGCCTTGTGCGACATCTACGTCGACTATCCGCTGGGCGACTACTCCAGCGGCAGCTTTTCGGCCGCCACCCCCATCACGGCGCTGGGCGTGCGGCGGGGTCGGGCCATGTTTGGGCAGCTGAAGGCCCTGCGCGATTCGCTGGATGCGCGCTACGGGCCGGCCCCGGCCTACCCGCCCGCCGCGCCGCCCGCCGACTCGGTCTACATCGAGGGCTATGCGGTGCAGGGACTGCCGCCGGCCTCGGAGGCGCTGCTGGTCCGGCAGCTGCGGCTGCGGCCCCGGCGCTACTACGCGGCCCCGCAGCTGTCGGCGGCCATCCGCGACGCGTTTGGCACCCGGGCGTTCCGCAAAATCACCTACTCGCTGCTGCCCGCCACCGACTCGTCGGCCCGGCTGGTGCTGGATGCGGAGCGCAGTCCGGCCACGCGCGTCGGGCTGGGCCTGCACTACAACTCCCTGACCAGCATCGGCCTCATTGGCAGCCTGACCGCGCAGGACAAGCTCGCGCCCGCCTCGACCAGCCAGGTGGCGGTCAATATCGGCGAAAACCCGCGCCTGCGCCTCAAGCACGTGCAGTACCTGGGCCCCCAGCAGCGCCTGGTGGGCCGCCTGCTGGTTCAGGGCGAGCGGGTCAGCATCACCACCTACAGCACCAGTTTTAAGAAAGCCGGCCTTTATACCCAGAGCTACGTGCTGGCCAACGCGCAGCTGCTGCGCCTGCTCGACCGCAACCGGGCCGTGGGCCTGGGCACCCGCTACGAGTACGGCCGCTTCACCCCCGAAATCACCGCGCGCCTCCAGCTCGACGGCCGCATCAGCCTGCTCAACAGCTATTTGTTTTACGAGGCCAACACGCTCAATGCCGTCGCCTACCCCACCCACGGCCGCCGAATCGAGGCCGAGTACGGCTGGGTGTATCAGCAGCGCCCTTCTTTCAAATTGCTGAGCGACACCACGGTAATCGGCACCGAGCAGTCGGCCAACCTGTCCTTCCGGCCTTATGAGCACTCCCGGCTGAACGCCGAGCAGTACCTGCCGCTGAGCAAACGGGCCACGCTGCTGGTGCAGGTGCAGGCGGGCGTGAACCGACGCTACCGCCAGGCCATCGCCAACGACTTCGTGGTGGGCGGCCTGACCAGCGTGCTGCGCAACCAGCTCACGTTTGCCGGCCTGCCCGAAGCCGGCATTTACACCGGCAGCGCCGTGGCCGGACTGGTGGGCTACCAGTTTGCCGTGACCCCGAAGGTGTTCCTGACGGCCAAAGCCAATGCGCTCTACTACGACTTTATCGCCAACGAAGCGCGCTCGCAATCCGCCCGCCTGGCCTACGGCGGCGCGCTGAGCCTGGGCCTGAACTCCTTCCTGGGCCCCATCGACGTGAGCCTGATGTACTCGGACGTGGCAAAAAAGGTGCTGCCCTACTTCAACATCGGCTTCCCGTTCGGCTACCGCTAAGCCGGGTTTGGGTAGGTTTTGAGTGTAGCCACGGGAAACGAAACGGGCGCGTACAACGCGCCCCTACCAATGTTTGGGTAGGTTTTGAGTTCAGCTACGGGTGCGTCGCGACCTCCTGACTGCCCCATGCCCCGCCCGGGAACGAGGCGAACGGGGCTACTGGTCAGCCAGCTGTTTTTTCGCTTACTCGGCAATGCCGTTCTGCGGGGCTTCGGCACCACGGGCAGGACCCGCTACTTTGGCGGTGGCCGGCTTGCGGGCGGCCGTCATGGGTTGGGGGCGGGGAGCGCGGCGCGGCGAAGCCGGGGCAATGGTGGGCTTCGCGATGGGTTTGGCGGCGGCGGCCTTCACCACGGCGGGCTTCGCGCCGGGAACGGTTTTTTTTGCGGCTTTGCGGGCGGCTTTGGCGGCTTGGCGGGCCAGCTTGGCCCGCTGTTTCAGGAGTTGCGTCGCGAGCTGCTTCACCGTCCGGGCTACCTTTTTGGGTACTTCGCTACCGGCGGCCTCGCCCACGCCTAATTGCGGCCGCAGGACCGTGAGCAACTCGCCGGCCATGGTATTGCGCAGCTTTTTGGCGGTCGGCAGCGCGGCTTTTGCGGCGGCTTTCTCTTGCTTGGCTTGCTGGTTGGTCAGCTGTTTTGCCAGGTGCCGGAGCGACTGGGCCACGCCCTTGAGCGTGCGGGAAGGCGCGGGGCCAAGGGTAGGCGCTAAAGCAGCGGCCATTTGGTCGGTTTTCGGTTGGACGGGGGAGCTCATGGAATGAAATGAAAAAGTGAGAAAACGAGAACAATAGGCTGATGCAAGGTGCTGGCGGGCGGCCGGATGGGGCTTAGCGCAGGCGGAGCAGGATGGTGGCCAGGCCCACCAGGCTGGCCATGAAGGCGATGACCACCAACGAGTCGCGGGAAATGCGGGAAAGGAACTGCGGCAACATGAGCAGTAGGGAAAGTGGGTGGAAATTAAGGCCGGACCCCTGCGCGGTGGCCAGCACAAAGTTGGCCGCTCACTGCCGCTGCATGCCATGACGCTGGTCATCCGGCGCGCTTGATACGTATCACCCGGCTGCTAAATCTACTCAGAAAACCGCTCACCAGCAATTGCTGCCCTATGGCAGCTAAAAGACAGGGGCATAACCTAAATCACGCCCGGGCCTGACCGGCGTCATAGGTTGCCGAGGGGGGCTTGAGGACCTTTGCAGTCTAATCCCTTTCGGGGCAGTAGCACGAACAGGAGGGAGAAGGTACAATCCGCACTTCAGGGTATTTCAGCAGCTTTATGAAACGAATTCTCATTACTGGTGCCACCGGCAACGTGGGCCTGGAAGTCGTGCGGGCGCTGTACCGGCAGGAAGGGGTTATAATCCTGGCCGGGATGCGCGACGTAGCCAAGGGCGCGTCGCTGCTACGGGCCTACCCACGCGTACGGCTGGTGTCGTTCGATGTTGCTGACCCGACTGCTCAGGATGCGGTCCTGGCCGGTTGCGACAGTCTTTTTCTGCTCCGCCCGCCGCAGATTACGGATGATTTCGGTGACCTGATTGCCCGCGCCCGCCGCGCTGGCGTGGGGCACATCGTGTTTTTATCGGTGCAGGGGGCCGGGAACAACCGCTTCATTCCGCACCACCAGACCGAGGCGCTGCTCAAAACCAGCGGGGTGCCCTACACGCTGCTGCGGCCCGCGTATTTCATGCAAAATTTTACCACCACGCTGCGGGCCGATTTGGTGGCGCGGCACCGGATATTTCTGCCCGCTGGCCAAGCCCAATTCACGCTCGTCGACGTACGCGACGTTGGCGAGGTGGCGGCCGTGGTACTCGCCGACGCGGGCTCCGGGCACCACGGGCAAGCGTACACCCTCACGGCGCGGCACCGCCTCACTTTTCAGCAGATGGCCGACCAGCTCACGGCCGGCCTGGGCACGCGCATTGCCTACGAGTCGCCCGCGCCGTGGCGGTTTTATTGGGCAAAGCGGCGCGAAGGGTTCGCCTCCGGCTTTATTTTGGTCATGCTGTTGCTGCACTACCTGCCGCGGTTCATGGCCCCGCCACCCGTCACCACGGCCATTGCCGACCTGCTGGGAAGGCCGCCCATTGAGTTTGAGCAGTTCATTGCCGACAACCAAGCGCTGCTCCGCGGTTCTCGATAGGCCACTTCAGCCGCGTCGGATTTTCCTTGTTGGGGCTTCGCGCCCGGGCACTCGACCCCGGGCACCTGCAAACCGCACCATAAAGTGGTTTTGCTGGGGCCAACCCTGGATGCCTACGCCGTGACACCCCCGGCCCGGCCATCCCGGACAAACCACGCCACCGGCCGCCGCTCCGAAACGGGCGCGGGGTAAGCGTCGGCATCGACGTAGCCGCAGCGCAGCAGAAATTGAACGGGTTGGGCCAGGCCCAGCGCCCCGTTCACTTGCTGGGCGAACGGGTTTTCCTCCAAAATCTGGGTCATGGGATGAATAGCAATGCCCTTGCCCCGCACCTGCACCCAGAGGCGCTGCACGCGCCGGCCGGTGGCGAGCAGCGTGCCCGGGGCGCGGTCGGGGCTGGTGAGCACCAGCCACCCGGCCGACTGCCCCAGCTGCTTGGCCACGGTTTCCAGCCCGGCTTCCCGGAAGCTGTCCTTCATCACGGTGGCCGGGGTGTAGAAGTGCCGGACCCACCAGCCGGCCAGGCCGCCGATTTCCATGCTGGCCGGGGTGAGGCCGTCGCGGTGCCGTTGGGCTTCCTCGGCCGAAAACCGGACCCAGTGGCTCAGCTCCCGCTCGGCCGGGTCGCGGTAGGTTTGCTGGTGGTTGGCCGCCTGGGTGTGCGCGTCGAGCCACTGGCCCTCGGGCGTATCGCGGCGGAAATAGTGGTAGCCGGGTTCGCCGGCGGTGAGGGCGCGCACATCGGCCGGGCGCAGGGCCTCGGCCCGGTAGCCGGAGCGCACCGTGCGGCGGCTGGTGAGGGCGGCCACGTCGAAGCCGGGAGCCGCCGGGGTTTTGGTGAGGATGACTTCCATCACGTCCTCGGCCTGGTTGTTCTCGGCCAGCAGGACTTGGTGGCAGGTGTAGCCGTGGTGGGCGGCGGCGTATTCCAGGTTTTGCAGGAAGGCCCCGATGGAGAGCATGGTTTCCCGCTGGGTGGGGTCCACGGCCGGCAGCCACCGGGCCTGGTCGTTGCCAATAATCCAGTGGAAAGGGGCCGTGCGCTTCACCAGCCAGGGCTGGGTGTTGTGGCCACTGGGGGCCAGGGAGGCCAGGTGCAGGATGGCGCGCTCGTCGGGCAGCAGGGGCACGGCATCGGGCTGGCCGGGCCCGGTGGCATTGGGGTTGGCGGGTTTGGGTTGCTCCAGCGCCCAGGTGGCGAATGCGGCCCCGGCCACCAGCACGGTGCCGGCCACGGGCAAAAAATGTCTTCGGGTCATGGTGTAGGTGCTTGGAGGCGTGAGGGAAGCGGGCAAGCAGCCGCAAGGTCCGTCGCCCCCGGCCCAATGGCCATGACCGCAATCACGGCGCCGCATGATTGTGGTCATGGGGCGGTCCCGGGCCTGGGCCGAACGTAGCCTGGTCACCAGGTGGCGAGGCTACCGTTCCGGCAGCCGGGCCAGCGCCAGGTACCCGGCCACGCTCAGCGCGGCCCCGGCCGCCAGGCCGAACGTCCAGCCCGGTCCGGCCACTTGCCACACCGCGCCCGCCCCCAGGCTGGCCCCCAGCGCGGCCAGGCTGCCCAGCCCGCCGAAGGTGCCCAGGGCCGCGCCGGTATCGGCGCGGGCGCAGAGGTTGCTCACCCAGGCTTTGGCCACGCCCTCGGTGCTGGCCGCGTACAGCCCGTAGAGGGCAAAAAGGCCCGCGAAGGCCCAGCCGTCGCGGGCCAGGGCCACCCCGACGTACACCGCGGCGAAGGCCAGCAGCCCGCCCACCAGCAGCCGGCGCGGCCCCAGGCGGTCGGCCAGGTGGCCCAGGGGCCAGGCGCTGAGCGCGTACACGGCGTTGTAGAGGATGTAGAGGCCGATAACGCCGGCTTCGGACACGCCCCGCTGCCGGGCCAGCAGCAGCAGGAACGCATCGGAGCTGTTGAACAGGGCAAAGACGAGCAGCGCCCCCACCACGCGCCGGTAGGCGGGCGGGGCCACCCGCCAGTAGCCAAACGACGCCCAAAACGGCTGCGGCGGCCGGCCCGAGGGTGCGGCCGGCCGCTCGCGCAGGGCGAGGGTCACGGCCACGGCCAGCACGCCCGGCACAAAGGCCCACCAGAACAGCGGCCGGAACTGCCCCGGCCGCGCCGCCAGCCAGAGCAGCGCCACGGCCGGCCCAAACACCGCGCCCAGCGTGTCCATCGAGCGGTGAAAGCCAAACACCTTGCCCTTGTTGGCCGCCGTGGTTTCGTCGGAGAGCAGCGCGTCGCGCGCCCCGGTGCGTAGCCCCTTGCCCAGCCGGTCCACGGTGCGGGCCAGAAACACCCACCACGGCGCGGCCAGCACCGCCAGCATCGGCTTGGATAACGCACTCAGCCCGTAGCCTCCCTGCACGAAGGGCACCCGCCGGCCCAGCCTGTCGGACCACTGCCCGAAGTAGCCCTTGCTCAGGCCCGCCACGGCTTCGGCCACGCCTTCGAGCAGGCCAATCAATAGCACCGAAAAGCCGATGGATTGCAGGTAGAGCGGCATCACCGGGTAGAGCATCTCGCTGGCTAGGTCGGTGAAGAGGCTGATGAGCGAGAGCAGCCAGACGGCGCGGGTGAGGTAGGCAAAGCGGCCCATCAGAGCGGTGGTTTTAAGGCGGTGCTGGCCACGCTACCAGCCAGTGATACGACCAGTTGCTACCAGTGCGCCCGGCGCAGCTTCTCGGGTTCCAGCACCCGGATGGCGTGGGGCGTGAGGGCAATCAGGCCATCCTGCTTGAACTCGCTCAGGATGCGGCTCAGCGACTCCGGCGCGGTGCCCACCAGGGCGGCCATGTCGTCGCGGGTGAGCTGAATAGCGGCCTCGGCCGGGTCCCCGGCCTGCTCGTGCAGCTGCACCAGCAGGTCGGCCACGCGCCGACGGATGGAGCTGTAGGCCATGGCCAGCAGCAGCTCGGCCTGCCCGCTCACCTGGCCCGCCAGCAGGCGCACAAACTGCTGGCCCACTTCGGGGTTGCGGCTCAGCAGCTCCGTAAAATCATCCTTCGGAATGTAGCGCAATTCCGATTCGTCCACGGCAATGGCCGAGTCGCCGTGGGGCGCGTTCTGCAGCAGGGGCAGGTAGCCGAAAAACGCGCCGGGGCCGTGCAGGCCCACCACCAGCTCCTTGCCGCCGTCGGTGGTTTTCACGGTTTTCACCCGGCCGGATTGCACGAAGTACAGGCGCGTGGCCTCGTCGCCCTCAAGGTAAATGTCCTGTTTTTTGCGGATTAGGTGGGCTTTGCGGTCGAGCGAGAGGCCGGCCAGGGTACCCGTTTTCTGGGCGTCGTCCAGGAAGTTATTCAGGCCGCTGGGCGTGGCTTCGTAGTCGGGCTTGAGCTGCTGGAAACGGTGCAGGCGGCCACTGACGGCGCTCAGCAGCTCGGCCTTCACGAAGGGCTTGGTGAGGTAGTCATCGGCTCCCAGGGCCATGCCCAGGCGCTGGTCGGTGCGCTCGGTTTTGGCGGTGAGGAAGATGAAGGGCACGCCCGTGAGCAGCGGGTGCTGATTGAAAATCTGGAGCACGCCGTAGCCGTCGAGCACGGGCATCATGATGTCGCAGATAACCAGGTCGGGCCGCGTGGCCAGGGCCAGCTTCACGCCCAGCTCGCCGTTTTCGGCCGTGAGCACGGCGTAGCCGGCCAGCTCCAGCAGCTGGGCCGTGTTGTCGCGAATGACCTGGTGGTCTTCAATGAGCAGAATGGTGGGCATTGGGGGGGTAAGTATTGAGAAAGCCGGGGTTGAAAGAACGTCATGCTGAGCGTAGCCGACGCATGACGTGCTTTTTTCACTATTTACTGTTCCATTGTTCATGGCCGCTAATCCGGCGTGGTGAGGGGCAGCGCGATGGTGACCGTGGTGCCCTCATCGGGGGCGCTTTGCAGGGCGATGGTGCCGCCCATCAGTTCCAGGTATTTGGTGATGATGTAGAGGCCCAGGCCGGTGCCGGGCTCGGTGATGACGCTGGGGGCCCGGAAAAATTGCTCGAAGAGGTGGGCCTGGTCTTCCTTGGAGATGCCCACGCCCTGGTCCTGCACGGTGATGGTTAGCACCTGGCCCTGGCAGCCGGCGCGCACGGTGGTCACCGTGTTTTCGCCCGAATACTTGAGGGCGTTGGAGAGCAGGTTCATCAGAATTTTGCGCAGCAGCGAAGCGTCCAGCCGCACCGGAATGGGGCATTCCACGTGGCAGTCGATGGTTTGGCCGGCTTTGCGCAGGCCCTGCACGTCGGCCACCGTGTCGTCGACCAGGCTGGTGAGGTTGAGGTTGGCGGGGTTGGCTTCGATTTTGCCTTCCTCGATGCGGCCCACCGACAGGAATTCTTCCAGGATGTTGTTCAGGTGCTGCACCGAGGTGCGGATGTGGTCGACGTACTTCAGCCGCTGCCCCTGCTGGTGGCCGCCGGGGAACTCCTCAATCAAATCGGCGGAGGTGAGCACGGCCGTGAGGGGCGTGCGGAACTCGTGGGAGGCCATGCTCACGAAGCGCGATTTCAGCTCGCCCAGCTCTTGCTCGGCTTGCAGGGCCAGGGCCAGCTCGTCGCCGCGCTTTTCCAGCTGCTCCAGGGTGAGCAGCAGAGCGTTGGTGCGGTCGATGACCTTTTGCTCCAGCTCGGCGTTGAGCAGGGCCACGCGCTGGTGCTGGGTGCGCAGCTCCTGCTCGGCGGCCTGCTTGGCG
This sequence comes from Cytophagales bacterium, assembly GCA_038213745.1. Classification (GTDB taxonomy): domain Bacteria; phylum Bacteroidota; class Bacteroidia; order Cytophagales; family Hymenobacteraceae; genus Hymenobacter. The sequence goes on from JBBQSQ010000034.1 coordinate 26,886, forward strand.
CTCAGGTCCAGGATGTAGGCCACCACGTACAGCTCTTCATCCAGATAGAAATAGCTCAGGCTGGCCTCGACGGGAAACATGGAGCCGTCGCGGCGCTGGCCGGCCAGCGGGCGGTTGTGGCCCATGTTGCGCACCTGCGGGTCGGCGTTGAAGGAATCGCGCAGCCGGGCGTGGTGCCGGCCGGCGGCATCGGGCACCAACAGCTCAATGGGCTGGCCCAGCAGCTCGGCCGGCGCGTACCCAAAGAGCTGCCCGGCCCGCGCGTTCACGGACACCATGTGCCCCGGCTGGTCGCAGACGATGATGCCCAGCGTGGCGTTGGTAAACACGGCCTCGAAGCGGCGCACGCTGTGGGCCAGGGCGCGCTCGGCCCGTTGCAGGCGGCTGTGCTCGGTGAGGTTGACCAGCAGCAGGCGCCGGCCCGATACCTCGAAATAAATCAGCTTCACGTAGGCCCGGAACGGTTCGCCGACGTGGCGGCGAATGTCGGCTTCCAGCTCGTGGTGGCCCTCGCGGTGGGTTATGTCGCACAGGAGCTGCCACTGCGCGGGCGTCCAGGGGGGCGTGCGCAGCGAATGGTCGGGGTCGGTGAGAAAGGCTTCCTCCGAGGGATAGGCCAACAGCTGAACCCCGGCCGGGTTCACGTACGTGAACCAGCCCAGGTCCAGGTCGTAAATGCCCGCCATCTCCCCGGAATGGGCATACAGTAACTCGGCCATGACGGCCGTATAGGCAACCGGAAGCAGGGGCATGGAAACAAACTAGCCGCGCGGAGGCCCCAGGGGCAGCAGGCACGCGCGGGCTTATGCAACCGGACTTGACAAACATCAACCCGGCTCCCTGATATGCGTCATACGGGGCAGCGGCGGCTTTCGATAATTTTGCGCCTACTTACTTACGGCGCGCTTACGGCGCGCCACGGTGTAGCTTACTTTTCCCCTGGCCTATGTTCCCCGCCACTATTCTTCCGCTGCTGCCCGCCCACGCCGCCATGCTGCTGGTGCTGCTGCCCACCGTAGGCCCCGGGGCCAAGCAGGAAACGCAGCCCGTGCGCACGGCCACCAATTTGCTGCTCAAAGGCTTGCAGCTGGAATTGGGGGCCGCCGTCCGGGTGCTGACGGTGGACGCGGCCAGCCACCCCGCCGTGGTGCACGCCTTCGATGGCCGGGGCGTGCCGGCGTTTGTGCTGCTGCGCGACGGCGAGGAACTGTTCCGCCAGCAGGGCCTGCCCGAGGGTGCGCCCCTGGTGGCCCTGCTGCTGAGCAAGCTGGCGGTGTTCGATAATTAGCGGCCGCAACCTGCCGGATTACCACCGCCGTGAAGATGCTTCGGCACGCGGACGCCAGGTGAAGTTGAATAGCTTCTTATTCCCATGATTGTCTTTTCGCCGCGCGCTGTTCTTTTGTGGCTCCTGGCCTCGCTGGGGCTGGGGGCGCTGGGCGGTGGTGGGCTCCTGGCCGTTGCGCCCTCCGGCCGGCTGCTGGGCATGCCGGTGGCCATGCTGGCCGGGTCGCCTTTCGCGGATTTTCTGGTGCCCGGCCTCGTGTTGTTTACCGTGCTGGGCGTGGTGCCCTGCCTGCTGGTCGTAGCCCTGCTGAAGCAACCGCCAAGC
>JBBQSQ010000035.1:0-28380 GCA_038213745.1 Cytophagales bacterium
CGTGTTTGGGGAAATGTTGTTTGGAAAATTCAGGCGACGGTACTCGCTGCGCTCGTGACGCGGACTAAAAGTCCACGCTACAGCTTAATTCCCCAGCACCACCTCCACGCGGCGGTTTTTGGCTTTGCCGTCGGGCGTGGCGTTGCTGGCCACCGGTTCGGTGGCACCGTGGGCGTACACCTGCACGCGGCCGTCGGGGAAGGCGCTGTGGCTCTTGGTTTCGAGCCAGTGCTGCACGGCCATGGCGCGGTCTTCGCTGAGTTGCTGGTTCTTGCTGGGGTCACCGGCGTTGTCGGTGTGGCCGTGCACGGCCACTTTGAGGCGGCCGGCCACCACGAGGTCGTTGAATAGCTGGTTCAGGTCGCGCTCGGCGGCGGGCGTGAAGCTGCTCTGGCCGCTGTTGAAGGCAATATTCCAGGCGCGCTTGCTCACGTTCTGGCGGATTTCGTCGCCGGCGGCAAACTGCTGGGTTTCGGCCGGAGCCACGGCTTTGCCTTTGTACTGCTGCTGAAGTTTCTTCAGCGGCGTGAGGTCCAGCATGTCATCCAGCGGCACGTAGCTGGGCAGCTCCTTAGGGTAGAGCTTGCTTTGCACGTCGCCGAAGGTGTTGTACACCGCCGCGTAGATGTTGGTCCCGCCTTCGTCGAGGCCGAACAGGTTCAGGTTGTCGCTGAAATTGAAGGCTTTGCTGCCGCCGAGCTCCACCACGTCGCCGTTGCGGTCGGCTTCGCTCACGCCCTTGTAATACTTCAGCCAGTAGGCCCCGGGCTTGTCCTGGTCGCCGTACACGGCGGCCGAGATGTCGGCGGCGCGGGCCAAGGCTTCGGGGTGGCTTTTCACCTGGTCGCCGGCCACGGCGAAGGCCGTCATCAGGCCCAGTACTTCTTTGGGGTGAGCGTCGTACCAGCGCTTGGTCGTGACCATGATGTTGGGCATCTGGTTCGAGTAGTCTTTGGTGCTCACGATGTTGACGAGGCCGCCGCGCTGCTTGGCGATGTTCACGTCGCCGGGCGTCCAGGTGGCCACGGCGTCGGCCACCACCTCCATTTTCACGCCGGTGTTTTTGCCGTTCACCACTTTGGTGCGGGCTTCGGGCTTGCCGAGGATGTACTTCTCTGCCGCCACCAGGAAGTCGCTGGCGGCCATGAAGTTCACGGCTTCGGGGTCGTAGGTGGTTTCGTCGGGGTTCACCTTCAGGCCGTTGTCGGCGCACCACTTCAGGGCGATGTTCTGGTCGCCGTCGCGCAGGTAGCAGGCCACCGTTTTGCCCAGGGCCAGCTTGGGGTTGTCGAGCCACTCCTTGGGGCCCATCAGCTTGTCTTCGCCGAAGGACTTGCCCACCGAATACGGGATGATTTGCAGCTGCGTACCGGCCTTTTTCAGCTCGGCTTGCACGGCCGAGAAGCCGGGCAGGCCGTCGCCCATGATGCTCACAATCAGGCCCGGCGTTTCGGGCTTGCTTTGCAGGTCCAAGGCGTTTTTCACCAGGTCGGCCTGCATCTTGCTCACGTCGTCCTGGCGCACAATCTGCAGGTCCAGGCCGTTGCTGGCCATGGCCGAGCCCATGGTGGAGCGGGCACCGCCGTTGGCCAGCATGCCGGCCATCTGGCTGTTCCAGGCCATTACTTCCCAGGTAATAGGTGTGCCTTTGTCGGCCGGGGCCGTGCCGGGCAATTGTGCCAGCGGCACCACGATGTCGGCCCGGTTGCCGCCCGTAGCAGCGGGCAACTCAATCGAGTTCAGCAGCACCGATTGCGTATCGGCCTTTTTAAAGAAAGTGTTACTGGCAATCAGCTTGTTGATGCCGAAATAAAGCAGGCTGACGAGGATGAGGCCGATTAAAAATTTACCGCGTGTGGTCATGGTAGTAGTGCGGACTTTTAGTCCGCGAATTGGGTGGTTGAATGGAAAGAGAGTGGGCTGGCCGGGCGATGCGCGGACTAAAAGTCCGCGCTACAAGGTCTGCGCTGCTAATGCAGGCCCAGGCCAGCAAAAAGCTAGTCAAGCAGGCTAGAATAGGCATCATCGGAGGCTTTTTTAGTGGTGAGAATATTCTGGGGCGCTTGCGGTTTTTCGTTGAGCACGGCGTTGAATTCGCCCTTCTGGTACTGGTCGAGCAGGCGCTGGCCCTTTTCGCTCATCACCCCGTTCTGGATGTCCATCTCCTTGACGAATTCCTGGGAGTAGCGCATGGCCTGCTTGATTTGGCCCAGCTGTTGGGCCATGTCCTGGGCCACGCGGTCGGTGGCCAGGTCGAAGAAGTACTTCTTGTCGGGGTCGCCGCGCAGCACGTTCATCGCCGCGCGCATGCCCGAGCTGGTGCGCTTCACCAGCTGGTACTCGTCTTTTAAGAGGTTGACTTTGAACTTGCTGCCGTCAATCTGGCGCAGGGCGGCCTTCAGGATTTGGCGCATGACCAGGCTCACGCTGGCCGTGGTGGTGGCCATGGGTTGCAGGCGCTGGTTGTAGTCCAGGATTTGGGCGGCGCGCATGGCGTAGCTCTCGGCGGCGTCCTTTTCGCCCTGGCGGGTGGCCGAGTCGGCCAGGGCCAGGTATTCCTTCATCTGGGCGTCGTTGGCGGCCAGCTTGCGTTTCACCAGCTCGTGCGCGCCCTCGATGTTGGTGACCTCGGCGTCCATCTTGCGGGCTTCCTTCTCGGTGTTCGAGATGTAGTCCTCCATGATGCCGATGGGGTCGGTGTTGACGAAGATGCCGGCTGCCGTGCGCAAAATGCGCTGCCCGGCATACCACAGCCCGGCTTTAATACGCTTGTTCGTGGCCAGCAAAAACAGCACGAACAGCGCCCCGAGGCCAATGCCCAGCTTCACGGTATCAAACACCATGTCGACGAGGAAGGGCAGAATTGCGCCCCAGAAGTACACCGCCGTGCCCACCAGCCCAATGAGGACCACGCGGCCGGCGACTTTTTCCGGCTGCTGCCACTTGGGGAGGCCGGGTTCGGAATCGAAAGAAGGGAGTGCGTTCATGGCGGTGTTGGGGGTGAAGTGGAAGGGGGTGGCCGGTCCGGCCGTTGTTTGGGTACCTCCACCTTATGCCAATACCAATGCCGATTCGGTGATTATTGCGACGGATTTTTGTTGTGTGTTGATTAATAGGATTATAACAAAAAATCCCCGCCAGACGCGAGGTCCAACGGGGCTGAAAATTTCCAAAATGGAAAGACTATTTTTTCAAATCAATAAGAAAAGGAGCCCCAAGTAAACGTCATGCCGAGCGCAGCCGAGGCATCTCGCATACTGCCACTAATCATTCCAATCGATTGAGTCACTTCCCCGCACGAGATGCCTCGGCTACGCTCGGCATCACGTTGTTTTTGTCTCACGTATAATGACTTACTCTATCCGCACCAGTAGCATGGCGGTGCTGCCTGGTACTTGCACGCCGCTGGTTATTTCCAGCACGTCGAGGCCGTCCTCGTTGATTTGGTCGCCGCGCAGCACTACTTTGTAGGTGCCGCGCGGCAACATCACGCTGCTGGCCGTGCGGTTGCCGTTGAAAACCACCACGATGGTGGGCCAGGCATCGCCGCCGGCACTGTCCTTGAGCTGGTAGGCAATGGTGCCGGGCTGGGGATTGGGCAGGAATTCGAGGTGCTGCTGCACCAGCTCGGCGGTGGGCAGGCGGAAAGCGGGGTGGGCACGGCGCAGGGCAATGAGCTGGCGGTAGAACTGGTACACCGCCGCGTACTTCGCCTTGCGGCCCCAGTCGAGCTGGTTCACGCTGTCGGGCTGATTGTAGGAGTTTGAGGAGCCGCCCTTGGTGCGCAGGAACTCATCGCCCACCGGCAAAAACGGAATGCCCTGCGACGTGAACACAATGGTGTTGCTGAGCAGGTCCATCTTGATTAAGTCGGCCTCCGACGCGCCGGGGTTCGAGACGGTGAGCTTGTCCCAGAGCACCCGGTCGTCGTGGCAGGCCACGTAGTTGATGGCCTGTGCGGGCGAATTAGCCCATGGCGCTTTCGAGTAATTGACCTTCGCGTAGTCAACCTGCGGGTGCTGGGTGGCGGCCACGATGCCAAATTTCACGCTTTCCTCCAGGCCGGGCTGGCCGCTGGCGAAGCCGGGCTCGGTTTGGTGGGCATAGTGGCCTTTCACGCCGTCGCGCAGCTCGTCGCCGAAGGCCGCGATGCGGTCGAGCTGGCCCATGTTGGCTTTCAGGGCGCGGCGGGCGTCGGGCAGGGGCGAGGGGCCGGCGGTCCAGCCCTCGCCGTAGAGCAGGATGCTGTGGTCCTGCTGGTCCAGCGCCACGCGCACGGCGCGCATGGTTTCCATATCGAGCACGCCCATGAGGTCGAAGCGGAAGCCGTCGGCGTGGTATTCCCGCGCCCAGTAGGCCACGGATTCCACGATGAGCTTGCGCACCATGGGCCGCTCGGAGGCTACTTCGTTGCCGCAGGCGGTGGCGTTGCTCAGGGTGCCGTCGGGATTGTGGCGGTAGTAGTAGCCGGGCACCAGCTGCTCGAAATTGCTGCGGGCGGCATCGGCCGTGTGGTTATACACCACGTCGAGCACCACGCGCAGGCCCGAGCTGTGGAGGTTCAGCACCAGCTGCTTGAGCTCGCTGATGCGGGTGGCCGGGTTGGCGGCGTTGGTGGCGTAGGTGCCTTCGGGCACGGAGTAGTTCTGCGGGTCGTAGCCCCAGTTGTAGCGGTTGGCGCGGGCGGGCGCGGCTTCATCAATGCTGGCAAAATCGTTGGTGGGCAGCAGGTGCACGTGGGTCAGGCCGAGCTCCTGCAAGTGGTCGAGGCCGGTGGTTACGCCATCCGGCCCGCGGGTGCCCAGCTGCGCCACGCCCAGAAACGTGCCTTTTTGCCGGATGCCCGACTGCGGGTGCATGCTCAAATCGCGCACGTGCACTTCACCAATCACCACGTCGGTAGGCTGTTTCAGGGCCGGGCGCAGGTCGTCGGGCCAGCCGGGCGGCTGGGCCAGGGCGGGGTTGAGCACGGCCCCGCGAAGGCCGTTGAGGCCCACGGCGTGGGCGTAGGGGTCGGCCACTTCGGCCATTTTCACGCCGGCAATGGTAGCCTGCACGGTGTAGAAGCCGGCGGTGCCGGCGGGCAGGGCGTAGGTCCAGGTGCCGCCTTCGGCCTTGGCCATGGCGTGGGTGGCGGTGGCGGGGCCGCCGGTGCCGGCCGCGTAGAGGCGCAGGTGCAGGGCTTCGGCCGTGGGGGCCCACACGCGCAGCGTGGCCCGGGGGCCGCGCCAGGTCAGGCCCAGGTCGGGGCCGAGGTAGGTGGGGTAGGTGGCGAAATTGGGCAGGGGCGGGGCGGCCGGAACCAGTGTGGGGAAGAGCAACACTAGCAGTATTAGTAGCGGGCGAATCATAGGCGCAAAGGTGGGAACGAACGCGGAATGCGCGCGCCCGGTTGTCATTTCCCAACCGATAAAACCCGGCCCGCGGTCGACACAAAGTCCGGGGCGGTCGGTTTGGGCCGGCGTTGCGGGCTTCACTGGGCTATGTTTGTTTCGCACTTCATCCTCCGCAATGCCCGTTCTCACCCCCCGTCGCTACCTCACGCCGCTGATTCATGTGCTGGTGTGGGGGCTGTTCGGGCTCACGTTTTTATTGTTTCAGCCGCTCACGGGGCGGCTCGTGCTGCCCCCGCAGTTCTGGGTGAAGCAGGGGCTGATGCTGGGTGCGTGGGTGGCCGTTTATTACCTCACGGCCCAGCTGAGCGTGCCGCGGCTGCTGTTTCAGGGGCGCACGGGCTGGTTTGTGGTGGCGCTGTGCGGAACCACGGTGGCGGTGCTGTGCTTCAGCAAGTTCCTGGATTCGGCCCTCAGCCTGCCCACGCTCATCGAAAAAGCCTTTGAAACGGCCATTGGCCACCCGCGGCCGCCCCGCAACGGTCCGCGCATCGACACTATGGGCCTGCTCACCACCATGTTCGTGCTGGGCATCAGCACCAGCATCACGGTGGTGCAAAAGTGGCAGAAAGACGCCCAGATTCGGCAAACGCTGGAACAGCAGCGCACTAGTTCCGAGCTGTCGGTGCTCAAGGCCCAGATTAACCCGCACTTCTTCTTCAACACCCTCAACAACATCTACGCCCTCACCCTACTCGACGGCGAGCAGGCCCGCACGGCCATTCACCGGCTCTCGCGCATGATGCGCTACGTGCTCTACGACAGCGCCGGCGGCCACACCCTGCTCAGCCAGGAAATCGCCTTCGTGCAGGACTACATCACCCTGATGCAGCTCCGCCTCGACGACCGCGTCACCGTCACCTTCGAGCGGCCCGAGCCCGTGCGTGACGTGCCGGTGGCCCCCATGCTGCTGCTGCCCTTCCTTGAAAATGCCTTTAAGCACGGCGTGGCTGCCACCCAGGCTAGCCACATTTTCGTGGCCCTGCGCCAGCCCACCGCCGATGTGGTGGAGCTGGAAGTGCGCAACACCCGCCTTGCGCTGCCCACCACCGACCTGGCCGGCAGCAACGGCATCGGCCTCGCCAACACCCGCCGCCGCCTCGATTTGCTCTACCCCGGCCAGTTCAAGCTGCTGGTCGAAGACCACACGCCCGCCAACGAATTCCGCGTTCACCTTACTTTGAGGGTGTGAGGGTAGGAGGTTTTTTAGGGTAAGAGGGTGTGGGGGTAGGAGGGTAGGAGTTGGTAATTGTATACCCTTATCTACTCTTGCCACCATACTCTAAGAGCCTCCTCCCCCACACCCTTCTAATTCCAAAAAACTCTTACCCTCCTACCCCCACACCCTCATACCCTAAAAAATGTCGCCCCTCAAAACCATTGCCGTCGACGATGAGCCCCTGGCCCTGGGCCTGGTCGCGTCTTTTGTGCAGCAAACGCCGTTTTTGGAGCTGGTGGGCAAGTTTGGCAGCGCCGTAGAGGCCCTCAAGTACCTGCACGAGCACCCCGGCACCGTCGACCTGGCCTTTCTGGACATTCAGATGCAAGAGCTCAACGGCCTGGAACTGGCCCGCGTGCTGGGCCCTACCGGCCCGCGCGTCATCTTCACCACCGCCTTCAGCCAGTACGCCCTCGACGGCTACCGCGTCGACGCCCTCGACTACCTCGTCAAGCCTTTCAACTACGAAGAGTTCTTGCGCGCCGCGGGCAAGGCCCGCGCCTACGCCGAGCTCATTGCCCAGCACGCGGTGGCACCCCCCACCGCCAGCACCGAGGAAGAAGAGTACCTGTTCCTTAAAGCCGAATACCAGCTGGTGCGCGTGGCCTTGAGCGACGTTCTTTACGTCGAAGGCCTGAAAGACTACGTGAAAGTGCACCTCAAAAGCACGCCCCGCGCGTTGCTTTCCCTCATGAGCCTCAAGGCGATGGAGGAAAAGCTGCCCGCCCGGCGCTTCATGCGCATCCACCGCTCGTTTATCGTGGCGCTCGACAAGATTGAGGCCGTGCGCCGCCTCACCGTCCAGATTGGGGCCGTCACCATCCCGGTGGGCGACCAGTACAAAGACACCTTTTTGCAATTCCTGAGCCGCTGGACCTAAGCTGGTTTACCGTCTGGCTGGGGGGGGCAGTGCCCGGGCCTGGTTGCTGGCCCACGGCCCCACTGCTAATCCCACCGAGGACGTACACTAGCTGCCCGCTGACGTCTGTTCCCCTAGAGTTGCGTTCTGAAACGGGCCATCAAACCCGCCGCTCCGTGAAAAATCAGTAGCCGCGGCTAACCACTGCCAGCCCTTAACCAAAAAGCCTCTGTAGTCGCAGAGGCTTTTTTTGTAGTCACGCGAGAACAGCCCGTGGCATGCTTACCCATGGGTAGCCAGTAGAATTGAAAAATTATTAATGACACGTAAATCAGATTTAGCTGTTTAGTAACGTGAACAACAGTGGCCTATGAGCTCATCAACATATCTTTACAGACGACGCGTCTGCCCCGCGCCTGTTTGCAAACCCTGGTTACACCTTCTACTTATGCTGAACACCTCTACCTCTACGCGTTTTTTTAAGTCTCTCAGCCGCAGCACGGTGCTGCTACTGCTGCTGTCGCCCCTGCTGGGGTGGGGGCAAACCACGATAGTTCCTGTTCACACCGGAACGATAGCGTCTTTTCCAACCTGGACGCACACTAATAATACCCAAGGAAGCATTGGTGGCAATGACTACTTACAGCTTTTGACCAGCACATCTGCGCTTATTACGCCTGCTATAAATCTTGCCGGCTACAGTGCTCCGCAGCTAAATTTTAAAGCAAGAACTTTCGGAGGCCCCAGTACCGTCCAGGCTACGATAAGCATATCGATATCAATTGATAATGGGGCCAATTATTCAGCTCCGGTGACGCGTGTGCCCACAAGTACGGCGTTGACTTCAGTTGCGACAATTGACTTGAGCGCCTACAGCGGGAATCAAATCAAAGCGAGAATCCAAACTTTAGGTGCCGCTTCGAGCAATGGAGTTGGTATTGACGATATAACCGTTTCGGGTACTGTTACGGCTGCTGCTACGGCCTCGGCACCGGGCTTGTTGCTGCTCGAAGACAACTTCAACTACACCGCGGGTACCCCGTTGAGCGCGAATGGCTGGGCTATCCACGATAACACCGTCGGCACGAATGCCGATGTCCCAACCGTGGCAGCCAGCAACCTGACTAATGCTAGTTACCCCACCGGGTCGCTGGTAACTAATGCCAATCGGGTATCGGTTAGGGGTACTTCTACCAGTATAAACAAGGGCTTCACGGTGCCCAGTGGTTCGAACACGCTGTACTACTCCGCCCTGATTAACATCCCGAAGGGAGGGACAAATATTGACTATATCCTGCATCTGCTGGAGCGTACCAACGCGACGGGCACGAATGCGAAAAATTACCGGGCCAGGCTGTTTGCCCGCCCGGGCACTGCCGCCAACACGTTCAAGCTGGGCATCAGCGCCACGTCGAATCTCGGCGAGACGCCTGTCCCCAGCTACGGCACGGCCGAATACGCGGAAGGGCAAACGTACCTGGTAGTGGTCAAATACCTTTATGCACCGGGGGGCAACGACGCGGTTTCGCTGTTTGTGTTCGATAACGCGACGGCTATTCCGGTTATTGAGCCAACAACTGCCATTGCCACTTTGCAGCAGGCCAATAATGCGGCATTCTCGCTACCAAATGGCGTTGCTATTCGCCAAACCACGTCGTCGTCCTTTGTAGACCTCGACGGTATCCGCGTCGCCACTGGCTGGGGCGCGGTCGTTGGCAACCCAGTATACACCGAAGCCACTGCCGTTATCAACGCTGGCAACTACTACGCAGTAACCATGAACGACGCGGCCGCCCGGCTGACTCCCAACGGCAATATCAACGTAGAAAATACCCTTGCCCTTGCCAACGGTCTCATCAATACCGCCGCCGCCAACATCCTCACGCTCTATTCTGCTGCTGCCGTGACCGGCGGCAGCGCCACCAGCTTCGTAAATGGTCCATTGGCCCGCCTCACGCCCGCTGGTATCTCCACCAGCACGCCTTTCCTGTTTCCTGTGGGCAAGGCCAGTTTCTATCGTCCGTTCACCGTCACGCTGGCCAACCAAGCGGCCGCCAGCACCTACACCGTCGAACAGCTGGAAGGCAATCCCAACCCTGCAGGCCCCAGCAACCTCGATACGGGCAATGGCCTGGGCACGGCCCCGCTCAAGCGGGTGTCGCGGTTCCGCTCCTTCGTGCTCACCTCGTCCGTGAGCACAACCGCTAACGCCGGTGGCACGGTCACGCTCAGCTTCGATGCCGGCGACCGAGTAAATAATCCTGGCGACGCCGGCCTGGTGGTGGCCGTGAGCAGTGGAGGCGCGGCATTCAGCAACTTTGACCGCTCAGTCAGCACTGGTTCGGGCACCGGGCCCGGCGGGGCCGAAATAGCCGGTACGCTCACTTCTGCTTCGTTTACGACGGCCGCCGCCTCCGCTACTTTCGTCTTGGGCGCTACCAACGACAACACCACGTTTGGGGCTGCCATTAACCCCCTTCCCGTTGAGCTGACCACCTTCAGCGCCCTGCGCCAAGCCAGCAATGGGGTAGCCGTAAAGTGGGCCACCGCCAGCGAAAAGAACAGCGCCCGCTTCGAAGTGGAGCGTAGCGTTGACGGCCGCGAGTTCGCCGTAGTAGCCAGCACTACGGCCCGTGGTAACAGCAGCAATGCCACCGTTTACGCCATCCTTGACAAAACCGCCCCCGCGGCCACCCTCTACTATCGCCTGCGCCAGGTGGACCTTGATGGCACGGCTGCCCACTCCCCCGTGGTGGTGGTAGCAGGCACTGGCGTGGCCAGCAAGTCGCTGCTCTACCCGAATCCAACGCGTGGCAGCATTTACTTTTTGGTCGAGGCCGCGACGCCCTACCGCGTGCTTAACCAACTGGGCCAAAGCTTGCTGCACGGCACCACCGAAAGCGGCACGGCCACCATTGCCCTCAATGCCTTGGCCCCGGGCCTCTACTTCCTCGAGCTGCAAACCGCTAATGGGCGCGTGATGCAGAAGTTTGAAAAGGCTACGGATTAGCCCGAATTTTAACGGATTTCACGGATTTTGTGGCCGTTGAGTAAAATTCATCTCCTAGAACAACGAAAAAAGGCTTGCCACACGGCAAGCCTTTTTTCGTTGTTCTATCTTAAACCGAATTGGGAAGCGTCTACAAAATCCGTGAAGTCCGCTAAAATTCGGGCTAATCCGTGATTACACCGAGAAGCTTTCGCCGCAGCCGCACTCGCGTGAGGCGTTAGGGTTGTTGAACTGAAAACCCTTGCCATTGAGACCGTCGGAAAAATCCAACTCAGTACCGGCCAAGTAGAGAAAGCTTTTCATGTCCACCACCACGCGCACGCCCTTGTCCTCAAATTCCTGGTCCATGGGCCGCACTTCGTTGTCGAAATCCAGCTTATAGCTCAGGCCCGAGCAGCCCCCACCGGCCACCGAAGCGCGCAGGCGAAACGTGTCGTCGAGGTGCGCGTCCTGAATCAGACGCGCTACTTTTTCTTTGGCTTTATCGGATACGGTAATCATGTCAGTAGGAGAGGAGCAGACCCCGTTCAAATAACGTGGTAATGAAGACGCAATTTAGACATATTATAAACAAGCGAAGGGATTTCTTCGTTCACGCGCCAGACATTACGGGCGCGAGCCCAGCTAGGAGCTAGGATTAAGCACCACGCTAAAAACCGTAATGGTATTTAGGTCGCGCCCAAAATAAAGTTTATCCAGCGCCTCGTAAGCATTGTGCGCCCGGAAATAGGACGTGTGCAATTCCCGGTCGCCAGGGCTGCGCCATTGCAGCGTGTAGGAGCTTTCGGTGTCGCGGAAGCGCTGCACATAATCCAGCATTTTTTGCAAGGCTTCCACGGCGTCGCGCCCCGTTTCGTAGCGAAACAGAAAGCGTTGCTGGTGCCGCGGGTTCACAGTAATCAAATCCAAACGGGTTTGGCCTTCCACCTCCCGAAACTCAAACCGCAACTGCTCCGGCGTCAAACCCAGGTATTGCTGAATATCCCGTTGCAGGCGGGCAATTTCGTATTCGTCCATAGTAGGGTTAAATTAAAAATTGAGAAGTAAAAACTAAAAATGACAGCGTAAGCCGCACTTTTAATTTTTACTTCTCAATTTTTAATTCACTAATACTAGTGGTGCGCCAACTCTAAAGCAGGCAAACCATTTTTCACCCGGTAATCGGAAATTGCCGACTTAATGGCGTCTTCAGCCAGCACCGAGCAGTGGATTTTCACGGGCGGCAGAGCCAGCTCTTCCACAATCTCCCTGTTGTCAATGGCCAGGGCCTCGTCGATGGATTTGCCCTTTAGCCACTCCGTTGCGAGCGACGATGAGGCAATGGCCGAGCCGCAACCGAACGTCTTAAACTTGGCGTCGGTAATGGTATTTGTGGCTTCGTCCACTTCAATTTGCAGGCGCATTACGTCGCCGCACTCAGGTGCGCCCACGAGGCCGGTGCCTACGTTCTTTTTGCTTTTGTCCAGCGTGCCCACGTTGCGGGGGTTGCTGTAATGGTCGATTACTTTATCGGAATAAGCCATGTCGCTTCGCTTAAATTATGAATTAAAAATTATAAATTATGAATTACAACCATGATTATTAGGGCCATTTAAAGCCATTTATAATTCATAATTTGTAATTCATAATTCCCTTCTAGTGTTCGGCCCACTCGATTTTGCTCAGGTCGATACCTTCCTGGAACATCTCCCATAGGGGCGACATTTCGCGGAGTTTGGTTACGGCCTCTTTTACGTGGCCGATGGCGTAATCGATTTGTTCATCCGTCGTGAAGCGGCTAAGGCCGAAGCGCAGGGAGGAGTGGGCCAAGTCGTCGCTCAGGCCTAGGGCCTTGAGTACGTAGCTGGGTTCCAGCGAAGCCGAGGTGCAGGCCGAACCCGACGATACGGCCAAGTCTTTCACGCCCATCATCAGGCCTTCACCTTCCACGTACTTGAAGCTGATGTTGGTGACATGGGGCAAACGGTGCTCGATGGAGCCGTTCACGTAGGTTTCTTCCATTGTCATCAGCTCTTTTTCGAGGCGGTCGCGCATTACACTCAGGCGGGCAGTGTCGGCGGCCATTTCGAGGCGGGCCAGCTCGCAGGCCTTGCCCAGGCCCACGATGCCGGGAACGTTGAGGGTGCCGGAGCGCATGCCGCGCTCGTGGCCACCGCCGTCCATCTGGGCGGTAACCTTTACCCGGGGGTTCTTGCGGCGCACGTAAAGGGCACCCACGCCCTTCGGGCCGTACATTTTATGGGCCGTGAAAGCCATGATGTCGATGCCGTCGGCGATGACGTCAACGGGAATCTTGCCTACGGCCTGGGTGCCGTCGGTCATGAACAGCGCGCCGTGGCTGTGGGCGATTCTGGCAATTTCGCGGACATTGTTAATCGTGCCCGTTTCGTTGTTGCCGTACATGATGGTCACCAGGATGGTTTCCGGGGTCATGGCGGCTTCTAATTCTTCGAGGCTGATGAGGCCTTGCTCGTCCACGGCCAGATAGGTCACGCGGCCGCCCAACTTCTCCAAGTGCTTGCAGGTATCGAGCACGGCTTTGTGCTCGGTGGTACACGTGATGACGTGGTTGCCTTTCTGGCTGTACATCTCAAACACGCCCTTAATGCCCAAGTTGTCGGACTCGGTAGCGCCCGACGTGAAGATGATTTCCTTGGAATCGCAGTTGATAAGCTTCGAAATCTGCTCACGGGCGTAGTCCACGCCCTCCTCGGCGGCCCAGCCGAAGGGGTGGTTGCGCGACGCCGCGTTGCCGAATACGTCGGTCAGGTAGGGCATCATGGCCTCCAGCACCCGCGGGTCGAGGGGCGTGGTGGCGTTGTTATCGAGGTAAATGGGGAGCTTTAGCATGGCGCGCAGCAGTGTAGCAAGATGATAAACCAATGAATGACTGGCCTGCTCTAGAACACAGTTCTGGGGCAATCAGTTTTCTTTGGCCTCACAAAAGTAGATACAATCTAAATAAGGAAATGCCTGGGATGCCGACGGCGACGCAAAATGCTTGGTCAATCCGGGCGTTTGCTGCCTTAATGGCCGGACTAAGCCTTTCTTTTCATTCTCCACCATGCTCACAAATCTCGAACATCTCGGCTTGGCCGTGCACGACCTGGAAGCCGCTACTGCGCTTTACACCGCGCTGCTGGGCACGGCACCCTACAAAAAGGAGCACGTGGCCAGCGAAGCCGTGGACACCGTGTTTTTTCAGGTGGGCGGTTCCAAGATTGAGCTACTGGCCGGCACCTCCCCCGAGAGCGCCATCACAAAATTTCTGGCGAAGAAACCGGAAGGCATTCACCACGTTGCTTTTGAGGTTGACGACATTCGGGCCGAGATGGCGCGGCTTAAGAAAGCCGGCTTCGTGCTGCTGAACGAAGAGCCCAAGCGCGGGGCCGACAACAAGCTGGTCTGCTTCGTGCACCCTAAAAGTGCCGCTGGGGTGTTGGTTGAACTTTGCCAAACCATTCGGTAGCGCGGTCGTACCCGGCGGGGACTTTTAGTCCGCAAGCCAACGGTGGAAGCTGAATAAGCCGGGCTTTTTAACTGATAAATGCTTACTCGCGGACTAAAAGTCCGCGCTACTACTATGAATCGTTTCCAACAAGAAGTAGACAATGCCGTTGACGCCCTGCTGCTCCAGCAAGTCATTCTGTACCCCACCGATACCGTTTGGGGCGTGGGCTGCGATGCCGAAGCGCCGCCCGCCGTGCAGGCACTGTATAAGCTTAAAGGCCGCGAAGCCGGCAAGCCGAGCATCGTGCTGGTCGTCGATTTGGCGATGATGAAGCGCTACGCCGCGGAAGTGCCGGCGGAGCTGGAAGCCATGCTGGCGACTGATACGCGGCCGACGACCTACATCCTGCCCGCCGGCCGGGCCGTGGCGAAGGAGTTGGTAGCGCCCGATGGCACCGTAGGCCTGCGCGTAGTGAAGGACGAATTCTGCCACAAAGTGGTGCGGCGGCTGGGCCACGGGCTGGTGTCGACCTCAGCCAACAAAGCCGGCGGGCCAACCCCGGCGATTTATGCAGAAGTCGATGCGGCCATCGTGCGCGGGGCCGACCACGTGGTGAATTGGCGGCAGGACGACGACACCCGGGTGGCCCCTTCGCGGGTGGTGCGGCTGGACGCGGGCGGGAAGCTGGAAGTGGTGCGGGAATAAGAAAGATGCCGCCCATCATTGCCGCATTGCGCTGCGCTTCGCTCGCAGTGACGGCCGGTGCGGGTGGTACGTTTCAGCAACAGCGCCGAACTTTGCGCCCATGAACACGCCCCAACTACCCGAATTGCCCATTTTCCAGACCATTGCCGAAGCGGCGGCCGAACTTGGGCAGCCGGCCTACGTGATTGGCGGCTACGTGCGGGATTTGGCCCTGGGCCGGGCGAGCAAGGACATTGACGTGGTGACCGTGGGCGACGGCATTGCGCTGGCGCAGGCCGTGGGCCACAAGCTAAAAGGCCGGGGCCGGGTGCAGGTGTTCAAAAACTTCGGCACGGCCATGCTGCCGACCAAAGAGGCGGGCGACATTGAGTTTGTGGGGGCCCGCAAGGAGAGCTACCGCGCCGAAAGCCGCAAGCCCGAAGTGGCGGCCGGCACGCTGGAAGAGGATTTGGCCCGCCGCGACTTCACCATCAACGCCCTGGGCCTGAGCCTGAACCCGGAAGATTTCGGCGCGCTGGTGGACCGCTACGAGGGCATGAAGGATTTGGCCAGCAAAACCATCCGCACGCCGCTGGGCCCCGACGTTACCTTCTCCGACGACCCCCTGCGGATGATGCGCGCCGTGCGCTTCGCCAGCCAGTTAAATTTTGACATCGAGCCGGATACCTTCGACGCTATTATCCGGAATAAGGACCGGATAAAAATCGTGTCGCAGGAGCGGATTACGGTGGAACTGAACAAGATTATTGAGTCGCCCACGCCGAGCTACGGGTTCAAGCTGCTGTTTCAGACGGGGCTGTTGCAGCTTATTTTCCCGAAGATGGCGCTGCTGCACGGCGTGGAAAAAGTGGGTCAGCACGCGCACAAGGATAATTTCTACCACACCCTGCAAGTGCTCGACAATGTGGCCAACGCCGGCGGCAACCTGTGGCTGCGCTGGGCTGCCGTGCTGCACGATATCGCCAAGCCGGCCACCAAGCGCTACGACCCGCGCGTGGGCTGGACGTTCCACGGCCACGAAGACAAGGGGGCCCGCTGGGTACCCGGTATTTTCACGGACCTGAAACTGCCGCTGGGCGAGGAGATGCGCATGGTGCAGAAGCTGGTGCGGCTGCACCTGCGCCCCATTGCCTTGGTGAAGGAAACGGTAACCGACTCGGCTGTGCGCCGCCTGCTGTTCGAAGCCGGCGAAGACATTGACCGGCTGATGCTGCTGTGCCGGGCCGATATCACGAGCAAGGACCACACCCGCAAGGAGCGCTACCTGCGCAACTTCGGGCAGGTGGAGGAGAAGCTGAAGGAAGTGGAGGAAAAAGACCACCTGCGCAGCTTCCGGCCCGTGATTACCGGCGAAATTATCATGGCCACATTTGGGCTGAAGCCGTCGCGGGAGGTGGGCGAGCTGAAGGAAGCCGTGATGGAAGCCATTCTGGAGGGCACCATTACAAACGAAATGGACGAAGCCCTGGCCTTCCTGTTGCAGCAGGGGGCGGCCAAAGGGCTGGCTCCGGGAGGCATGGAGACCGTTGTGGCTGAGTCCTGAAGACTACGGCTGTGCGCAGAGCCGGGCCAGGGCCTGCCGTAGCACAGTTGGCCCATCGGGGCCGTAGAGGAAGCCATGGCCGCCGCTGGGTAACGTTTGCAAAATCCACTGCGGCGCTTCGGCGTGGTGGATGTCGTAGGCCGTTTTCACCAACACATACGGGTAGAGCGAGTCATCCTGAGCACTTATTTGGTAGCAGGATTTGCCCTGGCCCAGCCGGCCGTACCCGGCCTGCAACGGCAGCCTCGGCGACGGCGACAGGGCGTAGAACCCGCTGAACGCGGCCGGCCGCTGGCTGGCAAACCACAGGGCCGCGCTGCCGCCGTTGCTCATGCCGCCGAGCACGGGGCCGCGCGGGTCGGTGCGGTAGCGGGCCTGCACCTCGCGCACGATGGCCTCTACCTGCGCGAATGCGGCGGGCTGGTCGACCCAACCGAAGGTTTGACGGCCAAATGGATAGACTACGATGGCATTGGCAGGTGCGGCCGCAAACACGGGCTCTTTTATCACATCAGGGTCGGCGTACTGGAACTGCGCCGTGCTGACCACGCCGCCGTGCAGGTACACCACCACGGGTGCGGGCCGGGTGGGCGAGTAGCCGGTGGGCACGCGCACCAGGTAGGGCATGCGCACCGTGTCGTTGGGCACCGGGCGGAAATACAGGGCGAAACCGGGTTGCGCAGCGGCAAAGCGGCCCATCTTGCGCTGGCCGCTGCCGGGCCAGGGCAGGGCCCGCGCCTGCGTTTCGGCCACCCAACGGGCGCTTTGGGTCTGGACAGCCGCGGCTTGGCGGTCCAGCGCCGCGTGCATGGCGGCCAGCCAGCGGGGCCAGGCGGCGTCGGCTTTCAGCGGATTCAGGTTGGGGTCCTGCGCCACGTTGTCGAGGTCGTGGGCTTGCATGTGCAGGCGGTGGCGGCTGAGCTGCCCCAGCCAGCGCCAAGCCAACTCCCGCCGGGCCGGGCAGTTGGCGGCCGCGCTGGCGGCCCCGAATAATTCAGACTCGTTGGCGCGGGCGCTGTCGGGAGCAAAAGCCTGCTCGAAAGTGGCTACGGCGGCGCAATAATCGCGGGCCTGCACCTGGGCTGCGGTGCGTTCCAGCAGCTGCGCGTAGGAGGGGGCGGCCGGCTGGGCCAAGGCCGCACCAACGGGTGCGGCTGCCAGCGTTAGCAAAAGTGTCGTGGCTTTCATCGGAAGCTGAAATAAAGGGATTCAGTCCCGCAGATGCGCTCACAGCGCAATGGGTTGCCCGGAATCAACTGTGATTTTTGCGGCGTATCAACAAGCCCGTTGGCACCATTACAAACGAAATGGACGAAGCCCTGGCCTTCCTGTTGCAGCAGGGGGCGGCCAAAGGACTTCGTCCAGAAGGAGGCTTCGTTCACTCACCAAACTAAGCCTGGCTTCTTCTTTTGCTTTTTCGGGGGGATAGATGCGGCTGACCCGCTAAAGTTGCCTGGAATTTAGTTGGTAACAAAGAAATATTTTGGTCTATAGGCGTTTAATGCTGGAGGGACCGGTGGCGTCTACTTTTACTTGCTTGGGCTGGCCGCTGTAGGCAATTTCGCTGGCTCCCACGGCGTCGCCTTCCAGGCGCTCGCTCACGTTGAGGCGGGCCTTGCACACGCCGGCCACCGATATGTTGGTTGTGCGGGTTTGCAGGTTGGCCCCGGCCAGCTCGCAGGCCCCGGCGGCTTCGAGGTAGAGGTTGTCGGCGTTGCCGGTGGCGGTGGTGCGGCACGCGCCGGCCTGCTCAATCCGTAGGCTGGCGTAGTTGCCATTTAGGCGCAGGTGGCTGGCTCCGGCCTGCTCCACCTTCATGTTTTCCTGGCGCTCGAAGCCGCCGAGGTCGGCCTGCACGGAGCCGGCCAGCTCCAGGTTTTCAATGGCTGGCATGCTGACGACGATGAGCACCTTGTTGTCGCGGCGGTTCCAGCCGCGGCCGAAAAATGACGTGTTGCGGGGCTTGATTTGCAACTCGTCGCCGTCGCGCTCCACGCGCAGGTCGTTCAGCACCTTGTCGTCGCCGCCGGCCTCAATCTTGAAGGCATCGCCACGGCGCACCACCACGCGGTAGCCGCCCACCACGCTCACCCGTGTGAAGCCGGATTCCTCAAAGGTGCGGCGGTCGCTGCCGTAGCTGTTCAGGTCGGTGTCGAAAGCCGGGGCGCCGCCGTAGTTCAACGTGATGCCGCTTTTGCCGTTGTTATTCTCATCGTCGCGGTCCTCGTCGTCGGTGGTGTCGCCGCTGTCGTTGTTATTATCAGTGTCAGTATTGATGTTGACATCGTTGCTGTCGTCTTGGCTTTTTCCCAGCTGCTCATCGCTGCACCCGATGCACTCCAGGCGGTTGCCGCGCAGGCGGTAGCGGTGCTGCTCGGGGTCCTCGGGGCGGCGGTCGCCCACGAAGTTTTCGTCGCGCAGCAGGCTGTAGGCAAAGTCCCGGCTCAGGCGGAAGGTGCGGTCGCGGGGCAGGCGGATGGTGAGGGCCAGCTCCTGCTTGCGGTAGGACGCGCCGGGCAGGAAGGAGAAGTGGTCGTCGAACACGAGCGAAGAGTCGCCGCGGGGCCGGATGGTGTAGTCGATGGACGTGAGGGCGGTGCGGCGGGCGGCCTCCTCGCTGGCTCCTTTCGAGCCCAGGGTGCGCAGCACTTCCACGGTGCGGCCGCTATCGGCGGCGGCGAGGCGCACCTCCACGCGCTGCTCCCACTGGCGGTCGATGTTGCGGGCGTCCAGCATTACCACGGGCGTGGTCAGCTTGGGGTAGCGTTCGAGCTGTTCCACTTCGGCGTCGTACTGGTACTCGCGGCTTTGGCGCACAATGGCGGCGGTGAGGCCCACCAGACTCAGGAGCCACAAGCCGAGCAGCGACAGGCTCAGGGTGCGGGACACAACGGAGTGGCGAAACAGCAGGTTAATGCCCGCCAGCAGCAGGGCCAGCGACGGAATGCCCAGGGCCAAGAAGCCCGCCAGAATGCCCCAGGTAGGCACCCCGTTCAGCACAACATAGGCGGGCGCATCGCCCAGCACAATGTGTTGCGAATTCGGAAACAAGCCAATGCCCGCGCCAAACGCAATGGCCAGTGCCAGCAGCAGGCCAAAGCCAATAATGGTGAGCAGCACCCCGGCAAACACCCGAATGCCCGAGCCCACGAAGTCCACCAACGGGCGCAGGCCTCGGGCCGCGTCTTCCACAAACGCCCCCACCGGCCGGTTGGTAGTCGTGGGGGCATCGCTAAAAGCCGAGCTGCGGGCGCTGCTGTCGAAACTTTCCAGGGTCACGGCGTCGCCGCGCATCCGCAGCTTGTCCGAGACCGTTTTGGCCTCGGGCAAGACTATCCAGAGAATGACGTAGAGGAGGAAGGTGAAGCCGCCCGCGAAGAGGCCGGCTAGCAGCAGCACCCGCACCAGGGTCACGTCGATGTTGAAATAGGCGGCCAGGCCGGCGGCCACGCCGGCTACCTTGCCCGTACCGGTATCGCGAAACAAGCGGCGGCCGGCCAGCGGGCCCGTGCTCAGCAGGGCTTCGGGGTGAGCGGGCGCGTCGTAGCGTTTGGGCAGCAAAATCCAGAGGATGATGTAGGCCAGCACCAGCCAGCCGCCAAAATCAACGCGCATGTTGTGGCGCGACCAGATGTTAATGGCGGGCGAAAAGATGGTGCCGAACACCAGGCCCAGGCGAATCCAAAGCGGGTTCACGGCGAAGTATTGGGCGATGCCGGCGGCCACGCCCGCAATCTTGCGATTGGCCATGTCGCGGTACAGGCGCTTGGGCTCGCTGCTGGCGGCTGTGGCAGCAGCGGCCGCGGATGCCGCGCCGGGAGTGCCTGAAGCGCGGTTAAAATCAGCCGATGCCGAGGCAGCAGCGGCTTCGTCGGCCTCTACTTCGTCGTCCTCGTCGGCATCGGGGGCGAAGTCGCTGACGCGGCCCATCTTGGCCGTCATGGCATTCACGTCATCGAGGGTGATGACCTGCTGCATGGGCGAGAGGCGGGCGGCGAAGAGCTCGGCAATGCGGCCCTCGATGTCGGCCACAATGTCTTGGTGGCCGCGGTAGCTGGCAAAGTGGGCTTTCACCTCGGCCAGGTAGCGGCTCAGGACCTCAAACCCATCTTCTTCGATGTGGAAGATGAGGCCCTGTAAATTGATGCTGATGTTCTTTTTCATGTGAAAGAGGGCCGAACGGGCCGATTGAATGCTGGTGAGTGAAGCAGAAAAAAGAAAAGCGGCGCGCTAGCGGCTGTCGCCCGGGGGCCGGCTGTGGCGGATGATGCCCACCGAGGCGGCCATTTCCTCCCAGGTATCGCGCAGCTCGCCCAGAAACTGGCGGCCGGCATCGGTCAGGGTGTAGTATTTGCGGGGCGGGCCGCTGGTGCTTTCTTTCCAGACGTAGTCCAGCAGGGCGGCATTTTTGAGGCGAGTGAGCAGCGGGTAGAGCGTGCCCTCCACCACTATCATGCGGGCCGAAGTCAGCTCCTCCAGCATGTCGGAGGCGTAGGCTTCGCCGCGGGCGATAATTTCCAGGATGCAGAACTCAAGGATTCCCTTGCGCATCTGAACCTGGGTGTTCTCGAGTTTCATGGGCGTTGCGAATTACTAGTGGGTGAGAAACAGTACAAATGTATGGTAGGTACTTTGTAAAGCAAGGTACTGGATAAATAATTCCCATATAATCTCTAAACTATTTCATTAGTCGCTGATAATCAACGAGAAAAATTCTAGTCAAAACGACGAGTTAGCCGGCTGTGAGCCTTGGAGCCGGCGGGCAGGTTCTGGTGCTGCTGCTGCGGGGGCGTGGCCCGTCGGGCCGCAAAGCCCTTCCCTCGCCCGAAAAGCGTTGTTGGCCCGAAATTGGCGGGCACGGTCGCACTATAATGCAGTAACTTGCGTTCCGTCCGCGCAAAACCTACTCGCTATCCTTTTTCTATGTCCCAGTTCTCCTCGGCTGCCCGTGGGCTGCTTTTCTTGGGTGTTGCCGCGGTGCTGGCGTTGCCAGCCGCCGCCCAGTCGACCAAAGCGCCCAAATTCAGCAACGAATTCCTCAACCTTGGCGTGGGGGCCCGGGCCCTGGGCATGGGCAAGGTGCAGGTGAGCCTGGCCGACAATGCCACCGCAGGCTACTGGAACCCCGCCGGCCTCACCAACCAAACCCACAAGTACGACGGCGTGCTGATGCACTCCGAGCTGTTTTCGGGCGTGGTGAAAAACGACTACGGCGCGTTCTCCATGCCGCTGGACGATAAAAGCGCCATTGGGGTGAGCGTCATGCGGTTGGGCGTGGATAACATTGCCAATACGCTCAACCTACGAAACGAATACGGCTACATTGACTACGACCAGATTACTTATTTCTCGGTGGCCGACTACGCCTTGCTGCTTTCCTACGCCCGTAAAATTAGCAGCGTAGAAGGCCTGAGCGTAGGCGTGAATGGTAAAATTATTTACCGCAACGTTGGCCAGTTTGCTAGCGGCTACGGCTTCGGCGTCGATGCCGGGGTGCAGTACAATCACAAGGGCTGGAACTTCGGCCTGATGGCGCGCGACATCACCACCACGTTTACGCAGTGGGTTATCAACGGCGACGAATTCCGCAAAGGAGCCAATAGCGGTGTGGCCAACGGCATCGACCCCATTCCTAAGAACCGGTCCGAAATTACGCTGCCCCGCCTCGTGCTGGGCGCGGGCCGTCGCTTCGAGCTGCCCAAGGAGTTTTCCGCCCTGCTGGCCGTCGACCTGGAGGCCACCACCGACGGGCAGCGCGGCACCCCCATTTCCACCAGCCTGGTGAGCGTGGACCCGCGCGTGGGCGTGGAGCTAGGCTACAAAAACCTGGTATTTCTGCGCGGCGGGGCCGGCAACTACCAGAAATTTAAGGACTTTGCTCCCAATGGCAACGGTGCCTACAATAGCAGCTGGAAAGGCCAATACAGCCTCGGGGCGGGCGTGGCGGTGAGCGGCCTGCGGGTCGACCTGGCGGTTTCGCGCCTGGCCGTGGAGAAGTTGGGCAGCACGTCGCAAACCAATTCGCTGATTGTGTCGCTGGGTTACGGATTTAAGTAAGCCAAGTGCTGAGCCATCAGCTGATGGCTGCTAGCTATTGGCTTTTTTGTTCATTACCGAATAATCGAATCAGCCTCATTGTCTATTCCAAATTAAACAGACAGTAAGATTGATGTAACAAATTGATAAATAAAAGATGAGCTGTTAGCCATCAGCTAACAGCTCATAACAGTCTTGTCTACCAAACTAGAGAGTTGAAGGAATACATCCATGGATAAAAAATACACGCAATTGAAGCAGGGTTGGGGGCTGCTGGTGGTACTGTTGGGGCTGTTGTTTAGCGTTCCAACGGCTCGGGCGCAGTCGGGGCCTTATGGCAACGAATGGATAGTGCCCAGCCAGCAGTATTACAAAATACCCGTAACCCGCGATGGAATACATCGCCTGGATTATCAATACCTTACCCAGGCAGGATTGGGCAGTGTCGACCCCAGCCGCCTGCAGCTGTGGCGGCGGGGCCGGGAAGTGGCCGTGTACCAGGGCGGCGCTCGCACGGTATTCGACGCCAGCACGTACCTGGAGTTTTACGGGCAGCGCAACGACGGCCAGCTCGACCGCAACTTGTACAAAGGTGCGGCCGACCAGCCCCACCAACTCTACAGCTACTACACCGATACCGCCGCGTATTTTCTGACGTACCCCGGGGCCGGGGCCCCGGCAGCCAAGCGCATGGCCGAACCATTGCTGGCCGGGGGCGCGCCGCACGCCTGGCGTTTGGCCAACTCCCTGAAAGTGGAGGTAAATTCCTACGCCGACTCGCCGCTGAGCCAGTCCCCGTATACCTTTCTGCCCTGGGTGGAGCCCGGCGAAGGGTTTTACTCGCAAACGCTGGGTGGGGTAGCCGACACGCAAACCGACTCGCTGCTGCGGGCGGTGGTCCCCAATGGACCCGGTCCCGCGCCGCGTCTCGAAATCCGAATAGTGGGCAGCACCGATGCGCCGCATAACATTGAGTTGCTGGTGCTAAACCCTACCACCAACACCTACCGCTCGCTGGCCCGGCTAACCTTCAACTCGTACAACTTCGCGGGTGGCCGGTACCCGCTGCAGCGCGCCGAAATTGGGCCGAATGGACTGGTTAAGGTCCGGCTGTCGGGCAGCGCGGGGGGCGGTACTAACTCCACGGCCGACTACTTTCGACGCGCCTACATGCGGGTGGTGGCCCCCCAGGCTAGCCGCTGGATAGGGCCGCGCCGACAGGTATTCTTCGCCAATGATTCGCTCCTGGGTGGGCCCGCCACCTTTGAAGTCGACAGCATTCCGGCCTCGGTGGTAGGCTACGATGTGCACGACCCCTGGAATGTGCAGCGCATTGCCCCCGCAACGGCCCAAACGCTGGGGCCGCTGGCCCGGCGTTTCGTGTTTCCGAATGCCGGGGCGGCCCAGTCGCGCCGCCTCTTGCTTGCCGATGCCGGCCGGCCCTTTGTACCGGTGCGCGCGCGTTTGGTGCGGTTCCGGGTCATCAACCCGGCCACGGTCAACTTCGCCATCATTACCCATCGCCAGATGTGCGGCCCCGGGCTCGACGGCACCACGCCCGTGGCCAATGCCGCCCTGGAATACGCCAAGTATCGGGCCTCCACGGCGGGCGGGCGCTACGATACCCTGCTCATTACCACCTCCCAGCTCTACGACCAGTTTCACTACGGCGAACGGTCGTGGCTGGCGATGCGGCACCTAGGCCTGTGGCTGGCCGCGGCCGCGCCGGCCAATCCCAACCGCTACCTGTTGCTATTGGGCAAGGGGATTGTGCCCAGCGAAAAAGGCGCGTACTACCGCAACAACAACGAGATTACGCCTGCCTATGGCATTGCGGGCGGCGATTTTGTGCTCACCAGCTCGCGGGCAGTATCGGATAACCTGATAACGGCTGATTACCAACGCAATGATTATGTGCCCAAACTGCACACCGGGCGACTCACCACGACAACACCGCAGCAGGTGCTTAACTACCTGGGCAAGCTGCGCACCCACGAAGCCCTGGGGCCCGACCCGTGGCGCAAAAACGTGCTGCACCTGGTAGGCGGCAAAACCGTGGACGAAGCCATCGAATTCAAGGGCTACCTGGATGACGCCAAGCGCCGGGTGGAGCGGCCGTATTTCGGCGGGAAGGTGGCGACGGTAGTCCGGACATCGACCCTGCCCGTGTCGGTCGATATTTCGGCTCAACTTAACGCGGGGCTGGCCCTGATTGACTTCTTTGGGCACGCGTCGCCTACGTCTTTCTCCTTAGACTTCGGCCGGCCGTCGACCGCGCTCAACTACACCAACGCGGGCCGCTACCCCTACCTTTTCCTGAATGGGTGCTCTGCCAACGCCACGTTCACCCGCGACTTTACCATCGTCGAAGATTGGCTGTTTAGCAGCCAGCGGGGGGCGTTGGGCTCGTTGGCAGAGTCGGGGTTTGGCTACGCCGGCCCGCTGGGCGTTTCCCACGATACACTCTATAAACTGCTCTTCAACGACCCCAACTGGTACGGCAAGCCCATTACAGCCGTGCACGACGAGTTGGTGCGCCGACTGCAGGGAACGGGGTATTTCAGCGACGACATCGGAATTGAGCAGTTGCTCTCCTGCGGCTGGCAGGGCGACCCCACGCTGGCGCTGTTCGCGCCGCCCCGGCCGGATTTCATCGCCAGCAATGCCACGCTTTCCATCGTCCCAACTGGTTCGACTCCGGTGGGGGCGGCTTCGACCGATTTCGTGCTGAACGTGGGGGTGGCCAACCCCGGCAAGATTACCTACGAGCCAGTCGAAATTCAGGTGACCAGGGTATTTCCAGCGGGCTCGGGACGGCCCAACTTAGTTTATCCCCTGATAACCCGCCGCCAGGCTTGGCGGCCCGACACGACGTATGCCTTGACCCTGCCCAACGCCGTGGGGGTGGGCGGTACCAGCACCTTCCTGGTGGCGCTGGACCCCAACAACCGCGTGGCCGAGCTCAGCGAAACCAACAACACGGCCACCATTGATTTTTCTTTCCTACAAGGGGGCTTGTCGGTGGTGAGCCCCGTGGAATTTGCCATTTCACCGGCTACGCAGCCCCGCCTGGCCGTGCAGTCCAACGACCCGCTGGGGGGGCAGCGCACCTACGATTTTGAGGTCGACACGGTCAACACCTTCACGAGTGGGGCCATTCAGCGCACCACCGTTACGGCGGGCGTGGTGGCCGAATGGACGCCCACGCTGCCGGCCGCCATTGGCTCGCGCGACAGCCTTGTCTGGTACTGGCGGGCGCGCTTCAAAACCCCCGCTCCCGGCGAAGACGGCAACTGGGCAACGTCTTCGTTCCGGATAATTCCGAGCAGCGCGGGCGGCTGGTCGCAGAGCCACTATGCGCAATTCAAGCGGGACACCCGAACCGGGGTGGACGTGAGCGCCCCCGCCGGCCGCTGGGCTTTCACCGAGGCGCGAGTGCCGCTGGTGCTCCGCACCCGGGGCGGCGGGGTGCCGCGGAGCGGGCCTTCGTTTCAGGCCCTGCTGGGCGCGGGTATCTACCTGCAATCGGCGGCCGGGCAGCCCTCGGTGGTGGGGTGCGGCGTGCAGTCGCCCAACCTGCTCATCGCGGTGTATAGCCCCACGTCGTTGCGGCCGGTGGCCATGCCGGCCACGTTCCAGCGCTGCGGGCAGGCCCCCGACTACTTCTACTTCTTTTCCAAGGCCGACCCCGTTAACCAAAATTCCGCCGATACCCTCGACAACCTGAACTACAGCGCCACGCGCCAGCAGCAGCTCAACGACTTCCTGACCGCAGTGCCCGCGGGCTCCTACGTGGCCGTGGTCTCAACCAACCGCCTGCGCTACACGCTGTTGCCGGCCGCGCTCAAAGCCCGGCTGCAAGCCTTGCTGGGCTCGCAGCTAATTGCGCGCCTAGCCGATGGCGAACCGCTGGCCGTGGTTGGGCAGAAGCTAACGGCCACCACGGGCCGCCTGGTGCGTGAAGCTGGTCCCGACCGCAGCCTGCCCTTGGCCGCCCACAGTCAAACCGTAGAGCTGCGCGACAGCCTGCGGCGGCCGGGCACCGATGGCCGCATCGTATCCACGCGCATCGGCCCGGCCAAGGAATGGACGAACCTGTACAGCACCATCCGGAACCTGACGCCCGGTGGCCGCCACACGCTCAGCATCGTGGCCATCGACACGCTGGGGCGCGAAACGGTGGTGTTGCCCAACGTCACGGCGGCGTCGCAGCCGCTCACGACCGCCATCAGTGCGACCCGCTATCCCTACATCCGCCTGGAGCTGGCGCTGACTGACACCCTGACGCGCGTGCCCCCGCAACTGGAGCAATGGCTCGTAACCTCGCGGGGCTTGCCCGAAGGCGTGGTGCGGCGCGACTTGGTTGCGGCTACGGATTATGCCCCAACTACCTTGGCCCAGCAAGCAATCGAGTTGGGCTACCTTTTTTTTCCGGTAAAGTTCGAGAACGTCTCTAACGAAAACTTCGCCTCACCGTTGAAAACGCGCATCAGGCTGCGTGACATTGGCCAAGTCAGCCGGCCGGTAGTAGTTGACACGCTCATTACCTCGGTGGCCCCGTTGCCCGGGGCAACCCTGGTAGTACCCGTGCGCTTTAGCGTGAAGGGCAAATTTGGCACCTTCGTGACGGAAATTGTGGTGAATCCCCGCTTGCAGCCCGAGCAGATTTATTCCAACAACGAGCTAACGCTGGAGGCCTTCACGGTGCTTGATAACAACGTCCCGCCGGTCTTGGACGTGGCCTTTGATGGCCGCCACATCCTCAACGGGGAACTGGTGTCGGCGCGGCCAACTATCAATATTCAGCTCAATGATGAGGACAAGCTGCGGCCCATCACGGACCGCACGGTGTTTACTGTTACGTTGCAGCGCCCCGGTCAAAGCGCCCCCGCCCTGGTGGACCTCACCAACACCAACGAAGTTCAATTCAGCGTGAACACCACCAATGGCAGCGTCGCTAAGCTCACCTACGAGCCCGGCAAAAGGGCCCCGCTCCCCGATGGCATGTACACCCTGGAGGTGCAGGGCCGCGACCCCAGCAACGCCAGCGCCGGCTCCCAGAACTTTCAGGTGAAGTTTGAGGTGGTAAATTCCTCCCAAATCAGCAACGTCTATCCCTACCCAAACCCGGTTATCAACAAGACGCGCTTCGTGTTCACGCTGACGGGCCAGGAGCTGCCGCGCAACATGAAAATCCAGATTCTATCGCTCACCGGCCGGGTGGTACGCGAGATTTTCATGAGCGAACTCGGGCCGTTGCACATCGGCAACAACATCACCGAATTTGCCTGGGACGGCACCGATACCTACGGCGACCGGCTGGCCAATGGCACCTACCTCTACCGCGTGTCGCTCGATGACCCCAATGCCAGCTTTGGCCACCGTGCCACGTCCGGCGACAAGGCTTTCAAAAACGACTGGGGCAAGCTGGTGCTCATGCGGTAAGATGGTAAATGAGTAAATGAGTAAGGGTGATATTCAGCGATGCTATTTGCGCCGTTGGACATCACCCTTACTCATTTACTCATTTACCATCTTACCGCCGCCGGAACGTTACAAAGCTGAACGCGTAGGCGTGGCGCTCGTCGGCCTCGTGGCGTTCGCGGGTTTCTTCGCGCCAGTCGGTGGGGCTGAGCGCGGGGAAATAAGCATCTCCTTCGAAGGCGTGGTGCACTTCGGTGAGGTAGATGACGTCGGCAGTGGGCAGGGCTTCCCGGTAGATTTCGCCCCCGCCAATCACGCACACGTCCGTGTCCAGCTCCTGGGCGCGGGCCAGCGCGGCGAGGAGGGAAGGTGCCGTTTCGCAGCCGGGAGCCGACCAGGTGGCCTGGCGCGTCACCACAATGTTGGGGCGCTTAGGGAGGGCCCGGCCGAGGCTGTCGTATGTCCGGCGGCCCATCACGACGGGGTGGCCCAGGGTGAGGCGTTTGAAGTGCTGGAGGTCGTCGGGGAGGCTGCCCCAGGGCAGCTCACCTTTGTTACCAATAACGCCATTTTCGGCAACGGCGACCACGAAAAAAACCATGTTGTTTTGAGTAGTGAAATTCGATTGGATATTATTCGCAGAAACGTCATGCTCATCTGGCGTCCGCGCAGCCGAAGCCACTCTAACGCACGAGTAAAATAAAAAGTGGCGCGGGAAAGATGCTTCGGCTGGGCGGAAG
>JBBQSQ010000036.1:0-28096 GCA_038213745.1 Cytophagales bacterium
CTGCCAGGGCGAACACCAGCCCACCCTCGGCGAGCTGACCGAGCAGCAGGTGCGCCGCCAGATTCTGTTCGGGGCCGGCTCGGTGCGCTCGGCCCTAGTCACGCAGCAGCTCGACTTATTCGCCCAAGCTTCCTAACCGCAATGCCCCACGACGCTTCCTTCCCCTACGGCCGGCCCACACTGCCCACGAGCAGCCTGGGTGGTGTGCAAAACGACATCTTTTTTTCTGTTATGAAAGTCATTCACAGCCAGCCCGCGCGCCTCGTCGCCCCTTCTGATAAAGTAGCCCGCCTCTCGTGCTGCTGCCGCCTCAGTGAACTTATGCCGCTGGTGCGCCAAATGCACGACGACGCCCGCGCCCGCCACCAGGCGCACCAGGCGGAGGAGCAGCGCCAGCAAGCGGCGTAACCTCACCCCCTGACCCCCTCTCCAAAAAAGAGGGAGCACCGGCTCGTGAGGACGATTTTACAGCCGAATTCGTTAAAGTCAAAGCCGGTTCTCCCTCTCTTTTGGGGAGGGGGTCAGGGGGTGAGGTGATGCGGAGGGCGACAGATTGCACATTATGAAACCCATCCGCCGCCATACCACTGCCCTTGCACCCGCGGCTGCCCGCCGCCGCCCGGCCCCCGCGCTCACCGCTCCGCCGCTGAACTATACCTACGACGGCACGTTTGAGGGCCTGCTCACGGTGCTGTTCAGCATCTACGAAGGCAAGTCGCCGCCCAACAGCATTCAGCCCGAAGCCACGGCCCAAACTGGCCTCTTCGCCCAGCCCGCTCACCGCGAAACCGACGAAACCCAGGCTGCCCGCGTCTGGGATGGCCTGCTGCGCACCATGGACCCGGAGGCCCGCGCCCGCCTCTACCACGTGTTTTTGAGTGAAGACGCGGAGCGGGAGTTGCTCATCTTCCGGTACGTGGACTTGGCCCTGCGTTCGGCCGTCGATATTTCTGAGAACTACGCCAACGCCGACGTGCGCCGCATCCAGCGCCTGGCTCAAATGATGTTCCGCGAAAAGCACCGCATGGAAGCCTTTGTGCGCTTCGAGAAAACAGCCGACGAACTGTTCCACGCCACCATCGAGCCGGACATGGACGTGCTGCCGCTCATCGCCGCGCACTTCACCAAGCGCTACGCCGACCAGCGCTGGCTGATATACGACCGCCGCCGCCACTACGGCCTCTACTACGACCTGGCCCGCACCGACATTGTGCAGTTTGAAAACCCGGCGGGGCAGAAATCAACCGATATTTCGGCCACCGTGCTCGACGAGCGGGAGCCCTTGTTCCGGCTGCTTTGGCAGGCGTATTTCGACCACGTCAACATTCCCGAGCGCAAAAACCTCAAGCTGCACCGCCGCCACATGCCGCTGCGCTACTGGAAATACCTGAGTGAAAAGCAGCCGCGCGAGCAGCGGTTCGTGCCCATCAACAACAAGCGCCCGCCCACCGATGCTACCTTGCGGCTCGAATAACGCAACCGCAGCACACTTCATGAGTACAACTCTCGTTTTTGGAGCCTCCGGGCAATTGGGGCAATGTTTAGCGCACGTGGCGCAGGAAAGAGGCACGACCGGGCTGGTGTTTTTGCCCGTAGACCAGGCCAATATTTTGAATCCGGCGGGCCTCCAGGCCCTGTTTGCCGAGCACCGTCCGGCGTACGTTATCAACTGTGCCGCCTACACGGCCGTCGACAAAGCGGAAGATGAGCTGGACCTGGCCCGCAAAGTCAACCGCGACGGCGTGGAAAATCTGGCCCGCCTCTGCGGCGAGCACGGCACGGTGCTCATCCAGATTTCGACCGATTTCGTGTTTGCCGGTACGGGCAACCAACCGCTGCTCGAAACCGATGCCACCGCGCCCATCAGCGCGTACGGCCTCACCAAGCTGGAGGGCGAGCAGGTGATTCCACCGCTCACGGACCGGTATTTCATCCTGCGCACCAGCTGGCTGTACTCGGAGTTTGCCGGCAACTTCGTGAAAACCATGCGCAAGCTGGGCCGTGAGCGCGACGAGCTGCGCGTCATCTGGGACCAGACCGGTACGCCCACTTACGCTATTGACCTGGCCGGCTGCATTCTGCACCTCATCGAAACCCAGAGCCAGGCCTTTGGCCTGTACCACTACAGCAACGAAGGCCTGACTTCGTGGTATGATTTCGCCGTGGCCATCTTCGAGCTAAGCGGAATTTCGGTGAAGACCACGCCCATTCGCACCAGCGAATACCCGACCAAAGCCGCCCGCCCGCTGTATTCGGTAATGGACAAGAGTAAGGTTAAGGCTGCGCTGGGCGTAACCATTCCGCACTGGCGCGCGAGCTTGAAAGTATGCTTGAACCGACTGGACTAGGCTGGATGTAGAGACGCATATTTGCGTCTCTATCCTCGTCCATAAAACCGGCTTACCAGCCAGGCCCCGGCTGTGAATGCGGCCCCGAGCAGGCACACGCCGGCCCAGCCGAAATGCGTCCAGGCCAGGCCGCCGGCCACTGAGCCGATGGAGCCGCCCGTGAAGTAGCCGGTCATGTACACGGTGTTGAGGCGGCTGCGGGCCTCGGGCACCAGCGAGAATACTTTGGTTTGGTTGGAAATATGGGCCGACTGCACGCCCACGTCGAGCACAATCACGCCCAGCACCAAGCCGATGAGGTGGTAGCCGCCCAAGCCCAAAATGGCGTAGGAGACGAGCGCGAGCAGGATGCTGATGCTGATGGCAAAATCGGGCCCGCGCGTGTCGGCGGCCTTGCCAGCCAGCGGGGCGGCCAGCGCGCCCACGGCCCCAATCAACCCAAAAAAGCCGGCCACGTCGCTGCCGTAGCCATAGGTTGGGCCTTCCAAGAAAAACGCCAGGGTGGTCCAGAACACGCTGAAGGCCGCGAACAGCAGCCCGCCCACCAGCGCCGAGCGGCGCAGGGCCGGCAGCGTGCGCGCCAGTGTCAGCAGCGATTTCATGAGTGAGCCATAGGAACCGGCAAAATTCGGCCGGTCCTGCGGCAGCCGCCAGGCCAGCAGGCCCAGCAAAGCGAGCATGAGCGCGGCCGCGATTTCAAACATGGCCCGCCAGCCCAAATGCGCCCCCACGTAGCCGCTGAGGGTGCGCGAAGCCAGAATGCCAATCAACAGCCCGCTCATCACGCGGCCCACAATGCGGCCGCGGTCGGCCTCGGGGGCCAGGTGGGCGGCCATGGGCAGCAGCAGCTGCGGCACCGCCGAGCAGATGCCCACAAGAATGCTGGCCCCCGCCAGCAGCGCGAAGCTGGGCGCAAACGCCGCCAAGCCCAGGCAAGCGGCCGCGCCCAGCAGCATTAGCAGTATCAGGCGCTTGCGCTCCAGCATGTCGCCGAGCGGCACCACGAACACCATGCCCAGCGTGTAGCCCACCTGCGTGGCCGTGGCCACGAGGCTGGCGCTGCTGTCGGAGAGGTGAAACGTGCGGCCGATGGCGGCCAGTAGCGGCTGGTTGTAGTAGATATTGGCCACCACCAGCCCGCAGGTGAGGGCCATGAGCCAAACAAGGGCGTTGTCGAGGTGGCGGGTGGGGAGGGGAGGGGCAATGGCCGCGGGAATGGGCCGGGTAAGCAATTCAGACATTCAATAGCGCGAGCGAATCGGGATAGGGTAGCAGCGAAATAGCGTAGAGTAACTGCTTTTTGGCCCCGATGGTTGCGTGCCGGCCGAGAAAGGCCCCGGCAACCCGCCCGCCGCGCCTGCGTTTGCCCAGGCATGAGCCGAGGATTTACCAAGGAGGACGACGCGCAGACGCCGCCTATCATTCCGCCCCGGGCGGCCCTGCCGCCAGGCACGCCCAACTACGTCACGCCCACCGGCCTGGAGCTGCTGCGCGCCGAGCTGGCCACCCTCGAAGCCGCGCGTGCCCACGCCGAAGCCGACCACAGCAACGACACCGACCGCACCCACCGCCTCTCGCTCTACAACGGCCGCCTCGCCCTGCTGCTGGAGCGCCTGGGCAGCGCCAAAGTAGTGGACCCCGTCGGCCAACCGGCCGGCGAAGTGCGCTTCGGGGCCACTGTTACGCTGCGCACCATTAGCGGCGGCAAGGTGGGTTTTGAACGCCAGTTCACCATTGTAGGAGCCGATGAGGCCGACGTGGCGCTGGGCAAGGTGGCCTTCGTCGCGCCCATGGCCCGCGCCGTGCAGGGCGTAAAGCTGAAGCAGCAGGTGGCGCTGAAGCTGAGGCCGCAAGAGGAGGTGGTGGAGGTAACGGCCATTCGCTACGCGAACGAATAATACGCCGCTGGCCCCGATGCCGGGCGGCGCGGCAGGCTCAATTACTGCTTAAAATACGGGAATTTTCCCTGCATATCGTGCACCAGAGATTTGGCCAGCGCGGCCGGGCTGGTGCTGGGCTTACCGCGCAGCTCGTGGTCGAACTGCCAGATGGACTGCCCGGTTTGGATGTCGTAGATGTCGAGGTAAGTACGCACCCCGTTGTCGGCCATCGGGTTGGTCTTGCCAAGCACGAATACGGCGATGCTGACGCTGCCGGGCAGCCATTGGAGCATACTGGTTCGCCCCGTAAGCAAGGCGTCAACCCCGAGGGCGGTGCGCAACTCGGCCATCGAGCGGGTGGGCAAGCTTTCGTAGGTGATGCCCGCCCGGGCCAGGCGTTGGTTGGTGTCGGCCGAATTCTGGAACGTTACGGTGGTGGGGTGTTGCACCTGCTGGCGCAGTAGTTCGGTTTGGAGGGCGGCTTGCAGCTGGTAGCCCATTTGCCGGCGCTCGGCCCGTAATCCACTTTCGAGAGTGTTGCCCAACGGGCAGTTGGTGCTATCGGACCACCCCCTGGCGTGCGCCACCAGGTCGCGCAGTCGCTCCAGCTCCACCGTAAAGGGCAGAATGGCCACGGTGCGGTGGGTGGCCAGCGCGGCCGGCACAAGGGCTTGGCCCTGGTAGCTGCGCCGGGCGCACCCGAATAGGAAGAGGCTAAGAATCAGCGCCGTGTAAAAAATAGAAGAACGCATAAAAAAGCTCGTTGGTCAGGATAAGCAGGGGGCAAAGCCTCATTTCAACTCGTCGCGCAGCCCCATTACATCGAAGGTGGTACCAAAAATATTGCCCTGGGCCGAAAGCAAGCCATTGTTGGGGCCACTGCCGATGCGGTAGCCGGGGTGGCCGTTGAAATAATAGTGGGTATGAACTGGCTCCCATCTCCAAGGTCCGGTGCCCGCTTTGCTTTTGTATCGGCCGGAGGAGTGTTACGCCGGGAGTAGGTGCTGGCCAGCGGCAGGTCCAGCGTCGCCATGGAACGTGGGATTATTCAGGCAGTGGTTTCGGGGCAGGAAATCGTCGAGCAAATCGTCAATACGTCGGGCTTTTATCATCATCTCGGCTGCCGCCGCACGCACCGGGCCCGTTGTGCCCTACGCCACCAACTGCTTCTTATACGCCCCCGGCGTCACGCCCTCGTACTTCTTAAACAGCGCCTGGAAATACGACAGGTTGTTGAAACCCGCCCGCAGGCACACCTCTGCCACACTGGCCAGCGGATGGCGCAGCAGCCGCTTGGCCTCGCCCAGCCGCTCGCGGATGATGTACTCGACCGGCGTAATTCCGAACTCCCGCTTGAACACCCGGAAGAACGTGGCCTTGCTCATGCAAGCCAGCGCGCTGAGCTTGTCGATGCTCAAATTATCAGTAAGATGTTCTTTGATGTAGCCCACCACGGCGGCGAAGCGGTGCTTGGTCAGGTGCCGGGCGTAGTCGTGGAAAATGAGCTGGCGGGCTTGGGTCTGCATCAGGCGCACCAGTAATTCTTGCAGCGTGAAGCCGGCCAGCACGTCCTTGTTCACGTCCGAAGTGCGCGACACGGCCACCAAGCGGCCCAGCGTATCGGTCAGCTCGGGGGTGTTGGTGAGGTGGGCATACTCGGGGCCGGAAATGGCCCAGGGCGTGTGCGTTTCGGCCTTCGGGTACCGCTCGTTCAGCAAATCCACCGTATGGCGGATGGTATCGGGGGCGATGGCCACGGCCAGGCACTGGGTGGGCTGGCACAGGCAAGCATCGGGGAAGTCGATTTCCATCAACTCGTCCTTGTCCACCACCACCGACTCGCCGGGCAGGTAGTCGAAAGCGGCGCGGCCGGGCAGGTGCATTACTTTTTTGCCGCGCAGCATGGTGGTCAGGGCCAGGCCTTCGAGGCGCAGGGGCACGCGGAGGGCAGCGTGGTGGGTTTCGAATATGTTCAGCTCGAAGCCCTCCAGGTTGTACACGGTGCGGTTTTCAACCAGGGAATGCAGGCGTTCGAAGGCGAGCGGAGCAATGGCAGCAGGCAAATGAACACGGGATGGCATGGAGGGGAACGCTAGGTGAGGGAGTACACACTATAAAGCAGCTGCCGCGGGTGACGGTTCAGCAAGTTGCGACAATTTTTGCACTCTTTGCGATAATACCACAACCGGCCGGCTCCCGAAAAAGGGACCTTTACGTTATCTCAGATTCAACTCATTCCCATCCAACAAAGCCATGGCTGAAACCCTCGAAGAAACCACCACCGTGGTGGCCCGCCCGCAGTTCAAAACGCACTACGACAACTTTATCGGTGGCAAATGGGTGGCCCCGGTGAAGGGCCAGTACTTTGAAAACCCGTCGCCCATCGATGGCAAGGCCTTCACCAAAGTGGCCCGCAGTACCAAGGAAGACATCGACCTGGCCCTCGACGCCGCCCACGAGGCCTTCAAAACCTGGGGCAAAACCTCGCCCACCGAGCGTAGCAACATCCTCAACAAAATCGCCAACCGCATCGAGGAAAACCTCGCTCACCTCGCCGCCGTGGAATGCGTCGAAAACGGCAAGCCCATCCGCGAAACCACCTACGCCGACATGCCCCTGGTGGTGGACCATTTCCGCTACTTCGCCAGCGTGATTCGGGCCGAGGAGGGCAGCGCCACCGAGCTGAACAGCACCACGCTGTCGCTCAATATTCAGGAGCCGCTGGGCGTTATCGGCCAGATTATTCCCTGGAATTTCCCGATACTGATGGCCACCTGGAAGCTGGCCCCGGCCATTGCCGCCGGTTGCACCGTGGTGCTGAAGCCCGCCGAGCAAACCCCCGCCAGCATCATGGTGCTCATGGAATTGATTCAGGATTTGGTGCCGCCCGGCGTGATTAACGTCGTAAACGGTTTCGGCCTCGAAGCCGGCAAGCCGCTGGCCTCCTCGCCGCGCATCAACAAGGCTAGCTTCACGGGCGAGACGACCACCGGCCGCCTCATCATGCAGTACGCTTCGGAGAACCTGATTCCGGTGACGATGGAGCTGGGCGGCAAGTCGCCCAACGTCTTCTTCAAGAGCGTGATGGATGCCGACGATGACTTCCTCGACAAAGCCATCGAAGGAGCCGTGATGTTTGCCCTGAATCAGGGCGAAATCTGCACCTGCCCCTCGCGGATGCTGGTGCACGAAGACATCTACGACGACTTTATTGCCCGCGTGATTGAGCGCGTGAAGGCCATCAAGCTGGGCAACCCGCTCGACATGACCACCATGATGGGGGCCCAGGCCTCGAACGACCAGTTCGAGAAAATCCTCAGCTACCTCGAAATCGGCAAGGCCGAAGGGGCCGAAGTGCTGACCGGCGGCGAAGCCTATTCGCAGGAAGACGGCGCACTGGCCGAGGGCTACTACATCCACCCCACCATCTTCCGGGGACATAACAAGATGCGCATCTTCCAGGAGGAAATCTTCGGCCCGGTGCTGTCCGTCACCACCTTCAAAACCGTGGAGGAAGCCATCGAAATTGCCAACGACACCCTCTACGGCCTCGGGGCCGGCGTGTGGACCCGCGATGCCCACGAGCTGTACGAAGTGCCCCGCGCCATCCAGGCCGGCCGCGTGTGGGTAAACTGCTACCACGACTATCCCGCCGGCGCACCTTTCGGTGGCTACAAAGCCTCCGGTTTCGGCCGCGAAAACCACAAGATGATGCTCTCGCATTATCGCCAGAACAAGAACATGCTCATCAGCTACAGCCAGCAGAAGCTGGGCTTCTTCTAGGCCCAGGTTAGCTGACTGACGTAGAAGAACACCGGTTAAGAACGTCATGCTGAGCGAAGTCGAAGCATCTCTACCGCGTAACTAAATCCTTGCGATTGGATTAGTATTGCAGTAGAGATGCTTCGGCTGCGCTCAGCATGACGTTCTATTATTTTAATTCCAGTATTCATTAATCCCACCCAATGCCCACTCCCCGCGTTCTCGTCACCACCGCCGCTGAAGCCACCATCGACCTGCTCCGCGATGAGCACGGCCCACTCATGTTTCACCAAAGCGGCGGGTGCTGCGACGGTTCCTCGCCCATGTGCTTTGCCAAGGGCGAGTTTCGGGTGGGTGGGAACGATACGTGGCTGGGCCGCATCTACGGCTGCGATTTTTTCATGAGCGCCAGCCAGTTCGAGTACTGGAAGCACACCCAGCTCACGGTAGACGTGGTGAAGGGCCGGGGAGCCAGCTTTTCGCTGGAAATCCCGCTCGGCGTGCGGTTCCTCATTCGCTCGCGGCTGTTTACCGAGGATGAGGAAAAGGACATGGAACCGGTGTACGCCGGGGATGAAGTGCCGGCGTAACCCACCGAAAGGGTGTGAGGGTAAGGGGGTAGGAGTTAGCTGGTATAGTAGCAACTCTTACCCTCCTACCCCCTTACCCTCGCACCCTTTTTCTACTTCACATTCGTCTTGCTCACCAGCTGCACCGTTTTCGGGTCCACCGTAATTTCCTGTAGGCGCTGGGCCACGGCGGGCGTCATGCTTTCCTGGTAGCGGCCGTGCAGGTGGCCGGCCAGGAACTTCTCGGAGGCCGCGAACATGGCCATGTTGTTCACGGGGCGGGCGAAGCCGTGGCCTTCGTCGGGGGCCAGCAGGTATTGCACGGGGTAGTTGCGGTCGCGCAGGGCCACCACAATTTGGTCGGCCTCGGCCTTGTTCACGCGCGGGTCGTTGGCCCCCTGCACCACCATGAGCGGGGTTTTGATTTTATCGGCCGAGCCCAGCGGCGACATCCGGGCCAGGGCCGCCCGGCCTTCTTCGGTGCCGGGGTCGGCCATGCGGGCGTACATCTGCTTGCGCCCGGCCTCCCAGTAGGGCGGAATGGCGTTGAGCAGCGTCATCAGGTTCGATGGGGCCACGATGGCCACGGCGGCGCTGTATACCTCGGGCGTGAAGGCCACGCCGGCTAGCGTGGCGTAGCCGCCGTACGAGCCGCCCATGATGCCCACGCGCTTGGGGTCGGCAATGCCCTGGGCCACCAGGTACTTCACGCCCCAGGTCAGGTCGTCCTGCATTTTGCGGCCCCACTCGCCGTTGCCGGCCTCCAGAAACTGCTTGCCGTAACCGGTGCTGGCCCGGAAGTTGGGCGAGAGCACGGCGTAGCCCCGGTTGGCCAGAAACTGGTGCAGGGTGTTGAAACCATAGGTGTCGCGCCCCCAGGGGCCGCCGTGGGGCAGAATAATGACGGGCAGGTTCTTGGCCGCTACGCCCTTGGGTAGGGTCAGGTAGGCCGGAATCTCCAGGCCGTCCGACGACTTATAGCGTACTACTTTCATGTCGGCCAGGTCGGCGGCTTTCAGCTTGGGGCGGGTTTCGTACTGCTTGCTGAGCTGCTTGGTCTGGCGGTCGAACAGGTAGGCCACGCTGGGCTGCGTGGCCGAGCTGGCCGACAGGAGCCACAGCCGCTCGTCGGTGGTGTGAGACATGGGCTGCACGTCCAGCCCCGGCAGCTGCCGGCTCACGGCGGCAAAATCTTGCTCAAACCCCTTATCCTTCCACACGCGGCGCATGCGGTCGTCCTCAAAGCTCACGAACACCGGCTCGTGCGTCTTCTCCGAGATGGTGAGCCCGCCCACGTCCACGCGCTTCAGCGGGTCGGCTTGGTAGGGCTGCTCCTGGCCGGTGGTAGGGTCGAGGAGCACAATTTCGGCTAGGTTGCTGGCCGCGCCTGTGTTGTTGGTCAGGTACACGTGCTGGTTGTCTTTGGCGAAGCCCTCCACGGCGCTCTGCTCATCAATCGACGTTTTGTAGAAGGGCGTCATTTTCTCGCCATCTACGCGCAGCCATTCGGTGCTGCCGTCGAGGTTCGAGCGGGCGGCCAGGCGCAGCTGGTCGTTCCAGTCGAAGGTCCAGTCGCCGATGCGGTCGTTGTTCTGGCGCACCAGGGTTTTTTCGCCGGTGGTCAGGTTCAGCTTGTAGAGGTCGTGCCAGGCTTTATCGCGGTCATTCAGGCCGATATAGAGCGTGTTGGGGTCGGTCAGGGGCACGTTGAGGAGCTGCACGCGCACACCCTTCAGGCCGGTCAGGTCGCGCGCCGTGGGCACAGCCTGGCCGGCAGGCAGGGTTTCGGCCGGGTTCACGGCGTAGAGGTTGAAGTTCTCATCGCCGGCCTTATCCTGGCTGTAGAGCAGGTACTTACCGTCGCGGCTCCAGAGGTAGCCGCGCACCGGGCGGGTCTGGTCGTTGGTCATGGGCCGGGCCTTGTCGAAGGGCTCGGCTAAGCCCTTCACCCAGATGTTGCGGGTGCCGTTGTAGGGCTTGATGAAGGACAGGAACCGGCCATCGGGCGAGAGCTGCGCGCCCGAAACTTCGGGGTCGCCAAAGAGCAGCTCGCGGTCGATAATCGGTGGTTGGGTGCTGGCTTTGGCTTGCGCGGGCTTTTGGTTGGCCGCTTGTGCGAAGCCGGTTTGCGGGGCAGCCAGGGCCAGTAGCAGGCTCAGGCGAAGAAGGGTTGCTTTCATCATTAAGAGCAGAAAAAAGTGGATGTTGCCCCCAAGTTACATAAAAAAAGCCCGGCCGCGAAAGCGACCGGAGCAGGGCAGAAGCAGCCAATAGTAAGCTGCCGGATACGAAGTAAGCTATTGCTCCTGAAAATGATATAAAAATGTAACTACTACGATGTACGCCGGTTTTTTCTGGCCTTCAATTTCCAGCGAAACGGCAATGCGCGTTTTGGCAATGCCCCGCAGATTAGCCACCGTAAGCAGGGTAGCGTGCAGGCGCACGGCGCTGTTCACGGTCACGGCCTGGTTGAAGCGCAGGCTTTCGATTTCGTAGTTCACCTGCATCTTCAGGTTCTCGATGGTCACGATTTGCTGCCACAAGTAAGGCAGCAGCGCCACCGTGAGGTAGCCGTGGGCAATGGTGGCCTTGAAGGGCGACTCGGTTTCGGCCCGCTTCGCATCGGTATGAATCCATTGGAAATCGAGGGTGGCGGCGGCAAACTGGTCGATTTGGGCCTGCGAGATGGTGTGGTATTCCGACACGCCCAGCTCCTGGCCGGTGTGCGCTTCGAGTTCGGCAAGGCTGCCAATGGTGAGGATGGACATAAAAAAAGCGGCGTACGGTTGCGGGTAAAGGGCCGCAAACATACGCCGCTCGCCGGTCCGACCGCCCTAGGCGGGCCGACCGGTTGTCATACAGAGTAAAATCGGGGGTGCTCCAACCGGTCGGACCGCCTAGGGCGGTCGGACCAGTAGGCGATGCGCTAGCTGCGGCCGCCAAACACGCGGCGCAGCAGCTCGGTGGTGCGGGCCACTGGGTTTTCGCGGATGTTGGCTTCCTCCTGGGCAATGAGCGTGA
Organism: Cytophagales bacterium; assembly: GCA_038213745.1. Taxonomy (GTDB): domain Bacteria; phylum Bacteroidota; class Bacteroidia; order Cytophagales; family Hymenobacteraceae; genus Hymenobacter. The sequence goes on from JBBQSQ010000036.1 coordinate 11,581, forward strand.
AGAGGCCATCCACGGCTTTGCCGGTGGCGTACTGGTTCAAATCGGGCTGCACTTTCTGCACCAGCGGCAGTTGGTTGTAGCTGCTGGCCAGCTGCGTGTAGTAGCGCGTGGCCCCCACCTGGTCGAGGCTTTTCTGCATGATGGGCGCAAAGGCTGTGACCAGCTGCGTCGACGTAGTGCGCTTCAGAAACTGCGTGGCGGCGTCCGGCTGGCCGGTGAGGATGTTCCAGACATCCGAAAACGTGAGGCTTTTGATGGCCGCGATAAAGATGGGCTTGGCGCTACGGGCGGCGTCCTCGGCACCCCGGTTCAGGCTCAGCTCGAATTTATCGACTTGGCTGCCCAGGCCGATGCTGCGCAGCGTGGTGGCCACGCGCTGGGCATCGGGCGGAAAGGGAATTCGGATGAGGCGGTTGAGGTAGAAGCCGTCGGGTTGCGACGCCTGGTCGGCTCCCTTGCCAATGCCTTGCAGCAGGGCTTCCTTGAGGCCGCTGGCGGCTTCGGCGTTGCTGAGGCCGAGGCCGCCAATGCTGCCGCCGCCCGGGTTACTGGTGCTGGTGGGCTTTTTTAGGATGTTGGGCAGGTTGATGTTCTTGAGGTCAGGCAGCCGAAACTGCGCCGAAGCGCTGAATGAACCAGCCAGAAATAAGGATAAAACGGCCAGGGTGCGGTTTTTCATAGCGGAAAGCGCCGGGCGAAGTATGCCGGCAAATAGCCTATTGCAACGGCCGTGCCGACTTTTTAGGGCTGCACTAAGCAATGCTTAAATCAAATATTTTTAAATTAAATGAAAATAATTATAAAATTAATATAATTGCGTGTAATAATGGCCCATAAAACAGTGCCTTCACCGGCTAGCCTTACCGGAGCACTGGTCATATCCTCAACCCATTTAACCCTTGTTGTCACGATGAAAAAAAGTATACCAATGGCCTGTGTTTCGGGCTTACTCTTGTTGACCAGTTCGGCCTTTGGGCAGAACTACGAGCAGATAGCCAAACAAATTGTGAATACTTCGGCCGGCGTGAAACCCGGCGATGCCGTCATCATCACGGGCGGCCAGCACACGATGCCGCTCATGGAAGCGGTGGCCGTGGAAGTGGCCCGCGCCGGCGGGCAGCCCAGCATGATGGTTAACACCGACAAAGTGCAGCGCGCGGTTAACCTGGAAACGCCCGAGTCTGCCATTCAGGCCAGCAAAATGAGTGAGATGATGCTGCAGGCCGACGTGCTCATTTCCTTGCCCGCCGTGGAAGACAGCCGCGCGGTGGTGGCGGACGTGAGCGCGGCCCGCCGCACTAAATTCGGCCAGGTTGCCGCCGCCTCGGGCATCAATCAGAAATACGACGCCAGCAAGCTGCGGGGCGTATTTGTGAGCTACCCGAGCAAGAGCTACGCGGCGGCGCAGCAGCTCGATTACGCGGCGTATGAGAAAATGATGTGGAGCGGCATTGGGGCCGACTATTCGGCCATTGCCGCGCAGGCCGAGCAGCTGAAGCAGCTGCTGGCCACGGGCAAGAAAATGCACATTACCTCACCAGCGGGCACCGACCTGACGGTGGAACTGGCCGGCCGGCCGGTGTTTGCCGACGACGGCGTGGTATCGGCCGCCGACCAGCAGGAGAAGCTCATTTACAACCGGACGGCGCGCCTGCCCGGCGGCCTCCTCTACGGCACCTGCCTGGAAACGTCGGCCACGGGCCGGCTGGTGGTGCCCAACGACGCCATTGCCGACGGCCAGCCCCTGAAAGGCTTTAAAGCGGACCTGAAAAACGGCCAGGTCGAGAACGTGCGCGCCGACGTCGGGGCCGACGCTTTTCAAAAACAAATGGCCCCCTACGGTCCCTCGGCGCTCAAAGTAGGCCGCTTTTCCATTGGGCTGAACCCGGTGATGAAGCAAGACGACACGAAGGCCTACTACCCAACCACCGCGGCGGGGGTGGTGTACCTCGGCTCCGGCAACAATGCGCTGTATGGCGGCCAAACCAGCGCGCCGGGCGGCTACAGTTTCCCCATCGCCAACGCCACGGTGGAAGTCGATGGCAAGGTGGTGGTCCGGAACGGCCAGCTAGTGTCCACTGCCATTGCCAGCACGATGACCGCGCCGAAGAAGAGCCGGAAATAAGCGGAGTCATTCAATTCTACTGATACCAGAAAGGCCAGTAAATGATTAATTGGCTGGCCTTTCTAGCGTTTGCAACACTTTGGCGTTTACAGCCTGTTCAGCCGGCCGCCGTCCACGCGCACTTCCGCGCCTTGCACAAACACGGCATCATCGGAAGCCAGGTAGGCGATGGTGGCGGCTACGTCCTCCGGCTTGCCCACGTCGTTTTTGTCGATGACTTCGACGCCGGATTTCACGTTGGGGTTGTCCCAGAGCATGGGCGTGTCGATGGCACCGGGCAGCACGGCGTTGGTGCGGATGCCTTTCGGCTTCCCCTCTAGCGCCGACGAGCGGGTGAGGGAAAGCATGGCCGCCTTGGCCGCCGCGTAGGGTGCCACCAGCGGGCTGGTTTCGATGGCGTGAATGCTGGCCACGTTCACGATGGCACCGCCCGGCTTCATGTGCAGAAAGGCCTGCTTGGTGAAGTAGAAAGCGCCCAGCAAATCCACGTTCAGGATGCGCAGCCAGTCGTCGCCGGTCAGCTGTTCCAGGGGTTTGAACTGCATGAGGCCGGCGTTGTTCACCACCACATCCAAGCGGCCAAACCGGGCCAGGGTGCTGGCCACGGTGGCTTCTACCTGGGCTTCAAGGGCCACGTTGCAAAGGCTGGCCAGCACGTCGGGGGCACCGGCGGCTTTCACCTGGGGCGCGGCGTCGTCGAGGTTTTGCTGGTTGTAATCGGCCAGCACGATGCGGGCACCCTCACGGGCCAGGCGCTTGGCCACGGCCAAGCCGATGCCGCTGGCCCCGCCGGTAACGATGGCTACTTTGTCGGTGAATCTCATAACGCAAAGGGAATAGTAGCGCGGACTTTTAGTCCGCGCGTAATAGGGAATGAGCCGCGTTCAGGCGCGGACTAAAAGGCCGCGCTACCATCAGGAGGCATCGGCCGAGGGGCTGTTGGCGGCGGCGGTTGACCTGTCGGCGCTGGCGGCTTTCACGTTGGCCTTTTGTTCCAGCGCCCAGTCCTCGTTGCTGTCTTGCGGCATCACAATGGGTACTTGCAGGCAGGCGCTCATGGCCGGCAGCACCTGGTTCCAGTCGGTGATGAGCTGCTTGTAGGCCTCGCCCACGGGGCGGATGTTGCGGTCTAAATCGAATAATCCCAGGGGATTAACAGTGCCGTTGTTTTCGCGCAGGGCGGTGTCCCAGTCCACCTGGTCGGTGAGGGAATACCAGGTGAAACCCACCACGGGCACGCCGTCGTTGCGCACGCGCAGCACGTTGGCCCACTCTTTCCAGAGCCAGTGCACGGCCTCGTCGCCGTTGGGGCCCTGCCAGAGGTTGGTTTCGGTGTGCATCACGGGCAGGCGGTAGCGGTCATGGTATTGGGTGGTGATGACGTGGTAGCCAAACACTTCGCCCGCGGCCACGCTGCTGCCATCGGCCCGCACGCGGTGCTCGTTGGTCTTGTAATAGTCATTGCCCATGATGCAGTGCTGCTTGAGCTGGTTGCCGAGGAAAAAGTGGTAATCCTCGCGGGTCATGCCGTTGTCCGTCAGGAACTCATACATCGTCGAGTCAACGCGCCGGCCGTAGTTCAAATCCAGCGACAAAAACCGCTCAACGTTCATAACCTCGGCCGGCTTGATGGCGGCGGGGTTTTCGGCGTGGAAATACTCGCTCGACTCACTCTGAATGAAAATGGCATCGGGCCGCACTTCCAGGATGGCCTTCATGGCCAGTACGTTGGCTTTCACGATGTACTTAAGGGCGGTCACGAAGGATTTGTCACCGGTCAGCTGCTCGTTCCACCAGCCGTAGCGGGCCGAAAACTGCGCGCAGATGTACATCTCGTTGACCGGCGTGTAGAGCTGCACCCACGGAAACCGCTGCGCAAAGGCCCGCGCATACTGCGCAAACAGCAGCGGGAAATCGGGATTCTGGAAATTGCCCAGCCAGTCGGGCACGCCGAAGTGGCACAGGTCGACGATGGGCGCGATGTTGCGCCTGCGCAGGTCCTGAAACGTCATGTCGGCAAACGACCAATCGTACTTTCCGGGCCCCAAAAACGTGGTGTGAATGGGCGGCCCGTAGCGCAAAAAGCAGATGCCCAGCTCCTGCACCAGCTCAAAGTCCTTCTGCCAAAGCTGATAGTGGCCGCATTTTTCCATCTCATCCACGCGCAGCATGCCGTTCTGGATGGTGGGGTTGCTGTTTTCGATGCCGGTGGCGAAAAGGAACTGAGGACCCATGCGGGAGGGAGGTAGCGCATGCTTTAGCTTGCGCAGGTGAAAGTGAAAGGGTTGAGCAGCTTTACTCGGTTCGGTGCTCAAGCGTTGTATTTGCTGGCCCTCACGCGGCGCAAGCTGAGCATGCGCTACAGCGTCCGCAGCTCCAGAATCTTCAGTTGCGCGTCGAACTGGTAGACGCAGACGCTGCCGGTCACAATTTCCAGCGCCACCACCTGCTCGGGCGTGAGCTTTTCGAGGTACATGCGCAGTCCGCGCAACGTGTTGCCGTGCGACACGATGAGAATATCCAGGCCCGCCCGCAGCTGAGGGGCTATTTCGGCCTCGAAGAAAACCACGGCCCGGGCCTGGGTCTGCTGGAGGCTTTCGCCGTGGGGCGGGGCCACGTCGTAGCTGCGCCGCCATTCGTCCACCTGCGCCTGGCCGTATTTGAGGGCAACTTCGGCCTTGTTGAGGCCTTGCAGGTCGCCGTACATTCGCTCCTTTAGGGCGTCGGCGTGGTGCACCGGGATGGTGGCCCAGGCCGGCCGCGCCACAATAATGTCCAGGGTGCGCTCGGCCCGAATGAGGGTGGAGCTGTAGGCCACATCGAAGTGGAAGCCGCGCAGCTTTTCGGCCACCTGCTGGGCTTCGGCGTTGCCTTTGGGGCTGAGGTCCACGTCGAGCCAGCCGGTAAATACATTGGCCAGGTTGGCAGTCGATTCGCCGTGCCGGACGAGCACCAGGAGGGCCATAATTCAGGGTTTTTAGGGCCGCGCGCGCCCATTGATGCCACGCCGGACCACGCTTGGTTGGGTCGGGTTTTGAAAACGTAATACTCCGCCGCGTTGCCTGAAGCTACCATGAACTGGCCGGCCGCGCGCGTGCGGAGTCGTTAGCTCAGCCGCTCCAACAGGCCTTCTTGCACGGCTGCCCAGGCTTCGTACTCGGCACTTTCTTCCCACAGCTCCCGCAGCTCCGACTTCTTCAATACGACCTTAATGGCCCGCCGGGCCAGTTTTTTTGCCGATTCAGGATTGGCGAGGTGGAGGTTTTTGGCGCTCAGCAGCAGGTCTTCGGGGAAGCCGCGCCCGGGTTTGCCCAAGGCAGCGGCGATGATTTCGGCGGCGGCCAGGGCTTCGCTGGCTTCATCGGCTTCGGGGTAGCCTTCGGCGGCCACGGCGACCAGGGTTTCGAGCATCGTCGTCTCGTTGGGGTCGTCCTGGAAATCGGCGGCGTAATCGGCGGCCATGTCGTTGTCGAAGTTACCGTTTCCCCAAGCACCCATAGGTCGTTGTCCGTTTGTTGTTGACCAAAAGTAGAGGGGAATAGTAGATAATAAAAGAACGGTCATGCTGAGCGCAGTCGAAGCATGACCGTTCTTTCATAGCTCAATTACCTCCTACGCCGGGCTAGGGGCGGGCTCGGGGTCGTACCCGGTAGGGCCTTTCTCGGCTTCTTCCTTGTGGCCGCCGTGCTCTTCATCGGGTTCGTAGTTTTTCTCCAGTTCGGCTAGTTTTTCCTTGCCGTAAGCGAAGCGGGTGATGATGACGTAGAGCACCGGCACGATGAAAATAGCCAGCGCCGTGGCCGCCAGCATGCCGCCGAGCACCGTCCAGCCCAGGGTTTGGCGGCTGAAGGCCCCGGCCCCGGACGCAAACGTGAGCGGCGCAATGCCCAGGATGAAGGCCAGCGACGTCATAATAATAGGGCGCAGGCGCAGGCGCACGGCTTCGAGCGTCGCCTCTACCAGCGGCATGCCTTTATCAACCCGCTCCTTGGCGAATTCGATAATCAGGATGGCGTTTTTGGCCGACAAGCCAATCAGCGTAATCATGCCGATTTGGGCGTAGACGTTGTTGGTGAGCTTGGGCAGAAAAAACAGCGCCAGGATGGCCCCGAAGATGCCCACCGGCACCGCCAGCAGCACCGAGAACGGCACCGACCAGCTCTCGTAAAGGGCCGCCAGAAACAGAAACACGAAGGCGATGGACAGCGCGAAGATGTAGATGGTCTGGCCGCTGGCCTGCACTTCCTCGCGGCTCAGGCCCGAGAATTCGTAGCCGTAGCCCTGGGGCAGGGACTTCGCGGCTTCCTCCTGCAGGGCTTTGATGGCATCGCCGGAACTGTAGCCGGGGGCGGGGTTGCCGTTGATTTCGGCCGAGCGGAACAGGTTGTAGTGCGAAATGAGCGGGGCGCTTTCGGTGCGCTTGACGGTGGTGAGGCTGCTCAGGGGCACCATGGTGCCGGCCGAGTTGCGCACGTAGTACTGGCCAACGTTTGCGATGTCGTCGCGGTAGCTGCTGTCGGCCTGGGCCAGCACGCGGAAGTTGCGGCCGTAGAGCGTGAAGTCGTTCACGTAGGCCGAGCCGAGGTAGGTGCGCAGGGCGGTGGCCACGTCGGCGATGGACACGCCGAGCTTCTTGGTGTTTTCGCGGTTGATGGTGAGCTGGTAGCCCGGCGTGTTGGCCGTGAAGAACGAAAAGCCGCTGGCAATTTCGGGCCGCTTCCGGATGGCCCCGAGGAAGGCTTGCAGGTTGGCGTCGAAGGTGCGGACGTCGCCGCCCTGGGTTTCGCGCTCTTGCAGCACGAAGCTAAAGCCGCCGGTATTGCCCAGGCCGGGGATGGCGGGCGGCGAAATCACCACCGTGGTGGCCTCCTTGAACTTGGCCATGCGCTGCTGCAGGGTGGCCATCAGCCCTTGCAGGCGCAGAGCTTCATCCTTGCGGTCTTCCCAGGGTTCCAGCTGGCAGAAAATGGTACCGGAGTTCGATTTCGAGGAGAAGTTCACGGCGTTGAGGCCGCCGAGGGCGGCGTAGTGCCGAATGCCTTTCACCTGCGACAGCTCCTTCATCATGCCCTTAAGCGTGGCCACGGTGCTGGCCGTACTGGACGCCTCGGGCAGGTTGAAGGTGATGAAAATTCGGCCTTCGTCCTCGGTGGGCAGAAAGCCGCTGGGCTTGCCCCGGAACAGCAGCACGGTGCCCGCCACGATGCACACCAGGATGATGACCACGAACTTGGAATTCTTGATGCCCTTGGCCACGCCGTTGCCATACTTGTCCGTGAGGCGGCCAAACCAGCTGTTAAACTTGAAAAAGAACTTGTCGACGCCCGTCGAATGCTCGTCGCGCTTGGTCGGTTTTAGGAGCAGCACGCACAAAGCCGGCGTAAGCGAAAGGGCCACGAAGGCCGAAATCAGCACCGAAATGGCAATGGTGATGGCAAACTGCTGGTACAGCCGCCCGGTGATGCCCGGAATGAAACCCACCGGCACAAACACCGCCGCCAGAATGAGGGCAATGGCAATAACCGGGGCCGAAATCTCGCGCATGGCTTCCAGCGTGGCGTCGAGCACGTTCATGTTGCGGGCGTCCATGTTGTGCTCCACGGCCTCCACCACCACAATGGCGTCATCGACCACAATCCCGATGGCCAGCACGAAACCGAACAGCGTGAGCGTGTTAATGGTGAAGCCCAGCGGGATAAAGAACACGAACGTACCGATGATGGACACCGGAATGGCCAGCACCGGAATAAGCGTGGAGCGCCAGCTTTGCAGGAACAAAAACACCACCACCACCACCAGCAGCAGGGCAATGGCCAGCGTTTCCACCACTTCCTTGATGGACACTTTCACCACGCTGGCTGCCTCGAAGGGCACGATGTAGGTGAGGTCGTTGGGGAACTTCTTGGAAAGCTGTTCCATGGTTTTGTTCACGTTGTCGAAGGTTTCCAGGGCGTTGGCCCCGGGGGCCTGGTACACCAGCAGGTAGGCGGCGCGCTTGCCGTCCACGTAGGAGTTGTTGCCGTAGTTGAACTTGCCCAGCTCCAGGCGGGCCACGTCTTTGAGGTACACAATGCCGCCGTTCTGCTCGGGCCGGGTTTTGACGATGATGTCGCCGAATTCCTCGGTGGTGGCCAGGCGGCCCTGCACCGTCACGATGTACTCAAACGTCTGGCCCGTTTGCTGGGGCGGGGCCCCGATGGAGCCGGCCGCAATCTGGGCGTTCTGCTCCTGCACGGCGGCCAGCACGTCGTTGGCCGTGATGCCGAGCTGCGAAAGCTTGTCGGGCTTCAGCCAGAGGCGCATCGAAAAGTCGTCGGCGCGGCTCACGATGTCGCCCACGCCCTTGGTGCGCAGCAGGGCGTCCTTGATGTAGACGTTGGCGTAGTTGTCGAGAAAAGTAGCGCTGTGGGTGGCTTTGGGGGAAAATAGCGCCACGAGCATCAGGATGCTGGGGTTGCGCTTGCGCACCGTGAGGCCGAGGCGCTGCACCTCCTGCGGCAGGGAGGGCAGGGCAATGCCCACGCGGTTCTGCACGTCGAGGGCGGCGATGTTGATGTCGGTGCCAACCTCAAAGTTCACCGTCATGCTCATCTGGCCGTTGCTGGTGCTGTTGCTTTGCAGGTAGGTCATGCCGGGGGTGCCGTTCACCTGCACTTCCACGGGCGTGGCCACGGTCTGCTCCACGGTCTGGGCATCGGCCCCGGTGTAGGTGCCAGACACCGACACTGTGGGCGGCGTGATTTCGGGGTACTGCCCGATGGGCAGGTTCAGCATGGCCAGCAAGCCCACCAGCACAATAACCAGCGAGCTGACAATGGCCGTGACGGGGCGGCGGATAAAGGTTTCTGCTATCATTTTCTATAGCTGTTAGCTGATGGCTGTTAGCCGTTAGCTTCTTTTGTTCAGTTAGATAAGAAGAAACGTCATGCTGAGCGCAGCCGAAGCATCTCGCGTGCAGCAGTAATTAATGCTAACTGCAGCGAAGCGGTAGAGATGCTTCGACTGCGCGGACGCCAGATGAGCATGACGGCCAAATAAACCGGTTGCTTACTTCCCGGCCGGCGGCGGCCCCTTCGGTACTTCCGTGGTAATCTTCGCGCCGTCGCGCAGCTTCTGCACGCCTTCGGTCACGATTTTCTCGCCGTCCTTCACGCCGCTCATCAGCACAATCTGGTCTTTTAGGCGGGGCCCGAGCTGCACTTTGCGCTGCTGGGCGGTGCTGCTGTCGCTGGCCACGTACACGAAGTTTTCGCCCATCTGCTCCACAATGGCCTTGTAGGGCACCACCAGGCGCTCGCCCGACTGGGTGTTGAGGACCTTGATAACGGCGCTCATGCCGTCCTTGAGCTCACGCTTGGGGTTGGCAAATTCTATCCGCACCGTGATGGTGCCGGTGCCGCTGTTCACGTTCCGGTCGATGGTGCGGATGCGGCCGGGCAGCGGGTAGGTTACGCGGCCGGGCAGCACCAGGCGCAGCGTAGAGTCGGCGCGGGCAGCTTTGTTGTTTTGCAGGGCATTGAAGCGGGCAATTTCCGTCTGCGTCACCACGATGTCGACGCCCACCGGGTCTTCGCTCGAAATGGTGTTCAGCAGGGTGGTGCCCGCGCCCACCTGGGAACCCAAGCGAACCTCCGAAATACCGATGCGGCCCCTAAACGGCGCGGTGACCTTGGAAAAGCCGAGGTTGTTGCGGGCAATGTTCACGGCGGCCTGCGCGGCGGCCACCTGAGCGCGGGCGGTGGCGGCGGCCGTGGTGGCATTGTCCACCAGCTGCGTGGCCACGGCGTCCTGCGCGGCGAGGCGCTGGTAGCGGCCGGCGTTTACCTGGGCGTTGGTGGCGTTGGCCTGGGTGCTGCGCAGGTCGGCCTGGGCCTGCTGAAAGGCCGCCTGGTACTGGCGCTGGTCAATTTCGTAGAGCAGCTTGCCCTTGGGCACCACCTCGCCTTCCTTGAAATAAATGCCCGTCACGAAACCCGTGACCTGCGTGCGCAGCTCCACGGTCTTGAGGGCCGTCACGGTAGCCGGGTACTCGTCGTAGTAAATAGCCTCGGTGGTGCGGGCCGCCGCCAGGGTGACGGGAGTAGCGGGCGGAGCGGCGTTTTTTTTCTGCTCGTCCTCTTTTTTACCGCACGAGGCCAAGACTAATAGGCCCAGGGCCAGGTGTTTCTTGTTCATCTGTATTCTTAGCTGTTGGCTAATAGCTGATAGCTGTTAGCAATTGGTATCCGTAAAAAGCAAGCATTGCCCATTGCGGGCTAACAGCTATTAGCTAACCGCTAATAGCTAAAGAATTAGTAATCCGTTGGCAGCACGCCCAGCGCGCGTTGCAGCTCCACCTTGCTGCTCAGCACCTGAAACAGGGCCGTGTAGTAGTTGAGCTGCGAGGTGCGGAGCGTGGTCTGGGCAATCAGCAGGTCGATGTAGGCCTTGATGCCCTCGCGGTACTGCAAGTCGACCACCGTGTACACCTGCTTCGATAAATCGAGGTTGCGCTTGCCGATGAGGTAGTCGTTGTAGGTGCTTTTGTAGGAGGCCAGGGCCGAGGCGTATTCGGTGTTAATCTGATTCTTGGTGCTGGTCAGGTCCTCATCCAGGCGGTTGTTCTGAAGGCGGGCGCGGCGCAGGTTTTGGGTGCGCCGGAAGCCGGTGAAGATGGGCAGCGTGGCTTGCAAACCGGCGTAGGAGTTGGGGAAGCGCTGGCTGTACAGGTCGCCGAAGCGGTTGTTCTGGTACACCGCATTGTAGTTGCCAAACGCCGAAAGCGACGGCAGAAAGCCCAGCCGGTAGTAATCCACCGTCACCCCTTGCAGTGACTTCTGCGTTAGCAGCTGTTGGTATTCGATGCGCGTGCTCGGGTTCAGCGACAGGGTGGTGTCAATCACCGCGTCGCTCTCCAGCGCCAGTGTGTCGTATTGCAGCACCAGCGGGCGCTCGGCGGGCAAGCCCATCAGCTGCTGGAGGAAGGCTGTTTTGGCCTTGATGCTTTCCTGGGCCTGCTTGCGGCCGGCCAGCGAGTTGTTCAGCGAAATCTCGGCCTGCAGGTAGTCGGTTTTGTCCACGATGCCCACCTCGTAGCGCGCTTTGGCATCCTTGTAGTTGCGCTGAAGGCGGGTAATGTCCTTGATGAAAACATCGAGCTGCCGCTGCGACAAGAGGACGTCGTAGAAGGCCTTGCTCACGTCCGAAACCGTGCTGATGCGGTTGTTGGTCGTGTTTTGCTGCGCGCCCTGCACGGTGTAGCGGGAGGCGCGCCGCGCCAGGGCCACTTCGTTGCTGTAGATAGTTTGCGTGCCCGAAATGCCAATGGTCGAGGTGTTGCGCACCCCAATCTGGCGCGGCTCGTTGACGCCCGTCACCAGATTGGGAAAAATAGTGGTGGGCAGCTCGAAGTAGTGCTGGCCCGAGGCCGTGAGGCCGATTTGGGGCAGCCCGGCGGCCAGCGCAATTCGGTTGTTCGCCTTGGTAATCTCCTCGTCGATGCGCGCCTGCCGCACCAGCGGCTGGTTTTGCAGGGCAAATACTACGCATTCTTGCCGGGTAAGCGGCTTATCGGGCGGAAGAACAGGTTGGGAAAAGGCGTAAAACGGGGCAAACAGAAGTATGTGGAACAGCGCTTTTAGCGCCAATGGAGTTCGTTTCATAGATGGATAAACAGGGGCGACTTATCTGACCGGTAAGGGCATCAAGCATAGCACATCGGTAAAAGCCACTTAAGCCAAGGTTCGTTAACCTGTTTTTCGTAGAAAAGTTGCGAACGACTTGAAGGCCCCCTAGCACTTGCCGGTCAAAAGTGCTACTGTTTATAATGCATTCACCTGTAAATTAATATCCACATTGCGGCCGTGGTCGTCGGCGCAGGAAATCTTCACCGCCCCGCCGGGCGGCCGGAAAAACACCCGTTCGGTAGCCTTCGCGGCCCGCAGAAACCGGTCGTTCACGTACCAGAAAACCTGGCGCACTTCGCTGCCCGCTGCGCAGCTGAGCAGCATTTGCTGCTGCTCGTGGCGGTCGAGCACGTACTCGGCATGGTCGAGCGGGGAGGTGATGGCCAGGGCCGCGCCCGCGCCGCCATCGTTGGCGCGCACGAGGCGGCAGGCGGGGTTGTGGGCGGGCAGGCGCGTACTGGGCAGGCCCTGCGACTCCCGGAAAGCCAGCACCTCCGGCAGTGGGTTGGGGAATAGCTGGCGCCGGAAACCGGCCGCCGGCACGCAGGCCCGGCAGTAGGCCATGGCCCCATCGGCCGAAATCAGGGCTTCTTTCTGGTGCTCGCAGCGCCGGGCCGACGAGGTGCCGGGCAGGTAGTAATCAATCAGCTGGTTGGGACAATGCTCGCCGGGCACGAGGCCGGTTTCGGCGCACACCAAGCGGAAGTCGAGCGTGGCCGGGGGCACGGCCCAGTTGTTGGGTGAATTATAGGCGAGGGTATTGAACAGGTCAAAGAGCAGGGGCGAGGCCACGTCGGCCCCGGTCAGGGCCGGGCTGCCCTGCCCGCTGAAATTGCCCACCCACACGCCGATGGTGTAGTCCTGGTTGTAGCCAATGCTCCAGGCATCGCGGCGGCCGTAGCTGGTGCCGGTTTTCCAGGCGATTTTGGGCAGGTGGCGGCTGTTTTGGTAGCCCATCGGCAGGTCGGGGCGCGTGCGCTGGGACAGGATGTCGGTGACGAGGAAGGCGGCGGCGGGGCTTACCAGACGGCTCACCTCACCCCCCCGGCCCCCCTCTCCCGCGGAGAGGGGGGAGCCTAACGACTTTTGTCGCTTGTTGACGACTGGCTCCCCCTCTCCGCGGGAGAGGGGGCCGGGGGGTGAGGTAAGCCGCACGGCCCGGTACCGCCCGCCATCGGCCAGCGCCGCGTACAGCCCCGTCAGTTCCTCCAGCGTAGCCCCACAGCCGCCCAGAATCGTGCTCAGGCCCAGACTTGGTGCTGCTTTCGCTACGCTTCCAAAGCCGGCTGCCCGCAGCTTATCGGTGAAGACGGGCACGCCCACCTCGGCCAGCACGCGCACGGCCGGGATATTGAGCGAGTAAGTCAGGGCCCGCTCCACGGTCACTTCGCCGGCGCAGCTTTTATCGAAATTCTCGGGCCGGAAGCCGCTGAAATTAGTGGGCACGTCGGGCAGCTTCAGCTTCGGTGTTATAATGCCCCGGTCCACGGCCAAGGCGTAGAGAAACGGCTTGAGCGTGCTGCCCGGCGAGCGGATGGCGCGCACGCCATCGACCTGCCCACTGCTGGCCGCATTCTGAAAATCGGCCGAGCCCACGTAGGCTTCCACGGCGCGGGTGCGGTTGTTCACGACCAGCACGGCGGCCTGCGAAATGCCCAATTCGTGCAGGCGGCGCACGTAGTTGCGGGTCAGGTCCTCGGCTTTGGCCTGCGGGTTGCGCCGGAGCGTGGAGTGGATGATGGGCTGGCCGGGAAACTGCGTGACGAGCCGGCGCGCCAGGTGCGGGGCCAGCGTGGGCGCGGCGTGGCGCTGCGCATTGAGCGGCTCGGCCAAGGCGTCTTCAATATCCTGATTCGAGAACAGCTGCTGCTGCCGGAACTGCCGCAGCCAGCGGTTGCGCTCAGCCAGAATCCGGTCGTTATTCTTCCCCAAAACCAGCACGCGGGGCTGGTTGGGAATGATGGCCAGCGTCACGGTCTGGGCCAGGGATAGGTAGTCGGGCGGCTGCTGGAAATACAGCAGCGCGGCCGATTTCACGCCTTCGATATTGCCGCCGTAGGGCACCAGGTTTAAGTACAGCTGCAATATTTCGGCTTTGCTGTAATGGGCTTCCAGCTGCGTGGCGCGCAGCATTTCTTTTACCTTATTGCCAGCGGTGCGCTCCTTGGGCTCCAGCAGCCGGGCTACCTGCATGGTAATGGTGCTGGCCCCGGTGGTGCGGCCGGTTTTGAACATATTTCGCCCCGCCGCCTGAAGTATTGCGACTGGATTGACGCCGAAATGGTAGCGAAAATACCGGTCTTCCTTGTTGATAATAGCCTGCTGCAAAGCGGGCGTTATTTCGGCAAGCTCGGTCTTCATCCGCCACTTCTGCGTCGGGTTCAGGAAGGCGTGGAGAACGGTGCCATCGGCGGCCAGCACGATGGGGGAGTAGCGCGGCGCGGGCGGCAGCGGATACAGCCGGTCAAGGAGCCAAACCAGTAGCAACCCGGCCATGAGGCCGGTAATTATTCGTTGCCACAGCCGCTTTTTCATCCTTAAAAATACAGCCTAAAAAGTACGAGGGCCTGACATTGGCACACCAGGCTGATAGAAAACTAAACGGCTATTTCCGGCATCTGCCAGCGGCGGCCCAGCAGCTTGAGCAACGTGCGGTGCCAGCCGGGCAGGGTACGGTAGGCCAGTTCGGCCTCGTGCAGGCCGGCTAAGTCGAGCGCGTTGGCACGTTGGTACAGCTCATCTAGCGGGCGACCGGCATATTTTTCAAACACGCGGGCCAGAAACGGGCGGGCGGCTTTCAGGTTCCAGTAGTGCAGCACGTAGGGGGCGGCTTCGGCAATGGAACCATCGAGGGCGAAGCGCAGGCTGAAAGCCAGCTGCTCCATCATGTGCTTGTTGTAGGCGGCGTAGAGCTGGTCGGCCAGGACCATTACTTCTGGCAATTGGGCCGCCACGGGACTGGCAAAACCGATAACGCCGGAGTTGTAGAGCAAGGTGTCGGCGGTGATGCGTATTGGCTGGCTGCCCGCCGTGAAAGGCCGGTCTTTCAAGTGTTTATACACCTTGCGGCTCAGTGTATTGCCGGTTGCCAGCCGCCCTTCGCTGACGTGCATAATGCGCTGGCCCCGCGCAATCTGCCCGAACAGCGGGGCCGGGTCGCGCTGCCAGATGGTATCGGTATCGACAAAGAGCAGATTGCCGGGATAATGCGCGGCGGCGTGGGCCAGCACCCCGATTTTCAGTAGGTACACCTTGTTGCTGCTCCCGCGCCACTCCTGCCACTGGGCAGGTGTCACGGGCGGGTAAATGATTTCGGGCCGGGTGCCGAGCACCCGAGTGAAGGCCTCCGGCGCATCGGTATAAATCAGAATCTGCACCGGCGCGACGGCCACTTTGTAGTAGGAAAGCAGGCTGTAAAAGGCCTCCGCGCGCAGTTCGGCGGGGCCGTGAGCCAGGTAGATGAGCGAATTCATGGTGCAAGCTACTTCCCGGTCGATTAGCTAACAGCGCTGATGGCACGGGGGCGGAGCCCTACCGGGTACGACCCCGCGCCATCAGCGCACCCGCACCACGCCGGCTCCGTTGTAGCTGTGGTACTCTGCGTTGTACATCGCATCGGCATTCACCGGGCCGAGCTTGAAGGTGCCTTTGCTCACGGCGCGGCACAAATAATAAAATGCTTTTGACTTGCCCGTGGCGGTGGTAAAGAGGTTAATTCGGTCGTCGCGCACGTCCAGGTAATCGGGCGTGCTGGCATCCTTCGCCCAGGCCAACTCGCGCAATGCGCCGATGCGCGGGTTCTCGATTTCCAGGCCGGCGGGGAGCAAATCGGTGATGGCTACGTTCTTGATTTCGCCGGCTCCATCGCCGGCTTCCAGCGTAATCTTCACCACCACCAAGTCGTTCTGGCGGAAGGTGGGGGTGCCCAGCGGCACGCCGTCGCGGGTCAGGAACTGGCGGCGGACTTTCAGAAAGGCGTCTTCTTCCTTCACTTGGCCGCTGGCCGAGATGCCCTCGGTTTCCCAGAAGTAGTAGAGGCTGCCCTGGCCGGCGGTGCGGATGCTGACGTTGCGGTTGGCTACGTTGCGCAGCGTCAGGTCTTTGCCATTGAAATTCCCGGCTGGTTTGCCGTCGATGAACAGGCTGGCGGTGGCGGTGCTGCGGGCGTTCTGGCGGGCTACTTTGCCGAGGGCCAGCAGGGCGAAGGCGCTTTCCTGGGTGCTGAGCCAGCCGGCCGCTTTCATCTGGCGGCTGAGTTGGCGGGCGATGCCGGGGATTTGCGGGTTGTTGGGGTCGGTGCTGACGAGGGCGTTGAGGATGAGGCCTTCGTCGCGGATGGGGGAGTAGAACGAGCCGTCGAGGGCGCGCTTGGCCGCCCGCTCGCTGCCGAACTGGTGTGGCAGCAGCTCGCGGAAGGCGCGCTGGTTGCCGAGCAGGCTCTGAGTGCAGGCGAGGAGGAACCGGGAGTCTTCGGTGAGCAGGGGGCGGTTGGCGCGGTAGTAGTTCATGGCCACGGGGTCCTGGCGGCCGGCCAGGGCGAGGACGTAGAGCGAGTAGGCAATTTCCTTGCTCGCGATGGTGCGCTGGCGGGCAATGTTGCTGACGTCGAAGTACTGGTAGGGCTCGGTTTCGCGCTTTTTGAGGCGGAAGGCCAGGTATTTCAGCACCTTGTCGAGCACCGATTTATTCACCGCGAAGCCGGCCTGCTGGGCTTCCTGCAGGAAAT
>JBBQSQ010000037.1:0-28035 GCA_038213745.1 Cytophagales bacterium
ATCTGAAACTTAATATGCTCGGGATACTGGCCGTCCTGGACTTCCAGCACGAACTCGCGCTTGCGAAACTTTTCGCTTACCTGCTGTTCGTCAAAGATTTCGTGCAGCCGGCCGGTTACGTCGTATGCCATAAAAATGGGGTGTTTTGGGGTGTGTAGACTTGAACATCAAACCTACGAAAAAAAACGCAAGCAGCCGGCCAGCCGTTCCCTCCGGCTACCTTTGGGGCCTCTTTTCTTCGATTTTTTTACTCCTTATAATATGTTCGCACTCGCCATCCACGGCGGAGCCGGCACCATTGCCCGCGCCTCGCTCACGCCCGCCGACGAAAAGCAGTACCGTGCCGCCCTCGAAGCCGCTCTCACCATTGGTTACGACCTGCTCCGCGACGGTGGCGCGGCCCTCGATGCCGTGGAAGCGGCCGTGCGCAGCCTCGAAGACTGCCCGCTGTTCAATGCCGGGCGCGGGGCCGTGTTCACCCACGACGGCCACCACGAGATGGACGCTGCCCTGATGAGCGGCCACAACAAGCTGGCCGGAGCCGTGGCCGGCGTGCGCCAGGTGCAGAATCCCATCCGGGCGGCCCGCTTGGTGATGGACCACACCGAACACGTGCTGCTCAGCTACCCTGGGGCCGATGAGCTGGCCCGCGAACACGGCCTGCCGCTGCAACCGGTGGAATATTTCTTCACCCAAAAACGCTACGACCAACTCCAGGACGCCATTGCCTCGGGCAAAATGCAGCTCGACCATGCCGCCGACCCGAACTGGAAAAAGGGCACCGTGGGGGCCGTGGCCCGCGACCAGCACGGCCACCTGGCCGCCGCCACCAGCACCGGCGGCATGACCAACAAGCGCTACTCCCGCATCGGTGATACGCCGCTTATCGGGGCCGGTACCTGGGCCGACGCGCGCTGCGCCATCAGCTGCACCGGCAATGGGGAGTATTTTATCCGGGCCGTGGCGGCGTACGACGTTGCCTGCCTGATGGAATACAAAGGATTAGCACTGGCGGAAGCCTGCCGCGTGGTGGTGCAGGACAAGCTTGCGCCCGTGGGCGGCGAGGGTGGTTTGATTGCCGTGGATGCGGCTGGGAATATTACGCTGCCGTTTAATTCGGAAGGAATGTACCGCGCCAGCCGGGTTGAGGGTGGAGCGGCGCTGGTGGCTATATATAAGGAATAGCCGTAACGTTTGGAGCGCAAAAAGAACGTCATGCCGAGCATTCTGCGCATCAAGCAGAGACCGAGGCATCTCGCGGGCCATCACTAAATCCTTCTTACGATTGGGTTGCTGTTGCAAGCGAAAGACTTGAAGAAAACTGGCGCAGGACACAAAAAAGCCCGCTCACAGGTGCGATGAGCGGGCTTCTGAGCGTCAGAATCAGCAATTAATTATTTTGCGGGCGCAATATCAATGGCTACGGTAGGTGCCACGGCCGGGGCCAGGGTGTCCCGGCTGGGGTAAAATTTCCGCTCCCGCATGTTGTAAACGTTGCCCTTGGCCAGCACGTGCATGGTGATGTTTTCAATGGACAGCACGGTGCTTTTTTTGGCGGCGGCGGCGTTGTTGTGCTGGATGTTGTGCCCGTCGAGGATGATAACTAGGTTAGAGCCAATGGTTTCCACCAGGTTGCCTTCGGTGATGAGCACGCCGGTATCCTCGCCCAGCCCAATGCCGATGAGCTTGGGATGCAGGGCCACCGACTCGATGAGCCGGCCAAACCGGCCGCGCTTCACAAAGTGCGAGTCGATGATGGCAGCGGGCAGCAAGCCCAGGCCGGTGCCCATTTTCACGGCTCCTTTTAGCAGCGCGTCTGGCACCGAGCCGCCGCGAATCATAACCTGCGACATGGCCATGGCCCCGGCGCTGGTGCCGGCAATCACGAAGTTCGGCTCGGCGTAGTAGCGCTGCATCATGCGGTCGAGAAAGTCGGTTTCGCCAAACATCTCGCGCAGCCGCGACTGGTTGCCGCCCGAGAACATGATGACATCGGCGGCCAGCAGGCGTTCCAGGTATTCGGGCTGGCGGGCGTCTTCGGGCGTGCGAATGTCCATGATGCCCACGTTCAGGCAGTTGAGCATGGCGAAGGAGCCCGTGTAAATGGGCCCGACTTCGGCCGGAATCATGGAAGCGGTGGTCACGACTTCGATGCGTGGGTCGGTTTTACCGGATTCCAGCACGATGCGTTTGAGGATGCCCAACTCAAAAAAGTTGAGGTAATACTTGCGGCGGGTGCGGGGGTTGGGGTAGGTGCCCTTGTCCTCGTTGCCGCCCACGGCGATGAGCTTGCCGAGCGGAATGATACTTTTCAACGGATAGCAGGAATTGGTGATGCAAAAGAGGTGATGCCGGCCAGTACGCCAGCTAGGAGCGAAGCTCCTCGCAAAGTTCGGGCCGGATGGCCATATGTAGGCTACGTTCGCCCGGCCAAAAGGGCATCGACCGTGCCAGTGGTAACGGAGTGGTAATTGGAACGGGCTTCGGCGTATATGGCTTGGGCCCGGGCCAGCCCGTCGGGCGTGGCCAGCAAGGCCTGGTACAGCGGCACCACAAATTTGCGCCGGCCCACGTGCAGCAGAAATTGTTTCACGGCCTCGTCGGCCGCCGCGTAGCCGGCCCGCAGGGTGTGCGGAAACCAAGCCGCTAGAATTTCGGCATTGCCGGAAGTGGTGAGCTGGAACGCCGTATCCACGGCCGCCAGTTGCGCGGCGGCTAGTGTGGGGGGTAGGCCGTGCAGAAAATGCACCCACTCGTGGCTGCTCCATTCGGTGGTGTGGGGCAGGAGGGTGGCCGGGGCCATGCCCGCTTTTAGCTGGTCTAAGGCGTGGTCGACGGCCTCGAAGCGGCGCGAGGTCACGGCCGGCGCGTTGGTGGGCAGGCCGGGGCCTTCGACCCAAGCGGCCAGGTTGAGGCGGGCTTCCAGGCCGGGCTCCGGGTCCAGCAACTCAGCGCGGAGGTAGTGCAGGAAGGTAGCGGTGTCCATCGCCTGAAAACTGAAACGGGCGAAGTACTCCTTAATAAAGGCGTCGAGGCGCGGCCGGCCGATGAGCGACTCCAAGGTGAGCAGCAGGGCGCAGCCTTTCTCGTAGGCAATTTCGGTGAGGCCTTCGTCGGGGTCGCGGCCGGCCAGGGCCAGGTGCAGATGCGTATCGGGGCTGGCCACCCCGATTTCTTCAAGGGTTTGGTGCAGCGCGGCCCGGCCCAGCACGTGCAGCATGTCGGCGTAGTCGCGCCCATACAAATGTTCCATTATGCGCCGCTCGAAATACACCGTGAAGCCTTCGTTTAGCCAGAAGTCATTCCACGTTGCATTTGTAACCAGGTTGCCCGACCACGAGTGCGCCAGCTCGTGGGCAACCAAACTGGTCAAGCTGCGGTCACCAGCCAAGATGGTTGGTGTTACAAATGTTAATCTTGGGTTTTCCATCCCGCCAAAGGGGAAGGAGGGGGGTAATACCAGCAAGTCGTACCGTTCCCAGCGGTAGGGACCGTAGAGCTGCTCGGCGGCCGCTACCATGTTTTCGAGGTCGGCAAATTCGTGGGTGGCTACCGGCAGCGTGGCCGGCTCGGCATAGATGCCCGTGCGGCCACTAAGCGGAGCGAAGGCCAGGTCGCCCACGGCCAGCGCCATGAGGTAGGCCGGGATGGGCTGGGCCATGCGAAAGCGGTACTCGCCGGTTGGGCTCAGCTGCTGCGGGTTCTCGGCGCTCATCAGGGCCAGCAGGTGGGCCGGCACGCGCACCGTGGCTTCGTAGGTGAACCGGATGCCGGGGGAGTCCTGGCACGGCAGCCAGGTGCGCGCCAGAATGGCCTGCGACTGCGTGAAGAGGAAGGGCTCGCGGCCGGCCGTCTGCGCCGGGGCCAGCCACTGCAGGGCCGCCGCCGTGGGGGCCGTGCGGTACTGGATGCGCACGGCCGTGGCCGTCGGCCCCAGCGCCACGCGCAGCGCCTGGCCGAGCACGGGGTCAGGCAGGCCATCAAGCGCAAACGCGGCCGGGGCGGGCCTGCCAGCTGCATCGAAGGTTTCGATTGCTTCAACGGTCAGGTCCCGGGTGTCGAATACCACTTCGGCCGCCGTACCGGGCTCAGCTAGCTGCCAGGTAGCGCTGCCGGCGAGGGTGCGGTGGTTGAAGTCTACCGTCAGGTCCAGCGTTAGGTGGCGTACCCGCATGGGGCTGCGGCCGGCGTGGCTGTGTGGGTCGGTGGGCAGCGAAGCCACCGGGGAATTGGAAGGAGACATAGCGTTGAGAAGTTAGAAAACGTACGTGAGTGCCTTGGGCCAAGGGGGCGTTGTTCGGGGGCATACCTTTGCTACCGGTGGCCGCCACCGTGCCCAGCAATACGGAGTTGGCATGATTCCGGCCCTGACGTAAACAGGCGCTGCCTCGTAATGGCGTACTTTGCAACCGGACTGCCTGTGGGCGCCCTGGCGCAACCTCGCCGCCGGCTTGGCAGTACAACGCCCAGCTTCCGGCCACGGCCGAGGCTATTTTCCGCCCGCCTTATTTTTTTCAATGACCTCTTTTCTCCGATTAACTTCTTTACTGTGGCTGCTTCTTGTAGTGGCTTTCGGCAGCACTACCCTCGCTTCCTGCGGGGCTGATTCTCAGCAGCAGTCGGCCGCCCAGAGCGTAGCCGATTCATCGGCTACGGTCGTCGTTGGGCCCCAGCCGCTGCTCGACAGCACCGAAGTAATAAAGGCCTTCCAGGCCGACCCTAATTTCAAGGCCCAACTCTTGCCTGCCCGCCGTTTCTACCGGGAGCGAGGGTTCAAGCTGGGATGGTTTAAGTACCACCAGCCAGTAGCCAGAGTCAAAACACTAGCCGAAATCGTTGCTAAAGCCGGGGATGAGGGACTTAGTCCTAAAGACTATCAGTTTAGCGAGATAAATAAGCAGATGGCCGAATTTGAAAAAGTTCGGGAGGACACTGTACGCCGCAATGCGCTGGAGCGACGCATCGACATCACCCTGACCGGTACCTACATGAAGTGGGCTAATGACTACTACCGGGGCATCGCCAATCCGCACGACAAGAAGGACACTTCGTGGATGGTGAAACCCAATAAAATCAAGCTCAACAAGGCGCTGCTCACCTTCCTGGGCGAGCGCAAAAGCCGTTACAATTACTACGAATTTGCACCGCTGCACCCCGAGTACGACCAACTGAAACAGGCCCTCGCCACCTATCGTACGCAGGAGCGGGCCGGTGGGTGGCCCACCCTGCCAGCTGCGCTCAACCTGAAGCCCGGAGCCAATTCTCCAGCCGTAGCAGCACTGCGCAAGCGCCTGCTGGATAGCGCCGGTGGAGACACGGCCACTACGCCCGCCGCCGCCGCGGTGCAGCCTGGCACGGCCGCTGCTACGAATCCTACTGCTCAGGTTTACGGCCCTGAACTGGTGCAGGCCGTCAAATTATTTCAGCAGGATGCCGGCCTCAAAGCAACTGGCATTGTCAGCGGCGAAACCCTGAAGCAGCTTAACGTGCCCATTGGTACGCGCATCGACCAGCTCATTCTGAACATGGAGCGCTGGCGCTGGCTCCCCAAAAAGTTCGAGCCGGACTACCTGCTCGTGAACATTCCGGAGTACACGCTCCACGTAATGGAGGATAGCAAAGAGGCTTTCAGCATGCGGGTTATTGTGGGCAAAGTGCTGCACGAAACGCCGGTATTTAGCGACAAAATGGAGTACGTAGTGTTGGCCCCTTATTGGAATGTGCCCTTTAGCATCATCGACAATGAGCTGCGCGGCAAGCTCACGGCCAACCCCAACTACCTCGACCGCCTCGATATGGAGGTGGTGAAAGGCTACGGCCGCAAAGCCGAAATCATTGACCCAACTACCGTTGATTGGGCCAACATGACCCAAGCCACGTTCAAATACACGCTCCGCCGCCGCCCCGGCCCCAAGAATGACCTCGGCGATGTGAAGTTCATCTTCCCCAATTCCAACGATATCTACCTGCACGATACGCCCCACGACGAGCTGTTTTCGCAGAGCAACCGCAGCTTCAGCCATGGCTGCGTGCGTCTGTCCGAGCCCATTAAGCTGGCAACCTATCTGCTGCGCAACCGTCCGGAATGGGACCAGGCTACCATCCTCGACACCATCGCCACGCATCGGGAGAAGTACATCACGCTGAGGGAAAAGCTGCCCGTATACCTGGTGTATTTCACTGCCTGGGCTGATGCCGCCGGCCACCCTCACTTCCGCGACGACATCTACGGGCTGGATAAAAAGCTCGCCCGCGAATACTTCGATTAGCCAGTAGCTAGGGAGGGCTTTGCCGGTCTGGCGCGCCTTCAACAAGCTGCCGTTTGAACTAGAAAAAAGGCCCGGTAACCGCAAGGTTGCCGGGCCTTCTTTATGAATCTCAAGGCGCAGATGGCATCATTATCCGATTGATTACATTTGTTTCAAAGGATTGGATACTTAGTATGGGCCCCAGATATTTACAACTGTAATTATTAGTAGGTAACTCCGAATACATTTGTAAAACAAGGTGTTGCTAACTGCTTTTCGACGCGCAGCCATTTTGACGTACATTTGTAATCAAAATAGCAGCAATGGTTGAGCGCATTAGAAACCTGTTGGAGAGCCGGCAGCTGACCCCTACACAATTCGCAGATGCCATCGGGGTGGCTCGTCCCATTGTCAGCCACATTCTATCGGGGCGCAATAAGCCCAGTTTGGAAGTGGTGCAGCGCATTTTGGCTGCAATGCCTGATTTGGCCATGCCGTGGCTCCTGAATGGTACCGGGCCCATGCTGGCCACCGCCACTATTGCCCCCGCAGTAGCTGAAACCACGGGCAAACCCTCTGCCACGCCCACCCCGGTAGTACTGCCAATGCCTGAATTGGAGGCGATTGCCCCTGCCATTACTCCTTTAGCTGCTCAAGTAGCAGCGGGTACACCGGTTTTGAGTGGCAGTCAGCGTGCGGAGTCGGCCATGCCGTTGCCACCCGCTATAACACAGTTTTCGCTGCCAAACCCAATAGGTGACGCATCCGGCGGTGTTAGAATGCCCAATTTGCCTCGAACTGGCACCCAGCCCAAGCGGTTTACGCCCAACACATTAAATGTTTTAGTGCCGTCCGTAGCGTCGGGCATCAATGAAGAAGCAGTGGAGCGGCCCACCGCAGCTGTTGCTTCTTCGGCCACTGCGCCGGGTGCATCTGCTTCCGCAGCCGCAACCCCGCCCGAGACAGAGGCCCCCGCCGCTTCAATTGAAGTGCCTGCCAACGCGTCGCCGCCCGAGATTGCCCCGCCGGAAGCACCGTCGTCGCTGGCATCGGCACTCTTTGCTGGAGCTGAGAAACCCATTCGCCGGATTGTTATCTTCTACCGCGACGGGTCTTTTGCCGATTACCAGCCTGAATAAATAAGGGGCTTACCCGCCTTGTCTCCTTGGTTCGCCTCATTTGCCTTGCGGGCAAGGAGGCAGCTTTGGGCGTACGCCTACATCCAATTCGGGGTGATGTCTCGTAGGCTAAGGCATAAGTGATGCTCACTCAGTCGCAACAACTAGGTCGCATGGCAAGGGCTTTTCCTGCTTCCTTTGGGTTGATAAGGAGGCTCGGATAATGCTGGTCGGGGACTGAACATACCCGACCAGCCAGCAAGAATAATAAAATTTTCAGACGCGTGCTCATTGATAGCCGATTAGGATATTATGCAATTTGTCATGCTGTCATGGCAACTCTTTTAGCCTACCCAGAGCTGACGTTAGCGGTCAGTTTTTACCTATGATAAACCAAATATCTAGTTGCCTTAGCTACTAATTTTCGTAGGGTAAAATGAGAGTCCGGTAATTTATTGGATTTGTAAGTCATAACTATCTGTTTTTCAATATAAATAATGTCACTAACGAAATAAATGGTTTGAGTATTTTAAGTAGTTTTGCAGACGCTTTTGAGGTTTGTTATCGTATTCATAATCCCACCAATTTGAGCAGTCGTTACGAGCGATTTTACTGTAACATGGCATGTGCTTACTAATGTCGTTACCACTTTAGTAGGTAGTCACATTACTATTGAGGCTAAATCAAGCAAAGCTGCTGTACTAACGCATTGAGCGAAAATCAGGGGTGGCTGCCAGCCACCGTAGCACCATTTAGGGCAAGGTGTCAGCCTCTGTTTCAGCAATGCAAAATGGGGGCTACGTTGTCGGCCAAATCGAAGCCTAACCAATGCTCATAAGCGGTGTATTGTCAATTGTAAATGGGTAGTCCTGGCATTGTCCGCTTGCTCGGTAGGGCGTTGGCTGGGAAAGCGCAGGGCGTTGAGTGCCCGGTGGAGTGGCAGTCGAGGTTGTGCGTTTGGCGGCGCTGGGTTACCTTCGTAGTATGAAACTGACCCGCACGAATCTTTGGTTGGCCGCCGCCGCGGCAATGCTCCTGACGGCCTCTTGCTCCCAGGCTCCCGATGCCGCTGAGGCTGAGAAAGACCCCACCGCCGACGCTGCCTACAAACGCGACCACCGCGCCGAAGGCTACCGCGAGGCTCAGCGGTCAAACGTCACCCGTAACTGAATCATCCGGCGGCCGGCTTCGTTGCCGCTCGTTAGAAAAATCAAAAAGCCTCCGCCAAATTTTTGGCGGAGGCTTTTTCGTGTCATTGCCAGGCGCTGGCCGGCGGCACTGCTTAGTAAGCAGCTACAAGCACTGGCGTGGGTACCGGGGCCGCGTCGAAGTTGGGCAGGCTGATGCCGGCCAATAAGTCGCGCTCCAGCAGGTCGGCCCAGGTGCGGAGGTAAAGTACCACGTCGTCGCGCTGGTTGTGGCGAAGGGCATCGCGGCGCTCAAACGGGATGGCCGCCCGAATGGTGGGGTCGGCGATGCGTTCGAGGTGGGTGAGGTCGTGGCGGGTAAAGCCGAGGGCCAGCATTTCGTCAATCGTCTGGTCGATGGGCAGGCCGCTGGTGGGGCAGTAGTCAATAAGCTGGCGCTCCCAGTCGCCGTAGCGCTGCATGGCGCGGGCGTGAATTTCGGCTTTGGTGAGGCGCGTAACGGTCTGGGCAAGGTGGCCGCAGTTGCAGCTGCCCATGTGGCCCCATTGGTAGGGCGCTTGGGTGGCGAGGCGCTGGGCCGTGTCGCGCAGGGCCTGAATAACGGGAAGCGTGGGCTGAGCCATAGGGAAGCAGAAAAGTTAGTCGCGATGAGGCAAGTAATCAGCCCTAAAAAGCAGCAGGGCCCGGAAAAAGTTTTCCGGGCCCTGCTGCTTTTTGATAATATTTGAGCGGCTGGCCGAGGTCGAGACGCGACACTTCGCGTCTCGACCTCGGCCTGGCTTAGAACGAGCCCCGGCGGGTGCCACCCGCGTCGCCGCGACGACGGCCGCCCTGGTCGGCACCGCCTTCGCGGCTGCCGCCCACGTTCACGCGGGCCCCGCCGCTGCCGAAGCGCCGCGCGGTATCCGATTGGCCGCTGCTGGCCGGCGCGGCCGGACGGCTGCGCTCGCCGCTGGGGCGACCACCACCCTGACCACCGCTGGGGCGCCCGCCGCCCTGGCCACCACCGGAGCGACCGCCGCCGCCGCCATTGCCACCCTCGCGGGGACCACGGGCCGGACGACCAGCCGGGCCCTTGGGCCGGATGATGCGCTCGTTGCCGTGCAGCATGACGGGCTTAACGCGGCCCGTCACGAACGGATGCTCGGACTCGATGTCAATCTGACGGCTGATGAGCTTTTGAATGTCTTGCAAATAAGCACGCTCCTCGTCCTCCACGAAGGAGAAAGCGGTGCCGAACGCGCCGGCCCGGCCAGTGCGGCCGATGCGGTGCACATAGGTTTCGGGCTCGTTGGGGATTTCGTAGTTGATGACGTGGGTTAGCTCGTCCACGTCGATGCCGCGGGCGGCGATGTCGGTGGCCACCAGCACGCGGGTGCTGCCGGCTTTGAAGTTGGAGAGGGCCCGCTGGCGGTGGTTCTGGCTCTTGTTGCCATGGATGGCTTCGGCCTGAATCTGGTTGGCGGCCAAGGCTTTCACCACTTTGTCGGCCCCGTGCTTGGTGCGGGTGAAGACGAGTACGCGCTTGATGCCTTTGTCCTCCAGGATGTGGCGGAGCAGGGCGGGCTTATCGTTGTTCTCCACCAGATACACCGATTGGGTCACGGTATCGGCGGTGCTGCTAACGGGCGTCACGGCCACGCGCACGGGGTTGGGGCGCAGGATGGTGCTGGCGAGCTCCTGAATCTGGCCGGGCATGGTGGCCGAGAAAAACAGGGTCTGGCGCTTGGCGGGCAGCTTGGGCAGGATGCGCTTGATGTCGTTGATGAAGCCCATGTCGAGCATGCGGTCGGCTTCGTCGAGCACAAAAACTTCCACCTGGCGCAGGTCCACGAAGCCCTGGTTCATGAGGTCGAGCAAGCGGCCGGGGGTGGCAATGAGCACCTCCACCCCGCGCTTAAGGGCCGCAACCTGCGAGCCCTGGCTCACGCCGCCGAAAATAACGGTGTGGCGAATCTGGCTCAGATGGCGGCCATAAGCGCCGAAGCTTTCGTTGATTTGGATGGCCAGCTCGCGGGTAGGCGTGAGCACGAGGCAGCGAATGGCACCCCGTGCGTGGCTCGAAAGCTGGGCCGTGCGGTGCAGCACCTGCAGGATGGGCACGGTGAAAGCGGCCGTTTTGCCGGTGCCGGTCTGGGCTACGCCGAGAAGGTCTTTGCCTTCCAGAACGTGGGGAATGGCCTGCTCCTGGATAGGAGTAGGGGTGGTGTAGCCTTCTTCTTTGAGGGCTTTGAGGATGGGGTCAATCAGGTTTAACTCGTCAAACGTCATGTTGAGGGGAAATTGGGCACGACGAGCCAATGAAAGCAGGACCGTCGTGCTGAAATAAAATAGGAGTGGACAGTCGTCCACGAAATGAGTGGTTGGGCCTGGGCCGGCGCACAGGCAAGCATGGCCACGCCGGACGAGGCCAGGCGTGGGCGGGGGTGGCGGCTCGTCGGAGGCCGTCAGATTCCCTGTCTAGAAGAGAAGTTGGGGTGAGGTGCGCTTACTTGCGGAGGCAGCCGTGGCGCGGGGCTTTGCCCGACGCGGCCGGGCAGCGGGCTGCTCCGACGGCGGCCCTGGTAGGCACAAAGGTACAACAAAGATGCGCGAACGCCCGTCTGAGCCACTGCCGCACCGGCGGCCCGGCCCTGGAAAGGCTTGGCCGCAACATCAAAACCACGGGCCCGGCGGCCGGTTTTCACCGCTTACTAGCCCGCCAGTCGACTTCCGGCCTGCGGGTAACCTTGCCAGCATTCATGTCACTGCCATCCGAAAAGCCCGCACCACCAACCCGGCTGACGACTGTTCTCTTCGATTTGGACGATACCTTATTCGACCATATTGCCACGGCCCGGGCCTCGCTGCGGGCCAGTGCCGCGCCGCTTTCCTTTTTTCAAGCCGTTGATTTTGAGGAATTCTATCAGCTCTACAGCGAACTGTTGGAAGAATACCACGCCCTGCTGATGGCCGGGCGCTACTCCTACGAGGAGGCGCGCCGCCTGCGGTTTGAGCGGCTGCTGGCCCCGTATTGGCCCACCGCCACCGCTGCGGAAATCGAACAGTTTGTGCTAGCCAACCAAACGCATTATCCCCGGCTGCGCCAGCCCATCGCCGGGGCGCGGGCGCTGCTGCAAGCCCTGAAACCGCGCTACCGCATCGGGATAGTGACCAACAACCGCACGGCGGAGCAGGAAGAGAAGCTCCATTTTTTGGGCATGACGGGCCTGGTCGATGCCCTCATCACGTCGGAAGACGTGGGCGTGCCCAAGCCCAACCCCCGCATTTTTGAGGTAGCCTTACAGCGCCTGGCATCCCGGCCCGCGGAAACCGTACTGGTGGGCGACAACTGGCGGGCCGACGTGCTGGGCGCGCTGGCCGTGGGCATACGGCCGGTGTGGCTCAACCGGTTGGGGGCTGCGCGGCCCCTGTCCCACGTTGCCGAAATCACCAGCTTTGAGCCTTTGGCCGATGCCCTGCGCATTATTACGTCCGCTGTCTAGGGGCTGCCAAACTTGATTTCCTATTCCGCGTCCCGTTCTTTGGGCGCACCAGCATTCCACTTTACCTTTTCCGCCACCATGCAGATTATCGAGCGTACCCGCGTTTTTAATGGCCACTATAAAGTCAACCAACTCATTGTGCAGGACGGCGACGCGCAGCTCAAGCGCGAGCAGTTCATGCCTGGCAAAGCCGTAGCCGCGCTGGTCTACGACACGGCCCGGCAGGTGTACGTGCTCACCCGCCAGTTCCGCATCGGCCCGGAAGCCGACATTCTGGAAATTGCCGCCGGTATGATTGACGGCAACGAAGCCCCCGAAACCGCCGTGCGCCGCGAGATTCACGAGGAGCTAGGCTACGAGGTGGACAAGCTGGAGGAAATCGTGTGCATCTGGCCCTCGCCGGGCACCAGCGCGGAGGAAATCACCGTGTACTACGCCGAAGTGAGCCACCGCACCGGCGCAGGCGGCGGGCTGGCCGAAGAAAATGAGCGCATCGAAATGGTGGAACTGCGCTGGGAAGCGTTGGTAGCGGAGCCACTGCGGGATGCCAAGTCGGTGATAGCGGTGCAGTGGGTGCGGCTGCGGGGGGAGGGGTGAGATTGGCCCTTTAGTTTTGGTGGGAGTGGTTTTAGGAGAAGCTTACCTCTGACTTCTACTTATGACTGGTTCGCTTTGAAGGGGAGCTCACACTGCTTACTTTTAATGCATGAAATGCTCTCTTTACGCACTCTTAATCAGTCTATTCGCTTTCTCAGCAGCGGCGCAGACAAAACCCAACTTACAGCTCAAACACGAGTTAGATAGTCTTTATGAGGTAGACCAACGCTACCGAGCCATGCTATTCAATCCGCGACTGAACCACCGTCCAGATTCGCTGGCCTCCGCGCTTGGCGTTTCGAAGGAAGAACTTAATAATACCATCATGGACCGGATGATAAGGGCCGATGCTACTAACCTACCACGCGTACAAGCCATCTTGAAACAGTATGGTTACCCAGGTAAATCGCTCGTAGGTACACCGACCAACGAGGCAGCATGGCATGTAATTCAGCACACACCAGCACTCATCCCACAGTACTTGCCGATGATGAAGACAGCCGCTGAAGCAGGAGAACTACCCTTTCGTTTCTACGCCACCATGCTGGACCGTCAACTCGTCTTCGAAAATAAAGAACAACTCTACGGTACGCAGGCTCAAAATTATAATAATAAGGAGTGGTTCATCTGGCCTATTCAGAATCCAGCGCAAGTAAACCAACGTCGTAAGCAAGCTGGATTTAAAACTACCGTTGAGGAAACCGCAGCTAGGCTAGGTGTTCCTTATAAAGTATTAACCTTGGAGGACGTAGCTAAAATGTCCCAACATTAAGCTAGATGCTTTGCCTTATTCAATACCACAGGAAGATGAGCAGGCAGCTTGGCCCTGTACGCCGCTTCCGCTTAAACTAGGCCACCTAATACCAGAGGCCCTGCGGCAACCCTATTGCGCGGCGGGCAGCGCCAGCGTGTAGTCAAACGTCTGGTACAGCTTGGCGTCGCGGATGCTGACGTTGAGCTCCTGCGGGTCCATTTTGGGGAAGGGGATGACGGCTTTGCCCTGGTAGAGGTCGCGGCCGAAGAAGCGACCGGTGGCGGGGGCCAGGGTTTGGGCGAAGACTTCCTTGCCGGCTTTGTCGGTGGCGGTGAGGGTGAGGTTGGCCATGTCCACGCCTTTGGGGCCCTGGCGGTGGACGATGACGATGAGCGCGCCACCGGTCGGAATGGCGGCCACGCGGCGCTGATAGGTGCTATCGGCCCAGTCGTGCAGCTTTTTGAGGGCCGTGAGCTCGGTGAGCATGTCGGTATAGGAACGGTAGCCGAGGCGGGTGAAGGAGCCGTCGACGTCTTGGTCTTCATCGGTGTTTTTGGTCACGTTCTGCACGTAGGGCGACTCCGAATCGCGTTGGGCGAAGGTGTAGCGCTTGCGGCCTTTGGCGGCCTTGCCGGTGGGCTGGGCCAGGGCGGCACCGGCGCTTAGCAGGAGCAAGCCGGCTACGAAGAACGGACGGGCCAGGCGGGGTAGAAACTGCATAATAAGAAGGTAAAGAAGGAATGAAGCCAGCGGGAATTAGCCCGTGAATAATTGCGTCAGCAAAGAACGGACCACCGGGCGGAAATCCAGCAAAAACCTTCGCGTCGAAATTGCACTGCGCCGCCGATGCAGGAATTGATTTAAGAATAATATGCCCGTAAACAAGGCATCATACTGCTTAAGGAACTTTGAAAGCAGGATTTTCACCGCTTTTAACCCTTCCTGCCATGTACTTTCCGGCCTTGACTTTGGGGCTGCGCCGCCTGGGGCGCTGGCTCGTGTACGAGTTGTTTCAAGTGGTGCTGTGGGTGGCGTTTGGGCTGCACACGCTGGGGAGTTTACGCTCGGCTTTTGGGGGCGGTGGGCTGCTGGCCCGGCGGCGGCCAGGGCCGGCCATCCGGCCGCGCCGCGCCACTGGTCCGGCGCGTGGCGGTCGTTTTACCCAATCCGCCGCCGCATGAGCGCAACGCCCGATTTGATGTTCGAAATTCCAGTAGTTCCCGCCGAAGCGCTCCGGCCCAAGGCCCGCCGCAAGCGCCGCGTGCAGGTAGCCGTCATCTCCGATGTGCACCTGGGCACCTACGGCTGCCACGCCACCGAACTGCTGCGCTACCTCAAAAGCATCCGGCCGCAGGTGCTGGTGCTCAATGGCGACATCGTGGACATCTGGCAGTTCAGCAAAAATTACTGGCCGCCGGCCCACATGCGGGTGGTGCGCTACCTGGCCGGCCTGGCCGCCAAGGGCGTCAAAATCCACTACCTCACCGGCAACCACGACGAGCTGCTGCGCAAATTCGCGGGCCTGAAGCTGGGCAATTTCCGCCTCGACAACAAGCTGGTGCTCGACCTGCCCCACGGCCGCACCTGGCTGTTTCACGGCGACGTATTCGACGTGACCATGCGGCACTCGCGCTGGCTGGCCAAGCTGGGCGGCCACGGCTACGACCTGCTGATTCTGATAAACCGCTTCGTGAACTACCTGCTGGCGAAATTCGGGCGGCCCCGGGTGGCGCTGAGTAAGCTGGTGAAGGAACGGGTGAAGTCGGCGGTGGCGGCGGTGAGCAACTTTGAGGAAACCGCCGCCGCCATTGCGGCCGACGAGGGCTACCGCTACGTGGCTTGCGGGCACATTCACCAGCCGGAAATCAAGACCCTGCCCACCGAAAAAGGAGAGGTGATTTACTTGAATTCCGGCGACTGGGTCGAAAACCTGACCGCCCTGGAATACACCGCCGAGGCCGGCTGGCAGCTCTATTACTACAACGACGACCCCCGTATGCAGCAAGCGGCCGAAGCCGAAGCCGCTGATGCCGCTGAAGAACTCGCCAATGCCAACCCGGCGCAGCTGCTGGAGGGGTTGTTGGCCGAGTTTAAGATTAAGGCGTAAAAGATGGTGCTGAACAGCAATAAGGCACGTCATGCTGAGCGCAGCCGAAGCATCTCTACCGCGCAACTAATTAATACTTATGCAACGAAGCGGTAGAGATGCTTCGGCTGCGCTCAGCATGATGTTCTGAAAAAGACGTTCTGAAAACACAATTTCGATAATCACTAATTAATGTCCCGAATACTTTACGCCATCCAGGGCACCGGCAATGGCCACCTCAGCCGCGCCCTCGATGTGGTGCCGCTGCTGCAAAGCCGCTGCGAACAGCTCGACCTGCTCGTGAGCGGCCCACCCGCCGATTTGCCCCTGCCCTATGAGGTGAAATACAAGGCGCAGGGCATGGGGTTTGTATTCGGTAAAAAGGGCGGCATCAATTTCGTGAAGACGTTCGTGCAGTTCAACTCGGCTAAGTTTCTGCACGAAGTTCGGCACCTGCCGGTGGAGGACTATGATTTGATTATCAGTGATTTTGAGCCGGTGAGCAGCTGGGCCTGCAAGCTGCGCCACGTGCCCTGCGTGGCCCTGAGCCACCAAAGCGCCGTGCTCAATCCGGCTTCGCCGCGCCCCGATGCGGAAGACCCCGCCGGCCGCGCCGTGCTGAAGCATTACGCGCCGAGTACGGCGCAGTACGGCTTTCATTTTCAGCCGTATGCCCCGGAAATTTCCACGCCCGTTATCCGCCAGCAGGTGCGCGAGCTGAGCCCCGCCAACGAAGGCCACTACACGGTGTACCTGCCGGCCTACGAAGAGGAAATTCTGGTGGAGCGCCTGCAACACCTGAGCCGCGCCGTGCGCTGGGAGGTGTTCAGCAAGCACAGCCACGTGCCCGCCACCTACGGCAACGTGCAGGTGTGGCCCGTGAGCGGCCCGGCCTTTCTCGACAGCCTGGCCCGCTCGGCCGGCGTGCTCTGCGGGGCCGGTTTTGAGACCCCCGCCGAGGCGCTGTACTTGGGCAAAAAGCTGCTGGTGATGCCCATGAAGCAGCAATACGAGCAGCAGTGCAATGCCGCCGCGCTGGCCAAAATGGGCGTGCCTGTCATCAAAAATTTCAAGGACAAGAACCTGGATAAGGTAGACCAGTGGCTGAACCGCGACGAAACCATTCCCGTGAACTACCCCGACCAAACGGCTTCCGTGATTGACAAGCTGCTGCGGGAGCAATTGTATGGAAGTGGTGTTGGGGTGGTGGTGGGCCAACATTAAACCGTCAGTAGTAGCATGACGGGCCACTACTGACGTTCTGCATTCATTTATTTATCAACTCCGCGCCCCGCGCATGATTAAACTGCCGCCTAACTACTCCGAGCCGCTACCAGCCGCTTTCTACCCTGCCTCCGCTCCGCTGCCCTTTTCCCGCGCCGATTTCGGGCCTGATTTTCAGTGGGGCGCCTCGGCCGCCGCTTACCAGACGGAGGGCGCGTGGCAGCACCAGGGCAAAGGCCCCAGCATCTGGGACGATTTTACGCGCCGCAAGGGCACCATCCGGCGCAACGAGCACGGGCGCGTGGCGGCCGACTTCTACAACCGCTACGAAACCGACCTCGACCTGGCCCACACAATGGGCCTGACCGATTTCCGGTTTTCCGCCGCGTGGTCGCGGGTGCTGCCCGAAGGCACGGGGGCCGTGAACCGCCGCGGCCTCGACTACTACGACCGGCTGGTGGATGCCTGCCTGGAGCGCGACCTGCGGCCCATGCTCACGCTCTACCACTGGGATTTGCCCAGTGCCTTGCAGGCCAAAGGCGGCTGGACCAACCGCAGCATCGTGGGCTGGTTTTCGGAATATGCCCAACTTATGGCCCGTCGCCTCGGCGACCGGGTGCAAAACTGGGCCGTGCTCAATGAGCCGATGGTGTTTGTGGGCGCGGGGCACCTACTGGGGGTGCATGCGCCCGGCCGGCGGCACCTGGGAGCCTTCCTCTCGGCGGCCCACCACGCCACGCTGGCCCAGGCCGAAGGTGGCCGTGCCCTGCGCGCGCTGCTGCCCGGGTCGGCCCAGATTGGTACCACGTTTTCGTGCTCGCACCTCACGCCGCAACGCCCCGGCAACAGCTACGACGAAGCCGCCACCCGCCGCGCCGATGCCCTGCTGAACCGCTTTTTTGTGGAGCCCACCCTCGGCCTGGGCTACCCCGTGGCCGAGCTGCCCGCTCTGCGCTGGCTGCTGGAGCGCTACCAAAAGCCCGGTGACGAGCAGCGCATGGCCTTCAATTTCGACTTTTGGGGCGTCCAGAACTATACCCGCGAGGTGGTGAAATTCTCGCCCTGGCTGCCCCTGCAATGGGCCGCGCTGGTGCCCGCCAAGCAGCGCGGCGTGCCCTATACCGACATGGGCTGGGAGGTTTATCCGGAGTCGATTTACCACATGTTGAAACAGTACGGCGCGTATCCAAACGCGCCAAGGCTGCTGATAACTGAAAGCGGCTCAGCGTTTCCGGATGTGGCAACGGATGGCCGGGTGCCCGATGTTGCCCGCCGGGCGTACTTGCAAGCGGCCATTGGCCAGGTGCTGCGCGCCCGGCAGGAAGGCGTGGACGTGGGCGGCTATTTCGCCTGGAGCCTGACCGACAATTTCGAGTGGGCCGAGGGCTACGGCCCGCGTTTCGGCCTGATTCACGTCGATTACGAAACCCAAGAGCGGACTGTGAAGGACTCGGGGCGCTGGTACCAGGATTTTCTGGGCGGGCAGGCGGTGGGAAATAACGCGGACTTTGCAGTCCGCGATTCGCACCATTTGGGCCGATAATCGACCACTCGCGGACTACAAAGTCCGCGCTACAGCAGCATATCCCGGCAATTCAGAAACTTCTCAACCAACAGCTCCGGCTGCTGCTCATCAAACTCCCCAAATCCCAGCACAAAGGCCGGGGTGGGTTGCACAAATTTGATGGCGGCATTCACCGTTTCCAGATAAGCCGTGATGCGGGCTTGGTTGCCCTCGGCGGCGGCAAATTCGGCATCCCAGCGCAATAATTCCGGGTCTTTGCGCACCAGAAAGGGAATGACGAAGGGGACGAAGCGCCCAAAAATCGGGTTTTCGTCGGTGGTGAGGCGGGTATCTGGCCAGATATGGAATTCGGCGAACGAGGTGGGCGGCACCACCACGAACTGCGCCTTTTCCAGGGTCATCTCCGCGAACAATTCGAGCCGATTGGGCTGGGAGTAAAGCTGCGCGTAGGCCGCGTACCACACCGTAACCCCCACCTGATTGACCAGTTGGTAGGGGTGGAAGGAGCTGGCGATGCCCAGGCCGCCATGCGCCCCGATAACCTGGCGGTATAACTCCCCAAACTTCGCCAAATCAGCGGATTGCTGGTAGGGCTGGTTGGTGAGGCCGTAGAGGTAGAAGCTGGCAAAATCGGTGAGGGACGGGCCGGTGGGCGGGGTGGGCGTCAGGGTGTCGGGCAAGGGGAGCTGGCCGGTTGGAGTGAACGGCAAGAGCAAATTTCGGAAATGTATTCGTTTTTAACGCTGCCGGGCGTATGAACTATGAAATCCATAGCTCCTCCGCTTGTTTGATGTGCCAATTGCCATTTGTTTTCTCTATAAGTAAAATCTCGCCGAAGCCACAATTTCCGCCGCAAAACATGTCGTATCTGAGCAAAGCTCTGGTTTGCGTAGCGTTGAATACAATTTTCGAAAACCAAACAGTAGTTTCATTCCTGTCGAAGGTCCTTTTACTGTTTGAGGGACGTAAAATAATTTTTGCCGTGCAAAGTTGAAAATTAGACGGTAATATATTGTTTTGCAAGGTATTAAGTTGGATAATGGCAGCTGATGTGTCTCCTGGCACGACCTCAGAAAATAATGAATTTATTCGGGCCTTTTTCTCAGTAAAGGCATCAGGAGTTCCTGCAGTCTGTAATGCTCGGGGCAGAGTGAACGGGGAGAGGTGCCGGTGCGAATTCGGGTCCATATAAATCGTTTCGAATAGAGCGCCGTTGTTAAAAAGGCGATTTTGCTGGATTGCCTCTAATTCTTTTCGAACGGTTTCGTAACGCTTGAATGCTACAGTGCCTAGCTTGTAAGTGGAGCTTTGAGGAAACTGCAACTGAAGAACTTTCTGAATTTGCTCGTTGGCGCTATCGGGCAAATAGCTGCTGTAGAAACGTTGCTCAATAAGTTCGGTAAGTACTTGGTTGTAAAGCCGCTTTTCAGGGTCGGTATGCGTGCAGGGGCACTCCCGAAAAGTGGCTGGGTCCGGCTGGGAACACATGGTAAGCAGCAGGAGCGGGAGAAAAAGTAGTTTCATACGTACTAAAGGTTTCTAAGCTACGAGTGAAGCTGGTGTAGCTTGCCGAAACTTGCGCTGTTTCTCCCAACGTTCGGCAACCAGCATTATTCTATGCTCCTCACCATCTCCACGACCTACCAGCCCGCCACCGACCTTGGCTACCTGCTGCACAAGAACCCCGCCCGCCTGCAAAGCATCGAGGTAGCCGGCGGCCTGGCCCACGTTTTTTATCCCGAAGCCACTGCCGAGCGTTGCACCGCGGCCCTGCTGCTCGACCTCGACCCCATCGGGCTGGTGCGCGGCCGGGGCGGGGCTCCCGGTGAAGGATTCGCCCTGGAACAATACGTGAACGACCGGCCCTACGTGGCCTCGTCCTTCCTGAGCGCGGCCCTGAGCAAAGCCTTCGGCACGGCCATGAACGGCACCTGCAAAGACAAGCTCGACCTACCCAACGAAGCCCTGCCGCTGGCCATTAAAGTGGCCGTCGTCTCCGCGCCCGGCCCCGACTGGCCCCGCCGCCTTTTCGAGCCGCTGGGCTACGAAGTGGACGTCGAAACCACCCCGCTCGACCCCACCGTGCCGGAGTGGGGCGACAGCCGCTACTACACGCTGCACCTGCGCCACGCGGGCCTGCGCTTGCAAGACGTGCTCACCCACCTCTACGTCCTGCTCCCGGTGCTCGACAACGATAAGCACTACTACATTGGCGAAAACGAGGCCGAGAAGCTGCTGCATCGTGGCGGCGACTGGCTGCCCCAGCATCCGGAGCGCGGCTTCATCACGCGGCGCTACCTACGGTATCTGGCCGCGTACGTGAACCCGACATTGGAGCGGCTGATGGAAGGGGATGAGGACGCCTCATCCCCCGGCCCCTTCTCCGGTGGAGAAGGGGAGCCTGACGCCGCTGTTCAGGCTACTCTCCCAGAACAAAAATTAGGGCTAGAAAAACTGGAAACTAGTCCCCCCTCTCCACCGGAGAGGGGGCTAGGGGCCGTGCCCGGCAGGGGTGAGGCGAAATCCCTCCACGACCTACGCCTCCAGCAAGTAGCCCAGGAAATCTACGACCTTGGCCCCAAGCGCGTGCTCGACCTGGGCTGCGGCGAAGGCAAGCTGCTGCGCCTGCTCCTGCGCCAGCCCAAAATCGAGTACCTCCTCGGCATGGACGTGTCGCACCAGGCCCTGGCCCGCGCCGCTGCCCGCCTGCATCTCGACGAGATGCCCCCGCGCCAGCGCACCCGCCTCGACCTCATCCAGGGCTCGCTGCTCTACCGCGACGAGCGCCTCGCCGGCTTCGACGCGGCGGCCCTGGTCGAAGTTATCGAGCACCTCGACCCCAACCGCGTCGCCGCCCTCGAAGCCGTGGTGTTTGGCCAGGCCCGCCCGGCGCACGTCTTCGTCACCACCCCCAACGCCGACTACAATCAGCTCTTCGAAAAGCTAAACGCCGGCGAATTCCGCCACGACGACCACCGCTTCGAATGGTCCCGCGCCGAGTTCGCGGCCTGGGCCACCGCCGTGGCGGCGCGGCACGGGTATCAGGTGCGGCTGGTGGGAATGGGGGAGGAGGTGGAAGGCGTCGGCGCGCCCTCGCAGATGGCGGTGTTTGGGTTAAATGGGCTCCCATAATCTTAGTTCTACGGGAATAGATGACCTTTCCTGTATCCACTGCTCAATAGTTTGCACCAAAGACTTTAAATCTGAGATAAAAGATGCCATAGTTGTTTCTGGTAAGACTAGTAAACTATCAAATTCTTTTACACCATGACCAAACGCAAAATTGATATATCTTTCAGATAGCTCGCTACGCTCTATGCTATTCGATTTTCGATAAAGCCTAAACTCAAGAAAATTAAGCTTCTCCTTAATTTCAGCTGGCATCCAATAGCTTCTCATCAATGGTGTTAGTGCACCAAAGAAAATATCATAATTTTCTGAATTGATTACAAGAACTTTTTCGGAGTTAATAGAATACTTCGGTAGAGTAATAGAATCATCTAATTGATGTATGGCTGGACGAATAAAATATGCGTAACCGTCAGATTTCGCAATAAATGTCTTGCCCTTTAAAAAATCAACCAATTGCAATACAACATCTGCTTGCTTGTCCATAATTCTTCTGTCGAGACTAAGTTTCTCGTATAGCAAGTAAGCTATTACGAATGTCGCGGCAGTTAACACTGTACTGACTGCAGAGAAAGAAACGGATAACGTTGCATTAATTGACTCAGAACGCTCTCTGACAATAAATGGAATTGCGAAAAGAGCTAGAGAAAGTATAATGCATAGTAAAAAAATGAGCCCATTGGTCTTCTTTTTAAAAATTACGGTTAGAAGCTTAAATGTTTTTGTGAGTTTAGCGAACATGTTTGTCAGTTATTTAAAATATTTTTCCCATTTAAGTTGCTAAAATCAACAAACGCATCGACGCCGGGCGCGGCTCGCGTATTTCTTGACTTAAGCAAGACGCCGTCAATGTCTAAATAGAGCTTCGCCATTGGGTGGAGTTAATATTTGCCAGAAACAATGCCCCAAGATACCCTCAA
Organism: Cytophagales bacterium; assembly: GCA_038213745.1. Lineage (GTDB taxonomy): Bacteria > Bacteroidota > Bacteroidia > Cytophagales > Hymenobacteraceae > Hymenobacter. Next base: position 22,235 of record JBBQSQ010000037.1, read on the forward strand.
GGTCCCCGAACTCTCCCTTATCATCCTCATTGGCAGCACGGGCGCGGGCAAGTCCACCTTCGCCCAGCGCTTGTTCAAGCCCACGGAATTCGTTTCGTCTGATGCCTGCCGGGGCCTGGTGGCCGACGATGAAAACGACCAATCAGCCAGCAAAGACGCCTTTGAGCTGCTGCACTATTTGGTGGCCAAGCGCCTGAAGCGGGGGTTGCTAACCGTGGTCGATGCCACCAACGTGCAACCCGAAGGTCGCAAGCCCCTGGTGGCCCTGGCCCGCCAATACCACGTGCTGCCCGTGGCCATCGTGCTCGACGTGCCCGATGCCGTGGCCCAGGAGCGCAACGCCCAGCGCCCCGACCGCCGCCACCTGGGCCGGCACGTCATTGCCGGCCACCGCCAGCAGCTGCGCCGCAGCCTGCGCAGTCTGAAAGAGGAGGGCTTCCGGCACATCCACCACCTGCGCAACGTGGGCGAAATCGACGCCATCCAGTCCATCACCCGCGACCACCTGTATAACAACCGCCAGGAGGAAACCGGCCCCTTCGACATCATCGGCGACGTGCACGGCTGCTACGAGGAGCTGCGCGCGCTGCTGGAGAAACTGGGGTATCAAGTGACGGAGGAGCCGGTTTTGGATGTGCGGGATTTGGGCGTGCGGGTGGTGGCACCGTTCGCCTCACCCCCCAGCCCCCTCTCCGGTGGAGAGGGGGAGCATATAGTTGAAGGGGCTGCCGAAAGGAAATCGTCAGGCTCCCCCTTCTTCATCGGAGAAGGGGGCCGGGGGGATGAGGCGCGCCGCAAAGCCGTCTTCCTCGGCGACCTTGTGGACCGCGGCCCCGCCTCGCCGCAGGTCCTGCGCCTCGTGATGAGCATGGTGCGCGACGGCACCGCCCTCTGCGTGCCCGGCAACCACGACATCAAGCTCCTGCGCCACCTCAACGGCAAGAAAGTCACCGTCAACCACGGCCTGGCCGAAACCCTGGCCCAGCTCGAAACCGAGCCCGAAGCCTTCAAAAGCGCAGTGCGGCGCTTCCTCGACGGCCTGGTGAGCCACTACGTGCTCGATGGCGGCAAGCTCGTGGTGGCCCACGCCGGCCTCACCGAGGAGATGCAGGGGCGCGGCTCGGGGGCCGTGCGGGCCTTCGCGCTGTTTGGCGAAAGCACCGGCGAGATTGACGAATTCGGCCTGCCCGTGCGCTACGAATGGGCCCGCGAATACCGGGGCCGGGCCCTGGTCGCCTTCGGCCACACGCCCGTGCCCGAGGCCGAATGGCTCAACAACACCATCGACCTCGATACCGGCTGCGTGTTCGGCGGCCGCCTCACCGCCCTGCGCTACCCCGAGCGCGAGCTCGTGGCCGTGCCCGCCGCCCAGGTCTACTGCGAGCCCGTGCGACCCTTGAATTATAAGCTGTTAGCTGCTAGCTCTCAGCCATTAGCTTTTTCGCCTGACGGGGAGCTAACAGCTAATAGCTACCAGCTAACAGCCCAAGACGAAGTCTTGGATATCAAAGATGTTACCGGTAAGCAGTTCATCGAAACGCGCCTGATGCGCGGCGTCACCATCCGCGAGGAAAACGCCGTGGCAGCCCTGGAGGTGATGAGCCGCTTCGCCCTGCATCCCAAGTGGCTGCTGTACCTGCCGCCCACCATGTCGCCCACCGAAACCTCGGCCCTGCCCGACTTGCTCGAACACCCCGCCGAAGCCTTCGATTACTACAAGCGCCTCGGCGTGGAGCGCGTGGTGTGCGAAGAAAAGCACATGGGCAGCCGCGTCGTGCTGGTTTTGGGCAAAGATGAAGCCGCCATCCAGCGCCGCCTGGGGCTGGTGGGCGAGGGCATCGGCAAGTGCTACACCCGCACCGGCCGCAACTTCTTCACCGACCCGGAACTGGAAACCGCCTTCCTCGCCCGCCTGCGCGATGCCTTCACCACGGCCGGCTTCTGGGAGAAATTCGACACCGATTGGGTCTGCCTCGATGCCGAGCTGCTACCCTGGTCGGCCAAAGCCCAGGAGCTGGTGAAAACCCAGTACGCCGCCGTGGCCGCCGCCGCCAACGCCGCCCTGCCCCAGGTCGAAGCCGCCCTCACCGAAGCCGCCGCCCGCGACCTCGACGGCATCGCCGCCCTGCTGGCCCGCACCACCGCCCGCCGCGACGCCGCCGCCCACTACGCCGCCGCCTACCGCCGCTACTGCTGGCCCGTCCATTCGCTTGATGACCTCAAGCTGGCCCCCTTCCACCTGCTCGCCACCGAAGGCCGCACCTACTTCGACCGCGACCACGCCTGGCACATGGAAGCCCTGCGCACCCTGGCCTTGGCCGACTCCAGCCTGCTCCGCGCCACGCCCTACCGCGTCGTCCCCCTCGCTGACCCCGCCGAAATCGAAGCCGCCATCCAGTGGTGGACCGACCTCACCGCCGCCGGGGGCGAAGGCATGGTGGTGAAGCCCTACGATTTCATCCCCCAGGGCAAAGGCGGCCTGCTCCAGCCCGCCCTCAAATGCCGGGGCCGCGAGTACCTGCGCATCATCTACGGCCCCGATTACCTGCTGCCCGGCCACCTCGACCGCCTCCGCCAGCGCAACGTGAAAGCCAAGCGCAACCTCGCCCTGCGCGAGTTCGCCCTCGGCGTGGAGGGCCTGGAACGCTTCGTGGCCCGGCAGCCCCTGCGCCGGGTGCATCAGTGCGTCTTCGGCGTGCTGGCGCTGGAAAGCGAGGCGGTGGACCCAAGATTGTAGAGACGCGACACTTCGCGCCTCTACATCGCTCGACGAAGCCTTAAATTACCGTGGGCATTGCTCCAAATAGCAATTAATGTTTACCCACAAAAAAATGTAAACAAGTGCTTTATGGCGAACTTGCCCATCCATGAAGAAAAAGCTTTTCCTCCCGCTCCTCATTGCTTGCTTGGGCTTTTGGCTGACCAGCGCCAGCTTTGCGTTTGCTACCGCCGCTGAGCGCCCGACGTATTTTGCGCTAAGGGTGTATCACCTGAAAACCGGCCGGCAGGAAGCCCTGATTGACAGCTTTCTGCAGCGGCAGTATTTGCCGGCGCTGCACGCGGCCGGAGTTCCCACCATCGGGGTGTTCAAGCCCATCGGCAATGATACTGCCGCCGATAGGCGAGTGTATGTATTTATCCCGTTTACTTCCCTGAAACAGTGGGAAAAAGTTGATAAAGAAACCACCGCCAAACTGCTGGCCGCGGGCGGTGCCTACGTGAATGCGGCCTATAATAATCCGGCCTATGCCCGGCAGGAAACCATCTTTATCCGCGCCTTCGATGAGATGGCCGGGCTGGCTGCTCCCAAGCTCGATGCGCCTAAAAATGAGCAGGTTTATGAGCTGCGTAGCTACGAAGGGGCCAGCGAAAAGCTGTTCCGCAATAAGGTCCAGATGTTCAATGCCGGGAAGGAAATTAAGTTATTTGACCGGCTGGGGTTCAACGGGATTTTCTATGGCGAAGTAGTTTTCGGCGCGAAAATGCCCAACCTCATGTACCTGACTTCCTTCACCAATATGGCGGCGCGGGAAGCGCACTGGAAAGCCTTCGGTAGCGACCCCGAATGGAAAAGACTTTCTGCGCTGCCCGAGTATCAGCACAACGTGTCCCATATTGACATCACCTTCCTGCGACCGACGGATTATTCGGGGCTCTAAATAACTGCGCATCAGCACGAGGCCGCCAACCAAATGCGCGCTTCTGTAATCGTTCAGGTATTCCCGGCCAGGGTGCGCTCAATGCGCCGGTCGGGGATGAGCCACATCAGCGCCACGGCCACGTAGATGCTGCCCGCCACCCACGGCTGCCAGAAGCTGGCCGCGATGCCCATCACGTAGAGCGGGGGCGACGAGAGGCCCTTAAAGTCGCGCCCGACGGCGCGGGCCAGCGTCGAATCCGGGCCTTCGAGCGCAATAATGCGGCTCTGCAAAATCCAGTAGGCTACGCCCGCCATCAGCAATATCACGCCGTAGAGCACCATGGCGGGTTTGGCGAAGTGGTTTTCGCCCATCCAACCCGTAGCGAACGGTACCAGCGACAGCCAGAACAGCAGGTGCAAATTCGCCCACAGCACCGCGCCGGATACTTTGCTTGCGCTGGCCAGCATCATGTGGTGATTATTCCAGTAGATGCCGATGTAAATGAAGCTCAGCACGTAGCTGAGCACCACGGGCAGTAGCGGGCGCAGGGCCGCAAAGTTGGCTCCGTGCGGTACTTTAATTTCCAGCACCATGATGGTGAGGATGATGGCCAGCACGCCATCGCTGAAAGCTTCGAGTCGTTGTTTGTGCATGGGGAATGGGCGGCTGCCGGCTGCCGGGGCGCAAGCAGTGAGCCGCTAAAGTAGCGTCCTGCGGCGGCTCCTGCTACTTTCGTGGTTCTTCCTCCTGAACATCATGCTCCCCCGCATCCAAACCGCCCTACGCCAGCTCGAAGCCACCCACGGCATCCGCATTCTTTACGCCTGCGAGTCGGGTAGCCGGGCCTGGGGCTTTCCTTCGCCCGATTCGGACTACGACGTGCGCTTCATCTATTGCCACCCGCCGGCCTGGTACCTCACGCTCGACGAAGGCCGTGACACCCTGGATTTTCCCGTCGATGATGAGCTGGACCTGGCGGGCTGGGAGCTGCGCAAGGCCCTGCGCCTGCTGCGCGCTTCCAACGCTTCGGTATTCGAGTGGCTGCAATCGCCGGTGCGCTACCATGAAGCGCTGGATTTTCGGGCACGGCTGGCCCCGCTCATGCCGGCCGCCTTCAACCCAAAAGCTTGCCTGCACCACTACCTCGGCCAGCTGCGCCGCGGCGTAGCCGACGACCTGACCGGTCCGGAAGTCCGCCTAAAACGCCTGTTCTACGCCTTGCGCTCGGCCCTGGCCGCCCGCTGGATTCGAGAACGGCACACGCTGCCGCCCATGGAGTTTGCCCCGCTCCGGGCGCTGCTGCCCGTCGCCCTGGAACCGGTCGTATCGGGGCTGCTGGCCACCAAAGCCTCGGCGAATGAGAAAACGACCGTGCCCCGTCCCGCCGAATTGGTGGCCTTTCTGGAGTCGGAATTTGCGGCTGGGCAGGCGGCCCGGGAGGGGCTGCCGTTGGTGCGAACGGGTGGCGCGACGACCGAGCTGGATACCTTGTTTCAGGCGCTGCTAAGCGAGGCGTAGCGCGGACTTTTAGTCCGCGCGTTTTCTTCAACCGGGCAACATTCCATTGCAGACCACCGCTAAAAATTGTTTAGCGCTTGCAGCTGGATATCAACCCGCGGACTAAAAGTCCGCGCTACTTTCGTGCATGACCATTGCCGACCTGCGCCGCCAGCATTTAATTCTCTTCGAAGCCATCAGCGGCAGCCGCGCCTACGGTACCAACCTGCCGCACTCCGATACCGACCTCAAAGGCGTATTTATCCTGCCCGAAGACCAGTTCTTCGGCCTGGAATACATTCCGCAGATTGCCAATGAAACCAACGATGAAGTGTTCTATGAATTACGTCGCTTCGTGGAATTATTGCTGAAAAATAACCCTACCGTATTGGAGTTATTAGGCACGCCTGATAATTGCGTTATTTATAAACATCCACTTTTCGAGCAGTTTAAAGCGGAGGATTTTCTCTCGAAATTATGCCGCCAGAGTTTCGCCGAATACGCGGTGGCGCAAATTCGCAAAGCCCGGGGCCTGAACAAGAAAATCAACCATCCCGAGCCGCCGGCCCGCAAGTCGGTGCTGGATTTTTGCTACGTGACGGTGGGTGCCGGTGCGCAGCCCGTAGCCGCCTGGCTGGCCCGCCAGGGCTACGCCGCCGCGCA
>JBBQSQ010000038.1:0-27362 GCA_038213745.1 Cytophagales bacterium
CGACTGGCGGCGCAACAACGTGAACGTGCTCATCCGCGACCTGCACGACAGCATCCAAATCACGAAGCGCTGGGTGAAATTTGGCATCTCGCCCTTCGGCGTCTGGATGAATAAATCGGCGGACCCGCTGGGCTCCGACACCCGCGCCGGGCAGCCTTCCTACTCGAATTTGTACGCCGACTCGCGGCTGTGGCTGGAAAAGGGCTGGATTGACTACATCGTGCCGCAGCTGTACTGGAGCACCACTTTCCGCCTCGTGCCCTACCCCATTCTGCTGGAATGGTGGACCCGCAACCACTTCGACCGCCACCTCTACATCGGCCACGGCACCTACCGGATGCTGGAAAGCACCCGCTCCGACACCACCTGGCGCAACCCGCGCGAGCTGCCCCGCCAAATCCGCCTCAACCGCAGCTACGACGGCGAGGCCAGCGGCAGCGTATTTTTCTCGGCCAAGTCGTTGCTCGGCAACCCGCTGCGCACCACCGACACCCTGCGCCTCAACCTGTTCCGCTACCCCGCCCTGGTGCCGGCCATGCCCTGGAAAGATGCCACCCCGCCCCTGCCCGTGGCCAACCTCACGCTGCGCCGCCTCAGCCACAACGTCACGCTGAGCTGGCAGTCGGGTACGGCGGCGGCCGATGGCGACCTGGCCACCTACTACGTCCTCTACCGCTTCGCGGCCAACGAGCCGTCCTCGCCCAACGACCCGCGCCGCATCCTGGCCCTGCCGAGGCCCGCGCCCGGCTTTCCCGCCACCTATGTCGACACCACGGCCGTACCCGGCCAGGCCTACGCCTACTACGTGACGGCCGTAGACCGCCTGCACAACGAAAGCCGGCCCATGCGCGTCATCAGCCAAGGCCAGCAAGGGCCCGAATTGGCCCTGGGCCAGGCCCCGGCCGGTACTGCCCGCCCGGCCGCGCCCACCGTAGCCACCCGGCCGGCCCCCACCAGCCGGCCCCAGCCCAACCCCCGCTTCACGCTCCCCACGGCCGAGAGCCCCGACAAAGCGGTGCCGTTTACCAAAGTCAAAATCAAGGAGAAGGTCAAGAAACGCGGCTTCTTTGTGCGGCTATTTGGCCATTGATTCCGGCAGTTTTCCAATGGCACCGCGCAGCTTTTTCCTGGCACAATAGCCTTGCGAAACAAGGCGTTTTAACCACGGCACGACGCTGCGCGAAACTTCATCGAACCGAATTTATTCTTTCCTTCTTCGCCATGAGCCGTTTCCTCGTCGTCTTTCTCTTTGCCCTGGCCGCCACGGCCGCCACGGCCCAGCCCCGTGCAAATGCCGCCCTCAAGCACGAATTGGACAGCATCTACGTGCTCGACCAGCATTACCGGGAACTCATGGGCGCCGCCTCCACCCCCCGCGGGGTTGATTCGGTGGCGCGGCAACTGGGCAAAACCGGCCCCGAACTCAGCGGCTACCTCATTGGCCAAATGCTGGCCGCTGACTCCAGCAACATGCGGCGCGTGGCCGGCATTATCCGGCAGCACGGCTACCCCGGCAAGGCGCTGGTGGGCGCGCCTGCCAACGAGGCGGCGTTCTACGTCATCCAGCACTCCAACGCCATTCCGCGCTACCTGCCGCTGGTGAAACGGGCCGCCGAAACCGGCGAATTGCCTTTCCGCCTCTACGCCATGATGTTGGACCGCCAGCTCATGTACGAGGGCAAAGAGCAGGTGTACGGTACCCAGGGACGCTTTTTCACGGTACCGAACCCGGCTACCGGCCAGCCGCAGTCCGTCAAGGTCATCTGGCCCATTAAGGACGCGGCCGGCGTGAACGCCCGACGACGCGCAGCCGGATTCGACCAAACCGTGGAGGAAAACGCGCAACGCCTGGGCATCCCCTACCGCCCGCTCACGCTGACCGAGGTGAACAAAATGCAGCACCCGTAGCCCGCTCCCCCAAACGCCAAGAGGCCATCCCCGCGTGGGAATGGCCTCTTTTCGCAACAGCTGGCTTGGCGGGCCAGGCTAGAGCGCCTTGATGTTCAAGCTCACCGCCACATCCGTTGCCGAGGTGCGGTTGATGCCCGTTACCTGGACCACGGCGTACTGGTCCAGCCCGCGCAGTTTGGCAATGATGACGTCGCCCACTACGATATTGTCCAGTGTTGTGACCTGGGCGGTGGCAGCGGCAGCGTTATAGGCCTGGCGGGCGCTGCTGAGCGTGGCGGCCGTGTACACCGCCGTAGTGGAGCGCACCAGCCGGGTGCCGGTGCTCAGGGTTTTGAACTGCACGGCGTTGGTGGCCGTGCTGCTGATGGTCAGGTCCTTGCTGGTGAGGACTCCGGCGGCGGGCACGAGCAGGAACGTAGTGAGGTCGTAAGCCGCCAGGTCGCCGCCGGTGGTGCCGGTGTAGGTGAGGGTGGCCGTGCGCACGGTGGCGCTAAAGGGCGTGGCCGCCACCGGCGTAATGGCCGGCACCGTGGCCGAGGCCGTGCGCGCCGGTGTGCGCACCTTCACCTCAAACCGAAACACCACCGGCTGGCCCGCACTGCCCGCGGGCAGCGGAATATCCACGTTCTGGGTCAGCTCGGCCCCGCTGGCAGTGGGCTTTAGGCGGACCACGCGGCGCTCGGCAGCGGTGCCCACTTTAGCATACACCACCAAACTATCGATGTCCTTATAGAGGATGCCGGCGGGCACAGCCGTGGTGGATGGAGGCACCGGCGCGGAGGTGATGCCGCCACGGTTCAGGGTCACGTTGTAGCGGACGATGTCGCCGGGGGCGGGCGCGGCGGTGGCCGTGGGCAGCGTCACGTTGGTGGGCCCGGAATTCACGTCGATGGTGGGCGTGGCTTCGGCGAGGCGGAAGTAGAAGCTTCGGGTTTTCGTCTGGCCGTTGTTGCTGTCTACGCGGGCATCCACGCGCACCAGGGCCTTGTTGGTTCCGGCCGGTACTACGTAGGTTACCAGCAGCGTATCCAGGTTTTTGCGCCTGGAAAAAGCGGGGGCGTACGGCAGGGTTTGCACAATGGCGGTGTCGCGGGCCGGCTCCACTTTTTGCAGAATAACAACCTGCTTAATCGGACTCGACTGCTGAGCAAATTGCAGCTCGAAGGTCACGGTTTCGCCGGTGGCGTACTTGGTGGCCGTACCCAGCGAGTTGGTGGTCAGCAGCGTAGGGTATTGCGGCCCCTGCTCGGTGTAGTAGTCGTCGAGCTCTTTCTTGCAGCCCGTGGCCAGTAGCGTCAGGGACAGCAGTCCGCCCAGAAGAGCGCGGGCAGTTAGGAGTGATTTCATAAATAAAGTCGGATTGGATGGGAGTGGGAAAACCGCGGGATGTGATGTGTAGAGGCGCGACCTTTCGCGTCTCCGCGTGCGCGCCGTTCACGCATTGTTCAACACCGAGACGCGAAGGGTCGCTTCTCTACATCACATCACTTTTGGTCAAACCACAGCGGCTTGGTGATGTAGTCCTGGTCCGAGGTGGCCCCGGCTTCGGCGTAGAGGCTGGCCACGGCGGTGGGGTTCACCGTGACTTCGGTGGCCCCGGGCAGCAGGCGGCGCGGGTACTTGCCCAGCAGCGGGCCGGTGCCGCCACCCGTGTACACGGGGTACTGGAAGTTGACGTAGATGGCGGGGTCGAAGTCCAGGCGGCGCAGGTCCGACCACGAATCCGGATTAAGGAACATGGCAATGTACTTCTGCTCCATGATGGATTTCAGCGTGACGTCGGCGGCGGTTTGGGGCACGGCGGCGCTGTTCACGTAGGCCAGAATCTGGGCATCGGTGATGGCCGGGAATGTGACGCTCGGCGGCGAGAACGTGCCGCCGGTGCTCATCTTTTTGATGTGCGCCCGAATGCCTTCCTTCAGTGCCAGCAGGGCGCGGGCGCTGTTGCCGGCCCGAAAGGCGGCTTCGGCCTCAATAAACTTGAGCTCGTGGTAGGTGATGACATCGAAGTAGCCCAGGTCGCGGGCGTACCAGCTGGCGTAGAAGTCGGTAATACCGGGGGCTGTCGTGCCGGGGATGACGTTGGTGCCGGCGGACGTACCCGCACCGGGAACCGCACCGGTGCTGTAAGTCGGCACCATTACCCCAAAGCGCGGGTCAATCACCCCAGGAAAGGTAGTGCCGTTGAGGTACTTGATGATGTTGAGCGAGAACGTGGCCGCCCCGAAGTTGGTCCGCGTGGGGCCGAAGATGTTGGTGGTATTGACAAGCGGCGACACCGCCACCTGATACTGCAGCTGCGCATCGTCGGCCGACGTTTTGAAGGCATTGTCGCACAGCGCCAGCACGGCGTTGGGGTCGTAGCTGCTTTTTTTGGTGAGGTGCTGGGCCTGGCGGGCCTTCAGGGCGTAGGCCAGGCGCTGCCACTTCACCACGTCGCCCTTGTAGAGAATATCGCCACTTTCGCTGGGCAAGGTGCTATAGAAGGGCCGAAACTCGGCGCTGGCGGGCTTCAGCATTTCCACTATTCCCTCGTCGCAGAGCTGGTTGATGACGCCGTAAATCTGCTGCTGCGGGTCGTACTTGGGCGTGAAGTTGGCCCCGCCCTGGTAGGCTTCCGAGTACGGAATGTTGCCCAGCATGTCGGTGGCGTGGGCCAGAATCACGGCCTGCATAATCTTACCGGCCCCCACGTAGTAGGGCGAGCCCTCTTCCTGCGCCGCCTTCACCATGGGCGGAATGTTGCCACCCGACTGGAAGTAAGAGAAGTTGAACGTATTGGTGCTGTTGGCATTGGTCAGGAAATACTGGTCGTTGCCGCCGCTGTTGGCCGTGCGGCTCACCGCATACTGCGTGATGAAGGGCGTGCGCAGCGCCGTGAACATCTGCGTCTGAATGCCATTGGAAATAATGCCCGGCAGTAGGAAGTTAGACGTGGAGACGACGGGGTTGTTGGGGTTGTTGTTCACGTCGAGAAATTTCTCGCACGCGGTGAGGGCCGGGAGGCTTAGCAAGCTTAGGCCAAGGATATATCGTTTCATTAGATGAGTAGTTAATCGTGAGGCCGTCATGCTGAGCGGAGTCGAAGCATCTCTACCGCAGTAGTAATTCAATCGATTCAACGAAGCGGGAGAGATGCTTCGGCTCCGCTCAGCATGACGTGCTTTTTATTTGCTGACGAGGATTAAAAATTGACCCGCACGGCCATGTCCACGCCGCGGGTGGCGGGCACGTTGCCGTAGTCGAAGCCGTTGGAGCCGCCGCCGCGCACGCCCGCGCCGGCCGCGGCCGTTTCGGGGTCGGCCCCGCTGTAGTTGGTCAGCAGCACCAGGTTGCGGCCGGTCACGCTCAGCTCCACGCCCTTGATGAACTTGGTGGGGCTCAGCAGGCTGGCGGGCACGGCGTAGCTCAGGGTCAGGTAGCGCAGGCGGGCCCACGAGCCGTCCTCAATGAAAGCCGTCCCCACGCGGCCCAGAATGGTGGTGTAGTAGGTCTGGTTCAGCTCCACCGAACGGGTGTTGGGGGCGTAGGTGCCGTCCGCGTTGCGCACCACGCCGTCGAACACCACCTGCTTGTAGCGGTCGGCGGTGCGGGTGGAGGTGCCCACGCCGGTCTGGTACCAGTCGTTGCCATTAATAACCGCGCCGCCCACCCGGAAGTCGAGCAGCGACGTTAGCGCCAAGCCTTTGTAGGTAAACGTGTTGGTGAGCTGGGTGGTGAAGCGCGGGGCCCGGTTGCCGGCGTAGAGCAGGTTAGTATTCACGCTCGGGTAGCCCGTGGGGCCGATGACGACTTTGCCATACTCGGGGCTATTGGCATCGGTGACGCGCACAAAATCCGTGGCTCCCACGCCCGAAATGGAGCGGCCGGGAAAAGCCCCGCCCTCGTGCACGTCCGTGATAAAGGCATCGGACTGGAACACCACCGTGAGCGGACTGGGCAGCTCCACCACGCGGTTGGTGTTGTGGTAGAAGTTGGCAATGATGTCCCAGGAGAAGTTTTTGCCCTTCACGGGCGAGCCAGTGAGCGAAATTTCCTGGCCCTCGTTGGTCACGATGCCGCCGTTGATGTACTGCAGAATGAAGCCGGCCGACTGGCTCACGCGGGGCGCGATAATCTGGTCGGTGGTGCGCGAGTAGTAATAGTTGAGGTCCAGGCCCAGCCGGTTTTTGAGGAACTGGAGCTGCACGCCGCCCTCGTAGGTGCGGGTGCGCTCGGGCTTGAGGTTGGGGTTCGAGCCGAAGAAGTCGTTGCGGAAACCGCCGCCGATGTAGGTGTTCTGCGTCAGGGCCGACTCTACGCGGTAGGGGTTCGTGTCCTTGCCCACCTCGGCAATGGAACCGCGCAGCTTGCCGTAGTTCAGGATGTTGCTCTGGTCCAGGCCCAGGGCCTTGGTGAACTCGTAGCCCAGGCCGGCCGAGCCGTAGAGGAAACCCTTGCCGTACACCTTGTTCTGGGCGGGCCGCGGCAGGGTCGACGACTGGTCGTAACGGGCCTGCAGCTGCACAAATACCTGGTTGTACAGCGTGGCGTTCAGCTGCGCGAAGTTGCCGATAACGCGGCGCGTGTTGTCGCGCTGCAAGGCCCCGCGGTTCACCGTGTTGTTGATGCCCACGAAGTTCGGGTTCTGGAAAATCAGGCCGATGTAGTCCACCGCCTGGTCCTTGCCTTCCTCAATGGTGTTGCCCAAAATAAACGAGCCGCCGACGTTGGGGCCGAAATCATGCGCAAACGTGGCCAGCGTGGTGGCCGTAATGGAGCGGAACTGGTCCACGGTTTCGGCGATGCCGCCGTTCTGGTTGCCCACCTGCGAGGTGCCCACAGCCCGCACCGACGTGGTGCGCGAGGTGTAGATATCGGTGCCGATGTTGTGGCTTAGCGTCAGCCAGTCAAACGCTTTGAAGCTGAGCTGAATGTTGCCCAGGAAGCGGTTGGTGCGGTCGGTCTGCGGGTTGCGCTCCACCGTGAAGTAGGGGTTGTCGGCGTCGGTGTCGGTGCCGTTGCCCAGGGCCAGCAGGCGGCGGCGGGTGCCATCGGGGTTGAGGTAGTTGCGCGTATCGTCGCCGCGCGGCCAGTTCAGCAAGCTCAGCAGGTAGCCGCCCGACGAGCCAAATAGGCCCGGCCCCTGAATGGGCCGCTCCCCGCCCGAGGTCAGGTACTGGGCCGAGCCGCTCACGCTGAGCTTGGGCGAGATTTCGGCCGTGCCCGAAAGGCGCACCGTGCTTTTGTCGTACTTACTCTGGGGCGTCACGCCGGACTGCTGCAAGTTGGAGGCCGACACAAAAAACGTGGCCTTGTCCGAGCCGCCCGACATGTTCAGGAAGTTTTGGTAGGCGTAGCCCTTCCGGTAAAAGTTACCCAGGTTGTCGTACACCGGCTGCCCGGGCCCAAAGTGCGGCCCAAACGACACCCGCGTGGTGCCGTCGAAAATACCGTTGGAACCCTGGCCGTACTGGTCCTGCATTTTGGGCAGGCGGTTCACTTCGTCCACCGATACCTGGCTGCGGAAGTTGAGCGTGGTGCGCCCGGCCGTGCCTTTTTTGGTGGTGATGACCACCGCGCCGCCCGCCGCCCGCAAGCCGTAGAGGGCCGCCGCCGCCGGGCCCTTCAGCACCGTAATGCTGGCAATGTCCTCGGGGTTGAGGTCGCCGGCGCGGTTGGAAGCGCCCACCGAGCGGCCCAGCAGGCCGTTGAACGCCGAGCCGCCGCCGGGGGCCGTGCTTTCCTGAAACGAGCTGTTGTCCATTATCATCCCGTCGATGACGAACAGCGGCTGGTTGTTGCCATCGAGCGACGTGCCGCCCCGGATAACAATGGCCGCGCCCTCGCCCGGCGAGCCGCCCGACGAGGTAATGTTTACCCCGGCCACCTTGCCTTGCAGCGCGTTCACCACGTTGGTCTGCCGCGAGTCGATGAGGTCTTTGCCCTTCACTTCCTGCACGGCCGTCACGAGCGTGCGCTTTTCCTGGGCAATGTTGTAGGCCGTCACCACCACCTCGTCGAGGCCGGTAGTGCTTTCCTTTAGGGCCACGTCCACGGCCCCGTCGCCCACGGTGCGCTCCTGCGACGAGTAGCCAATGAAGCTGAACACCAGCACCGCGCCCGGCGCGGCCGAGAGCGAGAAGCGGCCGTCGGCCCCGGTGGTGCTGCCATCGGTGGTGCCCTTCACGAGCACCGTCACGCCGGGCAGGGGGCTTTGGTCGGTGCCGGACGTGACGATGCCCGTCACGGTGCGAGCCGGCGTTGCGAGGGCCGGCGGGCGGGGCGTTTGGGCGTGGCCGGGAGCGGCCGGCACCAGGCCCAGCGTCAGCAGGAACAGCCAGTAGGGTTTTTTCATGAGGAAAGGGATTTGGTGGAGGAATGAATGAGGAGCAAGTATTGTCGGCCGCCACGCCCAGCCCAGCCGGGCACTTGAGAAAAGGAGGGGCCAAATGTGCAAAATATCCAAGCAATATTCACCCAAACGTTTGCGGAAGTCCCAGCTTTTCATCCATGGTCATAATCAAATTAATTCATATTTTAATGAATTAAAATTCGGATGCATCTTGGTAGTGCATTTCGATTAGCCCCGGAGTTTTGCCTATTTACCGCGGCCATTCCACCCTTTTTTTCGCCCTGCTTTATGGTTTCCGCCCTCGCCAACCTGTCCGCTACGGCGGGCGCGCACCTGCCCGTCAGCATCTACGCCGATTCGGAGCTGGCCTCCGCGGCTGTGGCCGCCCAGATTGCCGACCTCATCCGCACGCGGGCCGCCGAGGGGCGCATGTGCGTGCTGGGCCTGGCCACGGGCTCATCCCCCACCCGCGTGTATGAGGAGCTGGTGCGCCTGCACCGCGAGGATGGCCTAAGCTTCCAGAACGTCATCAGCTTCAACCTGGACGAGTATTATCCCATGGCCCCCGGCTCGTTGCAGAGCTATGTGCGCTTCATGCGGGAGTATTTATTCGACCACGTCGACATCCGGCCCGAGCACGTCCACATCCCCGATGGCGCGGTGCCGCCCGCCCAGGTGGCCGCGTTCTGCCAGCGCTACGAGGTGCAGATTCAGGAAGCCGGCGGGATTGATTTGCAGCTGCTGGGCATTGGGCGCACCGGCCACATTGGCTTCAACGAGCCTGGCTCCGGCCCCGCCTCCCGCACCCGGATGATTACCCTGGACCACGTCACGCGCACCGACGCGGCTTCCGACTTTTACGGCGAGGAAAACGTGCCGCGCCGCGCCCTGACCATGGGCGTGGGCACCATCCTCGAAGCCCGCCAGATTGTGCTCCTGGCCTGGGGCGAAGGCAAGGCGGCCGTGGTGAAACGCATGGTGGAAGGCGACGTAACCGACTCCGTGCCGGCCACTTACCTCCAGCGCCACCCCGCCGTGCAGGTGGTGCTCGACGAGGCCGCCGGGGCCGAGCTCACGCCCCGCAAAACGCCCTGGCTGCTGGGCTTGCCCTGCGACTGGCACAACGAAGCGCTGGTGCGCAAGGCCATCACCGGGCTGGCCCGCACCGTGACCAAGCCCATTCTCAAGCTCACCGAGGAAGACTACAACGAAAACGGCCTCTCGGAGCTGCTGGCCCAGTCCGGCCCGGCCTATGACATCAACATTCGCATTTTCAACGAGCTTCAGCACACCATCACCGGCTGGCCCGGCGGCAAGCCCAACGCCGACGACACCCACCGGCCGGAGCGCGCCGCACCGTTTCCCAAGCGCGTGCTCATCTTCAGCCCTCATCCCGACGACGACGTGATTTCGATGGGCGGCACCCTGCTGCGATTAGTCGACCAGGGCCACGAGGTGCACGTGGCGTACCAGACGTCGGGCAACATCGCCGTGTTTGACGACGAGGCCATTCGCTTCGCCGATTTCGTGGCCGACTACGATGAAGCGTTCCACTTGCCCACCGACGCGCCGGCCGACAACCTCTACCACCGCGTGGCCGATTTCCTCAAGAACAAGCCGCCCGGCCAGGTCGACTCCGAGGAAGTGCAGCAGATAAAGGGCCTCATTCGGCGCGGCGAGGCCAAGAGTGCCTGCCGCCTGGCCGGCATTCCCGACGCCAATGTGCACTTCCTGGACCTGCCCTTTTACGAAACCGGCCGGGTGCGCAAAAAGCCCCTCGGCGACGAGGACATCCGCCTCACCATGGAGCTGCTGAACCGCATTCAGCCCCAGCAGATTTACGCGGCCGGCGACCTGAGCGACCCGCACGGTACCCACCGCGTGTGCCTGGCGGCCATTTTTCAGAGCATTCACCAGCTGCAAGCCTCCGGTACGCCCTGGCTCGACGACTGCTGGGTGTGGCTCTACCGCGGGGCCTGGCAGGAATGGGACATCGACCAGATTGAAATGGCCGTGCCGCTCTCGCCCTCGGAGCTCACGCGCAAGCGCCGCGCCATTTTCAAGCACCAGAGCCAGAAGGACCGGCCGCTATTCCCCGGGGCCGACCAGCGCGAGTTCTGGCAGCGCAGCGAGGCCCGCAACCGCACCACGGCCAAGCTCTACGACCAGTTGGGCCTGCCCGAATACGAAGGTATTGAGGCCTTTGTGCGCTGGGAATTCTAATTGACAGCAGTAGCACCGCCGCAATCGGGCGTACCAGATTCACTAAAGTATGATATTAATTATATATTGTATTAAATTCCTGAACCTGACCTTTCGCCAACTCTTTTTCCCACCAAATTCCTTTTCTGTATGCCAAACTCTTACTGTTTGAAGCAGTTGCTCCGGCCCCTGGCCGGGTTGCTGCTGGCGCTGCTGCTGGCGCTGCCGGCCGGTGCCCAAACCGGCGGCCAGCGCTACACGCTGCAAGGCCGCGTGACCGACGCGGGTGGACAAGCACTGCCCGGCACCACGGTGCTGCTGAACGGCACCAATGCCGGGTCTTCGACCGATGCCGACGGCCGTTACTCGTTCCCCGTAACGGTAGTATCCGGCCCCCACACCCTCACCGTATCGCTGATTGGCTACGCGGCCGTGACGCGGACGCTGACTTTGGGCGCGACCGAAACCATAACCACCGATTTCTCCCTGAGCGAGGCCCAGCAAAAGCTAGACGAAGTGGTGGTGGTGGGCTCCACCGTCAGCGCGCCCAAGCGGGAGCTGGGCAACGCCATCAGCACCGTTAAAGGCGAAGAGCTAACGCAGAGCGGCTCGGGCGGGGTGCTGAACTCGCTGCAAGGCAAGGTGCCCGGCGCGCAGATTACCCAGAACTCGGGCGACCCGGCCGGCTCGCTCTCGGTGCGGCTGCGGGGCGTGAAGTCGCTCAGCGGGCCTTCCGACCCGCTATACGTGATTGACGGCGTGATTGTGAGCAACCTGAGCACCAACGTGTCGCAGCTGGCCCTGAGCAACGACATTGGCGTGGCCAACCCCGGCCAGAACCGCCTGGCCGACCTCAACCCCAACGACATCGAGAGCCTCAACATCATCAACGGGGCGGCGGCGGCGGCCCAGTACGGCTCGCGGGCGGCCAACGGCGTGGTGCTCATCACCACCAAGCGCGGGCAGAGCGGCGCGGCGCGGGTGTCGGTGTCCACCAGCTTCAGCGTGAACGAGCTGCGCAAATCGGTGCCGGTGAATACCTACGGCAAGCAGTTTGGCTTTGCCGGGCTGCGGCTCTACACCATCGGGGCCCCCACCGCGGCCCAGATTACGGCCAACCCCGGCACCACCACCACGGGCATCAACCGCGCCGGGGGCACGGCGCAGCTGGCCACCAACCTCGTGGACGTGACGCGCTACAACTACTTCGACGAGATTTTTCGGCGCAGCTACGGCACGGATAATGCCGTGTCGGTGGCCGGTGGCTCGGAACGCACGCAGTACTACGTGTCGGCCAACTACTTGAAGAACGAAGGCATCGTCAAGGGCACCGATTTCACGCGCTACAACCTGCGGGCGCGGGTCGACCAGCGCCTGAGCGACTGGGCCAAGGTGTCGGCGGGTCTGAGCTACATCAACAGCTTTGCCAACGAGAAGGCCAACGGCAACGTGTTCTACAGCCCGATTAACTCGGTCAACATCACCAACAACATCTACGACATCAACCAGCGCGACCCGCTGGGCAACCTGCTGGCCGTGGAGCCCAGCCGCGTGAACCCGCTCTCCACCATCGAGGACATGAAGTTCACGCAGGCCATCAACCGCACCGTGAGCGACGTGCAGCTGAACCTGACGCCGTTCAAGGGCTTTTCGCTGGATTACGTGCTGGGCGTGGATGCCTACGGGCAGGTGGGGCAGAGCTACATCCGCCCCTACCCCTACCAGGCCGTGGCCAACCTGCCCCTCGCCCGCTACCCCTTCGGCTACGCCGCCAACGGCAATAACGCCGTGCTGCAGCTGAACTCCGACGTGAACGCGGGCTACGAGTACGCCTTTAGCGAAAACCTGAAACTGAACCTGCGCGCCGGCTACAGCTACCAGTACGGGCAGCAGGACTTTAGCACGCAGCAGGGCCAGAACCTGGCCCCGTCCATCACTACGGTGTCGGGCGCAACGAGCACCACCGTCACGGCCGCCTACGACCTCGACCGCTACAGCCTGAGCGGCTACTACGGGCAGGCCACCATCGGCTTCCGTAACCTGGCCTTCCTCACGGGGGCGGTGCGGCGCGACCAGTCGTCGAAGTTCTCGGCCGAGCAAACCAGCCAGGTGTACCCCAAAATCAGTGGCTCGCTGGTGGTCTCGGACCTGGGCTTCTGGCAGAACGGTGCCTACGCCAACGCCTTTAATAGCCTGAAGCTGCGCGCCAGCTACGGCGAGGCCGGCAACCTAACGGGCATCGGCTCCTACGACCGGTTCTACCAGTTCCGGCCGGTGGCCTACGTGGGCAAAACCACCTTCACGCCGGGCACCCAGTTTGCCAACCCCGCCGTGAAGCCCGAGCGCATGGCCGAGCTGGAAGGCGGGGCCGACCTGGCTTTCCTGCGCGACCGCGTGACGCTGGGCATCACGGCTTATTACCAGGAAATCACCGACCTGGTGGTGCGCCGCAACATCGCGCCCTCCACCGGCGGTACCACCATCGTGAACAACGTGGGCTCGATGGAAAACCGGGGCCTGGAGCTGGCCCTGGGCGGCACGCCCGTAAAAACGAGCGACTTCAGCTGGGACGTGTCGTTCATCTACTCGCGTAACCGCAACAAGGTGCTCACCCTGCCCGGCACGCCCGGCAGCCTGCAAGCCATCTCGATTGACAACGCGGCCGGCGCGCCGGTGTACCTGCTGGAAGGCCAGCCGGCGGGCGTGTTCTACGGTTCGGCCTACGCCCGCAACCCCGACGGCTCGCTGCTGCTCACGCCCCAGGGCTTTGGGCAGGACGAGCGCACCGTGGGCCAGGCGGTGGGCTCGACGCTCTACACGCCCGCCCGCAACGGTGCCGACGGCCAGCCGCTCTACGGCTCCGGGTCGGCGGTGGCCAACGTGGTCATCGGCAACCCCAACCCGAAGTGGACGGGCTCCTTCAACACCACCCTCACCTACAAAAAGCTGTCGGTGCACGCGCTGCTCGACGCCGTGCAGGGCAACAGCGTATTCAACGCCGACAAGCGCACCCGCCAGGGCGTGGGCCTGGGCAACCTGGCCGAGCAGGAGCTGCGCGGCGAAATTCCCCGCGGCTCCATCTACGCCATCTACAATACCCAGGAATTTCGCATCGACGACGGCTCGTTCGTGAAGCTGCGCGAGGCGGCCCTGAATTACACCCTGCCCACGTTCAGCAAGTTCATCAGCGCCCTGAACCTGACGCTGGTGGGCCGCAACCTCTACTCGTGGGACAAATACAACGGCTTCGACCCCGAAACCAGCGCCGGCGGGGCCTCCGATTTGCTGCGGGCCATCGACTTTGGCAACGTGCCCGTGCCGCGCACCTACCAGGTGAAGCTCTCGGCCACATTCTAGGTGTAGCGCGGACTTTTAGTCCGCGCCTGAGCCGTTCTGACGCGGACTGAAAGTCCGCGCTACCTCCCACTTCCAGACTTCACCCCCATGAAAAAAATAGTTTCCCTGACTGCCCTGCTGGCCACGCTGGTGCTCGGCAGCTGCAACAAAGAATACCTGAACCCGAGCACGGCCAGCCAGCAGCAGGCCGTGAGCACCCCCGACGGCCTGATTGCCCTGTGCAACGGCCTGCAGTTTCGTTACAGCGCGGGGGGCTTGCTCAGCGTGCTCTACAACACGGTGGCGGCCAGCGGCCTGACCACCGGCGAGCTGCGGGTGCTCAACGTGGGCCAAATCGAGGAATTCAACGTGGGCCAGGGCGGCTCCAACCTCGTGAACAACAACGGCGTGGTGCGCAACCTCTGGACGGGCTGCCAGCTGGTGAAGGCCAACGCCGACCTCATTCTGCAGAACGCCGCCATCGTGCCCGAGGCGGGCACCCGCAGCGGCATTGTGGCCTACGCCAGCATCTTCCGGGCGCTGGCCCTGGGCACCCAGGCCCAGTACTTCGAGCAGCTGCCTTTGGCCGTGCAAACCAACGCGCCGTTTGTGGACCGCGCGGCAGCCCTACGCAGCGCCGTGGCCCAGCTCGAAACCGCCGCCACCCAGTTGGCCGCCGCGCCGGTGTCGGCCGATTTCAACGGCAAGATTGTGGGCGGCCTCGACCTGGCCAACACCGTGCAGGCCCTCATTGCCCGCTACAACCTGGAGCTGGGCGACTTCGACAAGGCCCTGGCCGCCGCCGGCCGCGTGGACCTTAGCCGGCGTTCGGTGTTCAACTACGACGACAACGCCCGCAACCCGCTGTTCGAAGCCTCGTTTGGCAACAAGAACCTGTTCGAGCCCGCCACCACCAGCCTGGGCCTGACCGGGGCCCTCGCCCCCGAGGCGGGCGACCGCCGCCTGCCCTTCCTGGTACGCATCAGTCCGCCGCCTACCGTTTCCCAAAACCTGGGCACGGGCTTTTACACGGCCAATGGCGCGCCCATTCCGGTGTACGTGCCGGGCGAAATGCTGCTGATTCGGGCCGAGGCCTTTGCCCGCAAAGGCGACCTGGTCAATGCCGTGAGCGAGCTGAACAAAGTGCGCACCAGCGCGGCCACCGCCACCACCAACCCCACCACCGGCCTGCCCACGGCCCCGCCCGGCGCGGCCCTGCTGCCCTATGCCGGCCCCGTGACGGCCACCGACATCCTCACCGATATTCTGCGCAACCGCAACATCGAGCTGGCCTTCCAGGGCTTTCGCCTGGCCGACAGCCGCCGCTTCGGCCGCCCCGGCCCCGGCGCGACTGGGGCCGAGCGCAACCGCAACTTCTACCCCTACCCCCGCGTGGAGCGCGAGAACAACCCCGCCACCCCCGCCGACCCGGCGATTTGAGGGAGGGAGTAGAAGTAGGCAGGAAAAAGGAAGAAAAAAGCACGTCATGCTGAGCGCAGCCGAAGCATCTCTACCGCATTAGTAATCCAAACGATTGAGTTACTACCACACGCGAGATGCCTCGGCTCCGCTCGGCATGACGTTCTTTTGCGTTTGTCCGATTCGCAGTCCACCCCCGCATGAACCCCCACCTCGCCCGCCTGCACCGCATCGCCAGCCAGCCCAGCCGCCGCATCATCGGCCTGATGTCGGGCACCTCGCTCGACGGGCTGGATGTGGCGCTGTGTCGGCTCGATGGCCACGGCCCGGGCACGCGCCTCACGCTGGAGTACTTCCGCACCGTGGCCTACGATGATGACACGAAAGCTCGCATCCGACAAGTATTTGCCCGCGACACGGTGAATCTGGAATACCTCACGCTGCTCAATGCCTGGCTGGGCCAGCTGCACGCCCGCGCCGCACTCGATTGCCTGCGCGAGTGGCAAATCGACCCGGCCGCCGTCGACCTCATTGCCAGCCACGGCCAGACCATCTACCACGCCCCGCGCCACCAGCACCAGCGCCCCGATTTCGACCTTAACGCCACCCTGCAAATCGGCGACGGCGACCATATCGCCGTCGAGACGGGCATCATCACGCTCAGCGACTTCCGCCAAAAGCACGTTGCCGCCGGCGGCGAAGGTGCCCCGCTGGCCGCCTACGGCGATTTCCTGCTCCTGAGCAGCCCCGCCGAGGAGCGGCTACTCCTGAACCTCGGCGGCATCGCCAACTTCACCTACCTGCCCCGGACCGGGGGCGATGCCAGCACCGCCTTCAGCACCGACACCGGCCCCGGCAACACCCTGCTCGATGCCACCGTGCGCGCCCACCGCCCCGGCCTGGCCTACGACGAAGACGGCCGCCTAGCCCTAGCCGGCCGCGTGCACCCGGGCCTACTGGCTGCCCTGCTCGACCATCCGTTTTTCGGCGCGCCCCTGCCCAAAACCACCGGCCCCGAGCTATTTGGGGCCGCCTATCTGGCTGCCGCGCAGCAGCGCAGCGCCACCACCGCACTCGGGTTGGAAGACACCCTGGCCACGCTGGCCGAGCTAAGCGCCGTGGGCGTAGCAAAGGCCGTGCAAGCCGCCTTTCCCACCCAGCCCGCGCCCACCGCCGTGTACGCCAGCGGCGGCGGCGCCCACAATCCGGCCCTGATGGCGGCCCTGGCCCGGCACCTGCCCAGTATCCGTTTTGCCAGCACCGGTGTGCTGGGTGTGCCCGGCGATGCCAAAGAGGCCATCCTGTTTGCCGTACTGGCCAACGAGGCGGTGGCGGGGCAGCCGGTGGCCATTGGGGCGGGGCGGCAGCGGGTGCCGGCCGTGGGCATGGGCAAAATTTCGTTTCCGGGGTGATTAGTTCTGAAGCCAGTGTGCTTGACTGAACGTCATGCTCATCTGGCGTCCGCGCAGCCGAAGCATCTCTACCACAGTTGTAATTAGTTACTCTTCGCAGTAGAGATGCTTCGACTGCGCTCAGCATGACATATTTTAATCAGTATAACGTGCTTTAACTTTAAGCATCTATTTTCTACTTCCCTCCCACTCACCCAGCCGCTCCGCCATGCAAGCCGTCACCCAAGCCGCTCTCGAAACCACCGGTGCGCAGCCGCTGGTAGAAGCTTCCCAACCCGGCCGCCTCATTAGTCTCGATGTGTTCCGGGGCCTCACCGTGATGGCCATGATTCTGGTGAACAACCCCGGCGACTGGGGCCACATCTACCCGCCGCTGGAGCACGCCGAATGGAATGGCTGCACGCCTACAGACCTGATTTTTCCGTTTTTCCTATTCATCGTGGGCGTGAGCTTGGTGTATGCGCTGGACGGGACCAAGCGCCAGGGCGGGCCGCAGGCCGCGGTGCTGCTGCGCGTGTTGCGCCGGGCCGCCGTGCTGTTTGGCCTGGGCCTGCTGCTGTCGCTGTACCCAAAGTTCGACTTCTCGGTGGTGCGCATCATGGGCGTGCTGCAGCGCATTGCGCTGGTGTTTCTGGGGTGCAGCTTCATTTTCCTGAAAACCAGCTGGCGCACCCAGGTCTGGCTAATTGTTGGCTTCCTGATTGGCTACGCGGTGCTGATGCAGCTGGTGCCCGTGCCCGGTTTCGGCCCCGCCAATCTGGAGCCCAGCACCAACCTCGGGGCCTGGCTCGACCGCCTCGTATTCAGCGAAGCCCACCTCTGGAAAACCAGCAAAACCTGGGACCCCGAGGGCCTGCTCGGCACGCTGCCGGCCTTGGGCACGGGCCTGCTGGGCGTGCTTACGGCCCAGTGGCTGCGCCGCAAAGACCAGGAGCCGGCCGCCAAAGTGGCCTGGCTGTTCGTGGCCGGCGGGGCCATTATTCTGCTCGGCCTTACCTGGGCCCCGTGGTTTCCTATCAACAAAGCCCTCTGGACCAGCTCCTACGTGCTCTACACCGGTGGGCTGGCCATGGCCGGGCTGGCAAGCCTCTATTGGATTTGCGACGTGCAGGGCTACCGCGCCTGGACGCGCCCGGCCTTGGTCTACGGCGTCAATGCCATCCTCGTATTCTGCCTGTCGGCGCTGCTCTCGCGCACGTTTGGCCTGTTCAAGCTGGCCTTGCCGGGCGGCAAAACCGGCGGGCTAAAAGAATGGCTCTACGAATGGGGCATCGCGCCCCACTTCCAGGACCCGCGCACCGCTTCAGCGGTGGGGGCCGGCGCGCTCATCGTCATCTGGTTCGGTATTCTAAGCTGGATGTATAAAAAGGGCGTGGTGGTGAAGGTATGATTCCGAAACAATTCGTCTGTCATCCTTCGCAGAAGTACGCTGGGTAAGGATGACAGCTGGAATGACGTTCTTGCGCTACCAAGCACGTATTTACAACAATGAAAATCCTGATTATTGGCGGCGGCAACATGGGCCTGACCTATGCCCGCAGCTTCGTGCGGGCCCACATCACCTCACGGCTCGATTTGCGGCTGCTGGCCCGCTCGCCCGAGCGGGTGGCCGCCCTGGCCGCGCACGAAATTGGCACGGTCTGGGGCACGCCATCCGAGTGCGTGCCGGGGGCCAGCATCATCATTCTGGCCGTGAAGCCCCAAGATTCCCACGTCTTGTTCAAGGCCCTGCGCCCCTACGTGCAGCCGAACCAAGTTATCCTCAGCATCATGGCCGGGGTGCGCATCGAGACGTTGCGCACCGCCCTGGGCACGCCCAAAATCATCCGGGCCATGCCCAACCTGCCCGCCCAAATCGGCATGGGCATGACGGCCTTCACCAGCACCGACGAAGTGACCCGGGCCGAGCTGGTGCAGGTCCAAAACCTGCTCTCGACCACCGGCAAAACGGTGTACGTGGAGGAAGAATCGGCCATTGATGCCAGCACCGCCATCTCGGGCAGCGGCCCAGCCTACGTGTACTACTGCATGGGCGCGCTCATGGACGCCGCCACCCAAATGGGCTTCGCCCCCGCCGAGGCCGAGCTATTGGTAAGCCAGACCTTTCGCGGCGCGGTGGAGCTGTACTCCCAATCGGGTCTGAGCTGCCAGGACTGGATTGCCAAAGTAGCCTCCAAAGGCGGCACGACCGAAGCCGCCCTGGCAGCTTTTGGGGCCGGGGCCGTGCGCGAAGGATTGATGGCCGGGGCCAGTGCCGCGCGGGATAGAGCCGAGGAGTTGGGAAAGTAAGACGAGGAGTAACTTGCACCGTATTATTCTCTTATCCAGATGAAAACCGCGTACCTGTTTTTCGGGCTATTGGCCGCCACATGTGGGGTGCCTGTTCTGGCGCAAGCAGTACCGGCCGCACCTATAGATGCGGCGACAGCTCGCCACCGGCAGGCGGCCGAAGTCCTGCTCCGCTTAACGAGTTCGCCCGAATCCTACAACCAGAGCGTCGACCAGAAGCTGACAATGATGTTCAAACAGTTTCCTGACAAGCCAAATCGGATTGAAACGCAAGAAAAGATGCGCGTTTTTCTTCAAAAATACCTCAGTTGGGAATCAATCCTGCCAGAGTTAGCAAAACTTTACACCAGAAATTTTACCGAAGTGGAACTGCGCGACCTCATTGCGTTTTACCAGACGCCAACAGGAAGAAAGCTGGTAGCCCTGTTACCCCAGTTTTCGCAGGCACGCATGAACATTGGTCAGCGTCGGATGCAGGAGCACATGGCAGAATTTGAGCAGTTATTCCAGTAATAGCCAAGTACAAGTCAGCCTGCCAACTGCGTTTTCTGAAAATTCGGGCCTATTCGCTTGCTCATAGCCGTCTCGCAGCAAGGACCGTGCGCTTGATGCTGGGAGCAACAGCAGAAACCAGAGCCTTATGCCACCGAATACCCCGCAAAATCCTTGCGCAGCTGCGTTTTGAGCAGTTTTCCCGTAGCCGTGTGGGGCAAAGATTCTACAAACTCCACGGCATCGGGCTCGCAGAACTTGGCCACTTTGCCTTTGAAAAACGCCAGCAATTCTTCGGCCGACACCTCGTGGCCGGGGCGGCGCACCACAATAAGCAACGGCCGCTCGCTCCACTTGTCGCTGGCCACGCCGATAACGGCAGCCTCGGCCACGGCCGGATGGGCCACGGCCAGGTTCTCCAGGTCGATGCTGGAAATCCACTCCCCGCCGGACTTGATGACGTCCTTCGAGCGGTCGGTAATCTGCATGTAGCCGTCGGGGTCGATGGTGGCCACGTCGCCGGTGCGGAACCAGCCGTCGGCGGTGAGCTCGCCGGGCGTGCCGCTGCGGAAGTACTCGCGCACCACCCACGGGCCGCGCACCAGCAGGTCGCCGAAGGCCACGCCGTCGTGCGGCAGCGCCTGGCCGTCATCGCCCACAATTTTCATATCGACGCCAAAAACCACCCGGCCCTGCTTGCTGCGGATGGCCAGGCTTTGGGCCGGCGTAAGGTCATCGTGCTTGGTTTTGAGGCGCGAACCGGTGCCCAGGGGGCTGGTTTCGGTCATGCCCCAAGCGTGCATGATGGTCACGTTTAGCTCTTCTTCAAAGGCCTTCATAAGCGCCGGCGGGCAGGAGGCCCCGCCCACCACCGTGCGCCGCAGCGTGGTAAAGCTGCGCTGGCCTTCGCGCATGAATTGCAGGAGCGCCAGCCAGATGGTGGGCACCCCGGCCGAGAACGTAACGCCTTCACTTTCAAAAAGCTCAAACAGGCTGGCGCTGTCCATACCAGCGCCGGGCAGCACCAGTTTCGAGCCGTTGAGCGGGGCCGCGTAGGGCAGGCCCCAGGCATTGACGTGGAACATGGGCACCACGGGCATTATCACATCGAGGGCCGAGCAGCCAAGCGAGTCGGGCAGCGAAATGCCCAGCGCGTGCAGCACCGTGGAGCGGTGCGAGTAGAGCACGCCCTTGGGCTGGTCGGTAGTGCCGGAGGTGTAGCAAAGCGAGCAGGCCGTGTTTTCGTCGAAGCTGGGCCACTCGTACTCAGCAGTTTCAGTAGCCAGCAGGTCTTCGTAGCTGCACAGGCCGGGCAGGGCCGATTCTTTGGGCAGATGTTCGGGACCGGCCATCAGCACCCACTTTTCGACGGTGGGGCACACGGCGGCCAGACGCTCGACCAGGGGCAGAAACGTGAGGTCAAAGAAAAGCAGCCGGTCCTCGGCGTGGTTGATAATATAGACGAGCTGCTCGGGAAACAGGCGCGGGTTGATGGTGTGGCACACCGCCCCAATGCCGGCCACGCCGTAGTACAGTTCGAAATGGCGGTGCGTATTCCAAGCCAGGGTGCCCACCCGGTCGCCGTTTTCGATGCCGAGCTTCAGCAGGGCGTTGGCCAGCTGCTTGCTGCGGCGGTTGGCGGCGGCGTAAGTGTAGCGATGGATGCCGCCCTCGGGCAGGCGCGAAACAATTTCGGTGTCGCCATGCCACTGGGCGGCGTGTTCGATAATCGTGGCCACGCGCAAGGGCTCGGCCATCATCAGTCCTAACATAGGGGCGGAGTGGGATTGTAGGGCCGTAAGGTAGGGTATTTCACGCAGTGTTGCGGGGTGTTAAACCGCAGGGTTTCGCAGTGTCGTTCTTTCACAGACCGTTTACGAGGCGGTGCATGTTGTCTTTGAGGGTGACCACATTAAAATTGATGAGTTGACCGAGTTTTAGCCCAGATAATTTCAGATAGGTCAGAAGTTGTTTGTAATGGACTTCTTGAAGCGTTTCCACGGATTTTACTTCAACAATTACTTTGCTTTCAACTACAATATCAAGCCGAAAACCGACTTCCATTTGCACACCAGCATACACCATTGGCAGAGGCACCTGAGTCGCTACTTGCATCCCTACTTGCCGCAGCTCATAAGCGAGCGCTGTTTCGTACACTGATTCCAACAGTCCTGGTCCCAACTCCGTGTGCAGCTTGAACGCTGCGCGCCTGATTTCAAAAGAAATTTCATTTTCACTCATTCCCAAATAAAGCCTATGAGAACGACACTGCGAAACCCTGCGGTTTAACACCCCGCAACACTGCGTGAAATACCCTACCGCGCCGCCTCAATGGCCAACTGCAGCAGCGAGCTCCGCACGCTCAGCTCCGTCAGCTTATTGTTCCGGCGCGTGGGGTGCACGCGGTTGGTGAGCAGAATCACCACCAAATCCTTTTCCGGTTCCACCCAAAAGTAGGTGCCCGTGAAGCCCGTGTGGCCGTAGCTGCCCGGCGAAGCGCTTCGGGCCGAGTTTAGGGCCGGGTTGGCGGCGGGGCGGTCGAAGGCCAGGGCGCGGCGGTTGTCGGGGCAGAACTGGCAGCGGGTCCAGTCGGCCAGCACAGCCTGGTCGAATAGCTGCTGGCCGCCGTAGCGCCCGCCCCAGGCGTACGTTTGGGCGAGTTTGGCCACGTCGTTGGCATCGCCGAACAGACCGGCGTGGCCCGAAAGGCCACCGAGCAGCGCCGCCCCTTCGTCGTGCACGGTGCCGTGCAGCAGCTGCCGCCGGAAGGCTGAATCTACTTCGGTGGGCACAATGCGGGCCAGCGGAAAGCGGTTGGTGGGCCGGAAACCCAGTGTGGTAGCGCCCAGCGGCCGGTACACTTCCCGCTGCAAAAAGGCGTCGAGCGGCAGCCCGGTGCGGGCCTTCACCAGCTCGGGGTATAAGATGAACGACAAGTCGGAATACACGTAGCCTGCCTTCTCGTTGAGCGGCGACGCTCCAATTTCCTTGTAAATGCGGGCCGGCAAATTCTTGCGCGCCCACAAGCCCTGAGCCGCTGGCAGCGGAAAACGCGCAGACGAATCGGACCGGAAGTAGCGGCGGCGCATCTCGCCGTTCTTCTTCCGCAGCTCCTGCCAGAACGGAATCCAGGCCTTGAGGCCAGCCTGGTGGGCCAGCACGTCGCGCAGCTTCAAGCCGGCTTTGTTGGTGCCGCGCAGGAACGGGAAATAGTTGCCCAGCGCGCTGTCGGGGCTGAATTTGCGGTCGGACTGCAAGCGCATGAGCGCCGGCGTGGCGGCCATCAGCTTGGTCATGGAGGCCAGGTCGTAGAGGTCGTCGTTGCGCACCACCCGGGGGCTGGACACTTCGTTTAATGACGCTTCGCTTAATGAGGAATGAGGAATTGGCAGATTTCTTTTTCCTCTTTGCTTGCCTGCGCGCCTTCAATTCTTCATTCTTCATTCCTAATTCCTCATTGCGGGCAAAGCCCGCGTACGTCTGGTTGCCGTAGCTTTTGCGCAGCACCACCGTGCCGCGCCGGGCGATGACCACCTGCGCCCCGGGAAACGCCTGGGCTGCCAGTGCCCGGCCAAGGAGGCTGTCTACGCGCGCCTCCAGCTGGCCGCTCATGCCTTCGTCTTCGGGGTTGGCGTAGCGCAGGCGGGAGTGGCCGGCCGTGCGCAGCCCGAAGCCGCGCGGGTACTTATCGCTCACCGTGACGGGCAGGCGGCCCGTGGCCGCGATGCCCCCAAAAATGGCTTGCACCGCCAGGTTTTGGGCATTGGCGCTCTCCTGGTAGGCCAGCACCACGGCGGCGGCGCGGTCCAGGTCGCGCACCTTGGCCACGGCGTAGGCCGACCCGAACACGCTGAGCACCAACGTCTGCTTCTGGCTCACCAGCTCGCGCAGCAGCAGGTTGCTTTCGGGCGTGATGCCGAAGCTGGTGGCCGGCAGGCGGCCCAGGCTTTGCAACGACACCAGCACCAGGTTGTAGGGCTTGAGGGCGGTGCGCAGCCGAACCAGCTCGTCGAGCGTGGGCGTGGCCGATGCGCGGAAGTGGGCCGTGGGCGCGTAGTCAGCCACGGCCTTTTGGAAGTCGGTGGTGTCGGGGCTGGTGCTGCCCAGCACCAGCGTGGCAATGCGCAGCGTGTCGAGCCGTTGCAGCGGCAGCAGGTTCCGCTGGTTGCGCAGCAGCGTGATGCTCAGCTCCGTGAGGCGGTGGCTGAGGTACTGGGCGTGGGGCCCGTTCAGGTCCTGGTAGAGGTTTTTGGTATCGATGGGCCGGTAATGGTGCAGGCCGGCCCACTGCTTGAGGGCCAGCACGCGGCGGCAGTGCTGGTCAATTTCCTGCTGCGAAATCCGGCCGCTGTCCACGGCAGTGCGCACCATGCGCAGGGCCAGCGGCACGTTCTTGCTAAACTCCAGAATGTCATTGCCGGCCATGAGGGCCCGCACATCGGCCTCGCCGGGCGGAAACATGCTAATGACGCCCCGCATGTTCATGGCATCGGTGAATATCAAGCCGTTGAACCCCATTTGCGTGCGCAGCAAATCGGTGATAATCGGCCGCGACAGCGTACTAGGCCCCGGCACCGTGTCCAGGGCCGGCACGTTGAGGTGGGCCACCATCATGCCGCCCAGCCCGCCCGCAATCAGGCTGCGGAAGGGCGGCAGCTCCAACGAATCGAGACGGCGGCGGTCGACGCGCACCGTGGGCAGGGCCAGGTGCGAGTCGGCGTCCACGTCGCCGTGGCCGGGGAAGTGCTTGGCCACGGCCAGAATACCGGCGTCTTGTAAGCCGCGCATGTACTGGCGGCCATCGCGGGCCACGGCGGCGGGGTTTTCGCCCCAGCTGCGGAAGCCGATGACCGGATTGGCGGCATTGTTATTCACGTCCACTACCGGCGCGAAGTTGACGTGCATGCCCAGGCGCTTGAATTGCCCGGCCACCTCGCGGCCCATGTCGTAGAGCAGGGCGGTGTCGGTTTCGCCGCCCAGGCTCATTTGGTACGGGAATTTCACCACGCTGTCCAGGCGCATGCCCACGCCCCATTCGCCGTCCAGGGCCACCAGCAGCGGCACGCGGCTTTGGCTTTGGTAGCGGTTCAGCAGGCGCGCCTGCCGGCCCGGCCCGCCCTGAAAAAATATCAGCCCCCCGATGCCGAACTGCTGAATAAGGGCCGAAATGGAGTCCTCGTCGATGCGCTTGCGGTTGGAGTACGCCGCCACCATGAACAGCTGCGCCACTCGCTGGTCGGGGGTGAGCACGCGCATGAGGCTATCGACCCAGGGCGAGTACAGGTACTGCGTGAAGGCGGGGGCCCCGGCCGCCAGCTTTTTCTGCTGAAGCACGGCCTGCGCGGCGGCGCGGCGGGCGGCGTCCACGCGGGGCGGGGCAGGGCGGCGCACGGGGCCTTGTGAGCGGTGCTGGGCGGGTGCTAAAACAGGGGCTGCCAACAAGAGGAGCAGCAGGAGAAACGGCCGAAACGTAGTGCGCAAGACGAAGATGTTTTTTACGAAAGTACCGAATTACGCCACGCGGACTCCCACGGACGCCCGCGGCCACTTGGGCCAAGTTCGAGCCGCTGTCGTACTATTCAATAACACTGATTTTTATATCCTTCTTATTTCGACACCATGCCTTGTCCAATTGGTTTTGCGCAATCCACTTACGGTCAGCTCCTCGCCCTGGCGGCCACCGCCTTGCTGGCCAGTGCCTGCGGCAGCGGCCAGCCCCTCGAACAAGCCAGCGGCGGCCCGAACCGCGCCACCACCGTCGCCCTCGACACGACGGCCACGCTGCCCACCGAAGCCTGCGGCCTGCTCACGGCCCGGGAAGTGACCGGCCTCACCGGGCAAGCCGTGCGGCAACAGGCCCAGGGCGACGCCTGCCGGTTTGTGGAAGCCAACCAGCCCGCCAGCCCCGATGCCGTGGTGTTGGTGTCGTTTCGGCCGGCCGCCGCGTTCCAGATTGCGCAGGCCGGCAACGACTTGCGCCGCAGCATTCAGCCCGTGACCGGCCTGGGCCGCGAAGCCTACTATGACGACAGCCACGGCGACCTCTACGTGCGGCTGCCCACCCGCACCCTCGTTATTGGCATGCCGCGCCGCGTGAAGGGACAGGCGCGCGACGAGATTGCGCCGCAGCTGGCCCGGCTGGCCATGGCCCGCCTCACGGCCCGGCCAGCGGCGGCCGTAGCGCGGTAGCGGCCCGGCGCTGGGCATGTGTGGCCGTTTCAGTAGCTTGCGGCACATTCCCGCTCTCTTATGAAAAAACTCGTCTTCGCCGGCCTCGTTACGGCCACGCTTGCCACGGCCTGCAACCAGCCGACCAAAACCACCGACACGGCCACTACCGCCACCGCTCCCGCCGGCCCTGATGGCAGCAGCCCGGCCGCCGCCGCCGATAGCACGAAGGGCCTGCCGGGTCTGTTCAACAGCTATTGGGAAGAAAATTCGCGGCTCGACCCCCTCTCGGCCACAGCCTACGGCGACAACCGCTACAACGACCAGCTTCCCAACAACCAGACCCGGGCCTTCCGCGACACGCTGCGCAATTTCTACCAGGGCTACCTCACCAAGCTCCGGACTTTTGACCGGGAGAAGCTCAGCGACAACGACAAAATCAGCTACGACATCTTCGAATACGAGATGAAGCACGGGCTGGCCGGCTTGAAGCTCAACACGTGGATGATGCCGGCCAACCAGTTCTACGGCCTGCCCATCACGCTGGGGCAGTACGGCTCGGGGCAGGGCAACCAGCCCTTTAAAACGGCGAAGGACTACGAAAACTGGCTGGGCCGCGTGCACGGTTTTCCGGCCTGGACCGACTCGGCCATTGCCAACTTCCGGGTGGGCCTGCGCGCCGGCGTGGTGCTGCCCCGCGTGCTGGTCGAGCGCATGATTCCGCAGCTGCTGGCCAAGGACATGGTGCCCACCGACCCCACCCAGAGCCTGTACTACGGCCCCATTCGCCGCCTACCCGAGGACTTTTCGCCGGCCGAAAAAACGCACTTCACCGAGGCCTATAAGCAGGCCATCCTCACCGAGCTGGTGCCGGCTTATAAAAAGCTGGGCACGTTCCTGAAAACGGAGTACCTGCCCAAAGCCCGCGCCACCAGTGGCATCGACGCCGTGCCCGGCGGCAAAGAAATGTACGCCTACGACGTGAAGTACGAGACCACGACCGATAAAACGCCGGCCGAAATCTACCAGACCGGTCTGCGCGAAGTGGCCCGCATCCGGGCCCAAATGGAAGCCATTAAAACCGAAGTGGGCTTTAAAGGCGACCTGCCGGCTTTCTTCAAGTATCTGAACACCGACGCTAAGTTCCGGCCCTACAAAACGCCGGCGCAAGTGCTGGCCGCCTTCGAGAACATTCACCAGCGCATGTTGCCCAACCTGCAAAAAATGTTCGGGCGCACGCCCAAAACCCCGTTTGAAATCCGCGAAACCGAGAAATTCCGGGAAGCTTCGGCGTCGGCCGAATACAACCAGGGCTCGCCGGATGGCTCGCGGCCGGGCATTTTCTACGTGCCCATTCCCGACGCCACCAAGTTCACCACCACTTCGGGCATGGAGTCGCTATTTCTGCACGAAGCCATTCCCGGCCACCACTACCAGATTTCGTTGCAGCAGGAAAACACCAGCCTGCCCAAGTTCCGCCGCTTCGGCGGCCAGAACGCGTACGTGGAAGGCTGGGCGCTGTACTCCGAAAGCCTGGGGCCGGAGCTGGGCCTGTTCAAAGACCCCTACCAGCGCATGGGTGCCCTGGGCGACGAAATGCTACGCGCCGTGCGCCTGGTAGTGGACACCGGCCTGCACTCCCGCCAGATGACCCGGGAGCAGGCCATTGCCTACCTCATGGCCAACCTGAGCACCAGCCCCGACGAAGCCACCTCGGCCATTGAGCGCTACATGGCCATTCCGGGCCAGGCGCTGGGCTACAAAATCGGCCAGCTCAAAATCCGGGAGCTGCGCGCCAA
>JBBQSQ010000039.1:0-27228 GCA_038213745.1 Cytophagales bacterium
CTTGGCCACGCGCTGCGCAAAAACGTGCAGGGCCGCCAGCTCGTCGGCAGGCATATCAAAAATATAATCGACCTCCTGCTTCGGAATCACCAGCGTGTGGCCTTCCACCAGCGGCGTGATGTCGAGAAAAGCCAGGTGGCGGCCGTCCTCAGCCACTTTATAAGCCGGCAATTCGCCGGAAACGATGCGAGAGAAAATTGAAGCCATTTTTTTTAGCTGTTAGCTGATGGCTTTTAGCTGTTAGCTTATTTATTGCTACGGCTCAAATCCATGTTGCACGTGAGAAAGATTTTGCGAATAACGACAAAAGGCCCCTGCTTTCAGCAGAGGCCTTCCATCCAAAAGAGCTAACGGCTATCAGCTAAACGCTAACAGCTCGAAAAATTACCGGCTTATCTCCAGAATCTCGAATTGCAGCTTGCCCGCCGGCACCGTGATTTCGGCCGTGTCGCCGGCCGATTTGCCCAACAGGCCCTTGCCAATCGGGGACTTCACCGAGATTTTGCCAGCCGCCAGGTTAGCCTCTTCCTCCGCCACTAGGGTGTAGTCGAGCACCATGTTGTTTTTCAGGTTTTTCAGCTTCACTTTACTCATAATGAGCACCTTGCTGAAATCCATGTTGGTTTCATCAATGACGCGGGCATTGCCCAGCACTTCTTCGAGCTTGGATATTTTGAGTTCCAGCAGGCCCTGGGCGTCCTTGGCGGCGTCGTATTCGGCGTTCTCGCTCAAGTCACCCTTGTCGCGGGCTTCGCGCAGGTCCTCGGCCGCTTTGGCCCGGCCCCGCACTTTGAGGTCCTGGAGGTCGTCCTTCAGTTTTTGCAGGCCCTCGGGGGTGTAGTAATTGATGATGCTGGCCATAAAAGTAGTGGCTTGACGGTTTGGCTAAAAAGCAAGGAGAACGGCTGGCACTGCCAACCGTTCTCCCTCCTTAGGTTCGTTACAAAGATACGCAAAACGGATTAGCTCCCCGTCACCCCATTCATTGCCCCCATCCGAAAGGCCCGAATTTTCTCCACCAGCACCTCATTGATGCGGACGTAGCTCTGGTGCGTCCAGCCGCCGATATGGGGCGAAAGCACCACGTTGGCGGCCGTTTTCAAGTAATCGAAGCTGGCCTGCTGGGCGGGCGTCAGGCTATTGAGCTTCTCATTGTCGAGCACATCAAGCGCCGCGCCGCGCACCGTGCCGGCTTGCAGGGCGCGCACCAGGGCCGCGTGGTCGAGCACCTCGCCTCGGGCCGTGTTCAGCACCCACAGCGGTCGGGCAAACTGGCTCAACACTGCTTCATTCACAAAATGATGATTGGCCGGCGAATACGGAATGTGCAGGCTCAATACCTCGGCCCGGGCCTGCAATTCGGGCAGGCTCACCAGCGTGGCGTAGCCGTCGGCTACTACCCCAGGGTTGCTGTCGTGGGCCAAAACGGTGCAGCCAAAAGCGCTGAGGCGGCGCGCGAAGGCCCGGCCCATGTGCCCGTAGCCCAACAGCCCAATGGTTTTGCCCCCGATTTCTTCGCCCCGATTAGCCTCGCGTCGCCACTGGCCCTGGCGCACCTCCTGGTCGGCGCGCACAATGTTGCGGAACAGCGCCAGTAGCAGCCCCACGGCGTATTCGCCCACCGCGTCGCGGTTGCCCTCCGGCGCATTTAGCAGCGTGACGCCCGCCGCCGCCATAGCCGCCTCGTCAATGTTATCGACCCCGGCACCCGCGCGGGCCACGTAGCGGAGCTGCGGGCCGTGGGCCAGCAAACCGGCCGTTATGCGCAGCTTGCTGCGCACCAGCAGGCCTTCGTAGGGCTGGGCGGCCAGGGCGGCGGGCACCTCGGCGGCGGTCAGGTTGGGTTGGTAATGAATTTCGACACCAATGCTTTGCAGCAGAGAGTGCAGCGAGGGGTGCATTTCGTCAACGACGAGGCAAAGGCTCATGTGCGGGATTTACTTAGCCAGTGCAGTTTCCGTGAACTCTGCCGCCGTCAGCGGCATGGCTTGCACCGACATGGCCTCGCTGGTCATGGCATAGCCCTGCTTGCGGTTGGTCACCACGAATTTTAGTGGCAGCGCGCCATTGCTGGCTTTCAAGTAGGTAGCCCAGTCACCCATCTCATGCTTGGCATAGCGAGCAGGGTTAACGCGCACTTTCGGCGAGAAGTAATACACGGTGGTATTACCGTCGGAATCAATTTGTAGGCTCTGGCAGGCGTAGCCCGCAATAGTGGCCTTCCCAGTCAAAGGCTTTACCACCGCACCGGGCGTGCCGGCGTTGGCATCCATCACCGTGGCCTTTCCATTCATAAAAAACTGGAATTTGTTGGTGCTGCCGTTGTAAAGCTCCAGTAGTTGCTTTTTCTCGGTGTAAGCTTTGTAGTTGTCGTCGCTGATATAATACAGGTTTTCGTTGCCGAGCAAGGGGCTAAGCTTGTCGGTAATGTCATTGCCGTCCAGCGTCGTAAACGAATTGTGATACACAATTTTACCGCTGAACCACGGCCCATCGGTCGCCATGGTGAAAGAGCATAGCAGCACGGAAGCAGCGAGGAAAATCTTTTTCATAAATGAGCAAAAAATGCGTGAGTAGCAAGCACTAACTGGTAAAGGTGTAAAGCTATTCCGTAATATCACCCGGGTCCAACTCCGGCAATTCGCTACCAAGCCCCGCATTGTGCTGGGCCACGCGCTGGGTCAGCCCCACAAATTCGGCCACGTCAAGCTGTTCGGCCCGCTTATCAAAAATCGGGTCAGTCGTCGCCTCGGCGGGCATTCCGAAGGGTTTCAGGGCGTTGCGCAGCGTTTTGCGGCGCGTTTGGAACGCCTGCTTCACCACCCTAAAAAACAGCTTTTCGTCGCAGTCCAGCTGCAGCGTGTCGTTGCGCGTGAGCCGCACTACAGCCGACTCTACTTTGGGCGGCGGCAGAAAGACGTGCGGCGGCACCGTGAACAGGTACTCGATTTTATAGTAGGCCTGGAGCAGCACGCTTAGGATGCCGTAGGTTTTGGAGCCGGGCGGCTCGGCCAAGCGCTGGGCTACTTCTTTCTGAATCATGCCCACCACTTCGCGCACCTGCTGGCGGTTGTTGAGCACCGAAAAGAATATCTGGCTGCTGATGTTATAAGGAAAGTTGCCGATGATGGCCAACGGCTGCTGCGGGAATAACTCGGCCAGGTTCTGCTTAAGAAAATCAGTAGCAAAAATCCGGCTTTCCAGGGCCGGATAGTGCTTTTTCAGATAAGCTACCGACTCCGTATCAATCTCTACCACACTGGTTTGGTAGGCGGGATTTTCGAGCAGAAATTGGGTCAACACCCCCATCCCAGGGCCGATTTCGAGCACTTGCTGAACGCCATCAGGCAGGCGGAGGGCAGCCACAATGTTGCGGGCAATGTTGGGGTCGGCCAGAAAGTGCTGACCAAGGTGTTTTTTGGGTTTAACCACGGGCGAAAAGCGGCCGCAACTAGGGGTGTGGCCGCACCGCAAAGGTAGCAGCCACCACCGGGCGCGCTCAGATGCACCGCCGGCCGCCAAAACGTTCCAGCGGTTTTGGGGTGCGCCAGGGCCACGGGACCAAAACCTCCCCGGCAAGAATTTTCGCACTAAAACCGCCGTACCTTACTAGTTGTTGACCACCTCGCCTTTCCCGCCTCTCGCGTGACCAACTCCCCTGCGCCACCCGCCCAGACCGCCACGACCAACGCCCTGTTTCCGGTTTTTCTGAAGCTGGAGCAGTTCAATGTGTTGCTGGTGGGCGGCGGCCCGGTGGGCCTGGAAAAGCTCACGGCCATCCTGCGCAACAGCCCGGCCACGGCCGTGACGGTGGTGGCCCCGGGCATGCTACCCGAGCTGACCGAGCTGGCCGCCCGGCACCCGCGGGTGCGGCTCCACTCCCGCCCCTACCACGACGACGACCTCGCCGACCAGGATTTTGTGTTTGTCGCCACCGACGACCCGGCCCTGAATCGCCACGTCAAAGCCGCCGCCACGGCTCGCCGCATCCTCACCAACGTAGCCGATACGCCCGAAGCATGCGACTTTTTTCTGTCCTCGGTGGTCCAGAAAGGCGACCTGAAAGTGGCCATTTCCACCAACGGCATATCCCCCACGGTGAGCAAGCGGCTGCGCGCCGTGCTGGAAGAAACCCTGCCCAGCGACATGCACGCGCTGCTGCAAAACATGACCGTTATCCGGCGGCGGCTGGGCGGCGACTTTGCCAACAAAATCCGGGCCCTCAATGCGCTGACCGCCGAGATGGCCTACGGCCCCGCCTACGAATCGCCGGCCACGGCCTATTGGCGGCGCACGGCCACGGGCGCGTTGGTCACCTTCGCGGGGTTCATCCTGCTCAATATTCTTTCCTATTATTTCACCTGGCAGCAGGCCTGGGGTGTGTTGCGTACGTCGGGCCTGTTCTATCAATTCGTCGCCGTTGGCTTTGTGGCGCAGCTGATTGACGGCATGTTGGGCATGGGCTACGGCGTGGTGTCGGCTATCAGTCTCATGTCATTGGGTTTGAGCCCGGTATCCGTTAGCGCCAGCATTCACACGGCCGAAATGTTTGCCAGCGGCGCGTCGGGCTACAACCATTACCGCTTCGGCAATGTCAACAAGAAACTGTTTAGGGTGCTGTTGCTGCCCGGCATCGCCGGGTCCGTCGGCGGGGCCTTGCTGCTGGCCCATTTCGGGGAGCAATACGCCAATTTACTCAAGCCCATTCTGGCTGTTTACCTCCTCATTTTGGGCCTGCGCATCATCGGCAAAGCCCTCCGCAAGCAGCAGGAGAAGCGACGCAAAATAAAATACGCCGGCTGGCTGGCCGGCGCGGGCGGCTTCCTCGACTCGTTTGGCGGGGGTGGCTGGGGCCCATTGGTTACCAGCACCTTAATTACCAATGGCCGCACCCCGCGCTTCGTCATCGGCACGGTGAGCCTGGTGGAGTTTTTCGTGACGTTTGCCAGCGCCCTCACCTTTTTTTCTATTCTTGGCCTCAAGCATTGGCAGATTGTGGCCGGGCTTATCGTGGGCGGCGTGGCGGCCGCACCGCTGGCCGCCCGGCTGGCGGGCCGCATTCCCACCCGCTGGATGTTCCTGGGCGTGGGCCTGATGGTAATTGTCTGGAGCCTTTGGGCCTTGCGGAAGGTGTTTTTTTGAATTAAGGGTTGAGCGTTAAAAAGTAAACTCCGACGGAACAAGGCCAGAAAGAAAAGGCATGAAATGAATTGAATGGTGCTTTCAACTTTTAACTCTAAACTTTTAACTGACCCCGGCGGCTACCTTCGCGTCCGTATTACCTCAGCTATACCCGTTCATGTCCCTCGCACTTGCCCACGCAGCCGCCGCGCCGGCCCAATCCACGCAGGTATTCATCCTGCCCCACGGCACCACCACCCTGCCCACTGCCGCCGCTGGAGATTTGCCCGCCGCCGCTACCAGCTACGTGGAAAATGCCTTGGCCGATGACCAGAAACTCGTTCACCTCAACCACTTCAGCCACCACCACTACTTCGTGGTGCTCGCTAATAAGCCCACTGCCGCCCAGGTAGCCGAGCAATTGCGCCGCGCTGGTCACGCCCTTCTTAGCCAGCTGAAAACCGAAAAAGTAGTCGAGGTTTTCATCGAAAACCACAGCGAAACGCCCACTGCCGCCCTGCTCTTGGCCGAAGGCCTGGCCCTGACCGCCTACGAGTTCGAAGGATACAAAACCGACGAAAAATCGCGCCGAGCCCCGGAGTTGACGCACGTATACCTGGTCGGCCAAGCCGCCACCGCCGCCCAAATCCACGCCCTCGACGGCCTGCTGCAAGGCGTCATGCTGGCCCGTGACCTCGTCAACGCGCCCCTTAATAAGCTAAACGCCGTGCAATTTGCCGAGCGCATGGCCCAGGCGGGCGACGAAGCCGGCTACACCACCGACATCCTCGACCTGGCCAAAATCGAAGCCCTGCGCATGGGCGGCCTGCTGGCCGTCAACCTGGGTTCGCCCGAGCCGCCCACCTTCAGCATCCTCGAATACAAGCCCGCCAACGCCCAGAACACCAAGCCCTACGTGCTGGTCGGCAAGGGCGTGGTGTTCGACACGGGCGGCCTCAGCCTCAAGCCCACGCCCAACAGCATGGACCTGATGAAGTGCGACATGGCCGGTGGCGCGGCCGTGGCCGGCACCCTTTTCGCCTTGGCCAAAAACAACGTCCCGCTCCACGTCATCGGCCTCGTGCCCGCCACCGACAACCGCCCCGGCGGCCTCGCCTACGCCCCCGGCGATGTCATCACCATGCACTCTGGCCTCACTGTTGAAGTAAAAAACACCGACGCCGAAGGCCGCTTGCTCCTCGCCGACGCCCTCAGCTTCGCCAAGCGCTACGAGCCCGAGTTGGTTATCGACCTGGCCACCCTCACCGGCGCCGCCGTGCGCGCCCTGGCCACCGAGGCATCGGCCGCCATGGGCACCGCCGAGCCCGCCACCATGCAAAAGCTCACGGAAGCGGGCTACGCCGTGCACGAGCGCCTCGTTGAGTTTCCGCTCTGGGACGAATACGCCGACCACATCAAGTCCGACATCGCCGACCTCAGCAACTTGGGCAAGGGCGAAGCCGGCCACATCTCGGCCGCCAAGTTTCTCGAACGCTTCGCCGAAGGCTATCCCTGGATTCACCTCGACATCGCCGGCCCCGCGTACCTAACCGCCGCCGAAAGCTACCGCGGCAAAGGCGGCACCGGCACCGGCGTGCGCCTGCTGTATGAGTTCTTTCAATTGGTGCTTGGTGCGTAGTGCTTGGTGCTTGGTTTTTCTGAGTCATGGAGAAGGAAAACAAGTCTTACATCAGTTTGGAAGTGTGGCAGTTTGCCCGAAAACTGGTTTCAGAAGTGTACTGTGTCAGTCAGGCCTTTCCAAAAGATGAGTTGTTCGGCCTGACCAATCAGCTCCGCCGAGCGGCTGTTTCGGTTCCTTCAAATATTGCCGAAGGGTGCGGAAGACAAACGCCCCGCGACACCATCAATTTCCTTTTCATTGCACGGGGCTCCCTGTATGAGATTGAAACACAGATTTACGTGGCTCTCGACCTCAACTACCTAACCACCGAAACCGCGGAAACCCTATTTGTGCTAGTTACAAGCTGCAAAAAGCTACTCCACGGCTTCATCAATCATTACCGCCAGCAACTAGCCTGATTCCTCCCTAACAAATGAACCAAGCACCAAGCACCAAGCACCAAGCACCAAGAATAGGCTTTTCTGTCGGTGACCTCGCCGGCATCGGCCCCGAAGTCATCTACAAAACCCTGCTCGATGAGCGCCTGCTAAAAGTCTGCACCCCGGTCATTTACGGCACGGCCACGGCGCTGTTCGACGATTTTCCCACCCCATCCGACGCTGAGCACCTCACCTTTCGCCAGCTGCGCGATGCCGCCGACATCGCCCCCGGCCGCCTCAACGCCGTGACCTGCTGGGACGAGGATTTTGTTCTCGCCCCCGGCCAGCCCTCCGCCGCCACCGGGGCCGCCGCCCGCGAAAGCCTGCTCTGCGCCAGCCGCGACCTCAAAGCCGGCAAGCTCGATGCCATCGTCACCGCGCCCATCAGCACAGACAATACCCAGGCCGACAACTTTCGCTACCCTGGCCACACCGAGTTTCTCACCCATTACTTCGAGGCACCCGAGAGCCTCATGTTCTTGGTCGATGCCGATGCCGGCCTGCGCATCGCCACCGTCACCGGCCACATTCCGCTGAAGGACGTGCCTGCCAAGCTCACCGCCGAGTTGTTGCGCACCAAAATCTCTCTGCTGCTCAAGTCCCTGAAGCAGGATTTTGGCATCCTCAAACCCCGCATTGCCGTGCTCGGGCTCAATCCTCACGCCGGCGAAAATGGCCTGCTGGGCCGCGAAGAAGGCGACCTTGTCGCGCCCGTCATCCAGCAATTTGCCCAGGATGGCAAGCTCGTCTTTGGCCCCTTTCCGGCCGATGGCTACTTCGGCACCCAGCAGTTCCGGCAGTTCGACGCCACCCTGGCGCTGTACCACGACCAAGGCCTCATTCCTTTCAAACTCATGGCCTTCGAGCGCGGCGTGAACTTCACCGCCGGCCTGTCCGTGGTGCGCACCTCCCCCGACCACGGCACGGCCTACGGCATCGCCGGCCAGTACAAAGCCGATGAGTCGTCCTTCCGCGCCGCGGTTTACTTAGCCTGTGAAGTGTGGAAGCAGCGCTGGACCGATGCCCAGCCCCGCTCGGCCCGCTAGGCTATAAGTAGACCGCTAAGGCCACTATTGGCGAGAAAGTTGGCCGTGTTTTTTGGCAAAAAGCCGAAATTTCACTACTTTTGCCCCCTGCTATCCAGCCGCTCGTGAAAAAAGAAAGCCAATACGACCTCAACCTAGCCAGACTGACGCTGAAAACGCAGCAGTTGGAGTACGAGTTGGGTCCCGACTTTTTTGCCCTATTCGACCAACCTTTGGTGGAACAGGGCCAGGTGCACGCGGATGTTGAGGTGGTGAAAACGGAGCGGTTGATGACCCTCAACTTTCACCTCACCGGCACCGTACGCCTGACCTGTGACCGCAGCCTCGACGAGTTTGACCAGCCGCTGGACATTGAAGAGCAGCTGTTGGTACGCTTCGGCGACGAAGCCAAGGAGCTGGACGACAACGTGCTACAAATCACGCCCGAAACCCAGACCCTGCCCCTGGCGCAGCATCTTTACGATTACATTGGTCTGGCGCTGCCAATGAAGAAGCTGCACCCCCGCTTTCAGAACGAAGCCGACGACAATCCCGACGCGCCTACCAAACTCATCTTTAGCACCCGTCCTGCCGATGATGAGCCCGATGACGACGAGCCGGCCGACCCGCGTTGGGCCGCCCTGCGCAACCTGAACTAATCCGTCAGCGCCCCGAGTCGCTCCCCAACTCCTAACTCATAATTTAAAACTCCTAATTCGTTAATACCATGGCTCATCCTAAGCGCCGCACCTCCTCCGCCGTTCGCGACAAGCGTCGTACCCACTACAAATTGACTCCTAAGGCCGTGACCTTGTGCCCCAACACGGGCGAATTGCACCTGCGCCACAAGGCTTACGTGGTGGATGGCGACCTGTACCACAACGGTCAATTGGCCATCAAAAACTACTCGAAGGTGAGCGCTGCGCCCACCGCCGACGCTTCGGGCGACGACGAATAGCGCGTCAGGTTGTTACTTCGCGGTACCACACGGTCCGGCTTCGCTCCTTTTTTAAGCCAGCGGGGCCGGACTTGTTGTTACTCACCTATCTCCTGACCTTCCAAACACCTCTTTCATGAAAATAGCCCTCGACGCAATGGGCGGCGATTTCGCCCCCCAAGCCGCCGTGGCGGGTGCCCTGCTGGCCGCCGAGCAACTAGCCGGCCGGGCCACCATCGTCCTTATTGGTCAGGAAGACGCCGTACGGCCCCTACTGCAAGCCGCTGGCCCTGCCGGGGCCGCGCTCGAATTTATTCATGCCTCGCAGGTTATCGACATGGGCGAGCATCCGGCCAAAGCCTTTCAGCAGAAGCAGGATTCGAGCATTGCTGTGGGCTACAAATTGCTTCTTGCGGGCGAGGTCGATGCGTTCTGCTCGGCTGGTAACACTGGGGCCATGCTCGTGGGCTCGATGCTAACGGTGAAGGCAGTGGCCGGCGTGATGCGCCCAGCCATCGCCAACTTCGTTCCTAAGCTGGCTGGCGGCTTCGGCGTTCTACTAGACGTGGGGGCCAATGCCGAATGCAAACCCGAAATGCTGGAGCAGTTCGGCGAACTGGGCTCGCTGTATGCCAAGTACGTGCTGGGCATTGCGCAGCCCAAAGTGGGCCTCGTGAACCTGGGCGAGGAAGAGGGCAAGGGTACGCCCATCACCCAGGCTGCGCACCAGTTGCTAAAAGTAAATCCGCACATTCATTTCGTGGGCAATATTGAGGGCCGCGACATGTTCAACGAAAAGGCCGACGTGGTGGTCTGCGATGGATTCACGGGTAATATTCTGCTGAAAATGGCCGAATCCATCTACGAAATGATGGAGGAAAAGCACCTGCACGACCCGTTTTTCGACAAGTTCAACTACGAGGCGGTGGGCGGTTCCCCTATTCTGGGCATTAACGATAACGCCATTATCGGGCACGGGCGTAGCACGCCACTGGCCATCGGCAACATGCTGGTCCAGGGCTTCAATATGGCCGAGTCTGGAATTGTTGACCAAATAAAGGCTACTTTTAAGTCTTAGCCCCGGTTCCCGGCGGTGAAAAACCTCCGGCTTCGGCCGGATTTTTTTTAGTCGCTTGGGCGCTCATT
Source organism: Cytophagales bacterium (assembly GCA_038213745.1). GTDB lineage: Bacteria > Bacteroidota > Bacteroidia > Cytophagales > Hymenobacteraceae > Hymenobacter. The sequence goes on from JBBQSQ010000039.1 coordinate 10,291, forward strand.
GCCGGCGCGTTAGGGGGCCGCCCCCGGTCACGCAACTGCCCCAATCCCCTTTTTTCGCTTGCCCCGCCTACTTTTGCCCATATGAAGATTATTGCCGCCATCACTGGTGTGGGCTCCTACGTGCCCGACTATGTGCTAACCAATGCCGAGCTTGAAAAGCTGGTGGATACCAACGACGAATGGATTATGTCGCGCACCGGTATCCGGGAGCGCCGCATTCTGAAGGGGGAGAACCAGGGTACTTCCGTGATGGGCATCAAGGCGGTGCAGCAATTATTGGAGAAAACCGGCACCAGCGCCGATGACGTGGAGCTATTGATTTGCGCCACCACTACGCCCGATATGTTGTTTCCGGCCACAGCCAACATTATTTCCAACGGCGTGGGCATTACCAAGGCGTTCAGCTTCGACATGAACGCGGCGTGCTCGACCTTCCTTTTTGCGCTGGCCACGGGCGCGCAATACATTCAGGCCGGCACCCACAAGAAGGTGATTGTAGTGGGAGCCGATAAGATGTCGGCCATCGTGGACTACACCGACCGCGCCAACTGCATCCTGTTTGGCGACGGCGCGGCGGCCGTGCTGCTCGAACCCAGCACCGACGGCTTCGGCATCCTTGACCAGGTGCTGCGCACCGATGGCAGCGGTGAGGCCTACCTGCACCAAAAAGCCGGCGGCAGCCGCCGCCCACCAACCCACGAAACCATTGATGCCAAGGAGCACTACATCTACCAGGAGGGCGCGACTGTATTCAAGTTTGCCGTGAAAAGCATGGCCGATGTGGCCGCCCAAGTAATGGAGCGCAACCACCTTAGCAAGGACGACGTGGCCTTTCTGGTGCCCCACCAAGCCAATAAGCGCATCATCGACGCCACCGCCAACCGCATGGGCGTGGGCCCGGAGAAGGTGATGCTGAACATCGACCGTTACGGCAACACCACCAACGCCACCATTCCGCTGTGCCTGGCCGACTACGAAAGCCAACTGCGCCAAGGCGACAATCTGATTCTCGCGGCTTTCGGCGGCGGCTTCACCTGGGGCTCCATTTACCTCAAATGGGCGTATGATGGCGGTAAGGTAGCGGTTAGCTAATGGCTATTAGCTATTAGCTTTGTCCTTCCTTTGGATTAACTGTAAGTTAATAGCTAACGGCTATTGGATACTGGCTCAAAAAACACCCACAAACTAAGCTAATAGCCAACAGCTATCAGCTAAAAGCTTAAAAACCATGGCATCAACCGCTGACTTCCGCAACGGCCTCGTTCTCAATTACAACAACGAGTTGCACGTCATCACCGAGTTTCAGCACGTGAAGCCCGGCAAAGGCCCCGCCTTTGTGCGCACCAAGATGCGCAACATCAAAACCGGCCGTACCATTGATAACACCTTCAACGCCGGCGTGAAAGTAGAAACGGCCCGGGTGGAGCAGCGCCCGCACCAGTTCCTGTATAAGGACGACTACGGGTACAACTTCATGGACAATTCGACCTTCGAGCAGGTGGTCCTGTCAGAGGCCCTGGTGCCTTTTGCCGACATTATGAAGGAAGGCCAGGAAGTAACCATCCTCATGCACGCCGAAACGGAGCAGCCTCTGACAGCCGAGCTTCCAACCACCGTGGACCTCGTGGTAACCTATACCGAGCCCGGCCTGCGCGGCGATACCGCCACTAACACACTGAAACCCGCCACGGTAGAAACCGGTGCCCGCATCCAGGTGCCGCTGTTCGTCGACGTAGACACCAAAATCCGCATCAAAACCAGCGACTACAGCTACGTGGAGCGCGTTAAGTAGAGATAGTAAGCTATTAGCCCTCGGCGGTCGGCTATTAGCTAACCGCCAAAGAGTGGCCAATAGCTAACAGCCAACAGCTAATAGCTCACCATATGTCAAACTCGCCCAAAAAGGAAAAGGACGCTGCCATGAAAGCCAAAGAATTACAGGAATTGCTCGATTTTATCGCCAAATCGGGTCTGAACAAGGTCAACATTGAAACCGAGGAATTTAAAATCTCGGTGCAGCGCGACCCCAATACTAAAACCGTATTTAGCGCGGCAGTTCCGGCTGCGGCTCCGGCGGCACCGGCACCGGTAGCAGCGGCTCCGGCTGCGGCCCCCGTTGCGGCAGCGGCTGAGACTCCGGTTGGCAACTATAAGGCGCTGAAAGCGCCGATGATTGGCACGTTCTACCGCAGCAGTGGTCCCGATTCGCCGGCCTTTGTGCAGGTGGGCGACATAGTGGAGAAAGGCCAGGTTATCTGCATCATCGAGGCCATGAAGCTATTTAATGAGATTGAGGCGGAGGAAAGCGGCCGCGTCGTGAAGGCTATGGTGGACAATGCCACGCCGGTGGAATACGACCAGCCGCTGTTTTTGATTGAATAGTTCGTTTGAATTATGAGTTGTGAATTATGAATGATGAGTTAGTGAACGGCTCATTTTTCATAACTCACAACTCATAATTTTTAACTCATAACTCAAAGGACCGTGTTTAAAAAAATACTCATCGCCAACCGGGGCGAAATTGCCCTGCGCATTATCCGCACCTGTAAGGAAATGGGCATCAAAACGGTGGCCGTGTACTCGACTGCCGATAAGGAAAGCCTACACGTAAAGTTTGCCGATGAGGCCGTGTGCATCGGCCCGCCGGCCTCGGCCCTCTCCTACCTGAGCATGCCCAGCCTGATTGCGGCGGCCGAAATCACTAATGCCGACGCCATTCACCCAGGCTACGGTTTCCTGAGCGAAAATGCGGAATTCTCACGCATCTGCGCCGAGAATGGCATCAAGTTCATCGGGGCCTCGCCCGAGATGATTAACCAGATGGGCGACAAGGCTACGGCCAAGGCCACCATGATTAAGGCCGGCGTGCCCTGCATTCCGGGCTCGGTGGGCTTGTTGGATTCAGTGGAGCAGGGCAAAAAAATGGCCAACAAAATCAAGTACCCCGTCATCATCAAGGCCACGGCGGGCGGTGGCGGGCGTGGCATGCGCATTATCCACTCCGACGACGAGTTCCAGAAAGCCTGGGACGACGCGCGCACGGAATCGAAGGCGGCCTTCGGCAACGATGGCATGTACCTGGAGAAATTCGTGGTGGAGCCGCGCCACATCGAGGTACAGATTGTGGGCGACCAATTCGGGCACGTCGCGCATTTATCGGAGCGTGATTGCAGCATCCAGCGCCGCCACCAGAAGCTGGTGGAGGAGGCACCCTCACCGTTTATGACCGATTCGCTGCGGGAGAAAATGGGCAAGGCAGCCATTGCGGGCGCTTCGGCTATTGGCTACGAGGGCGTGGGCACGATTGAGTTCTTGGTGGATGCCAACCGGGATTTCTACTTTATGGAAATGAACACCCGCATCCAGGTGGAGCACCCCGTGACGGAGGAAATCATCAACTACGACCTCATCAAGGAGCAAATCAAGGTGGCGGCGGGCATCCCGATTTCGGGCAAAAACTACTTCCCCAAAATGCACGCCATGGAGTGCCGCATCAACGCCGAGGACCCGCGCAATAACTTCCGCCCGGCCCCCGGCAAAATCACGACCCTGCACATTCCCGGCGGCCACGGTGTACGCGTCGATACCCACGTTTACGCAGGCTATACCATTCCGCCCAACTACGATTCGATGATTGCTAAGCTCATCACCGTGGCCCAAACTCGGGAGGAGTGCATCGTAAAAATGAAGCGTGCCCTGAGCGAGTTCGTGGTGGAAGGCGTGAAAACGACCATCCCTTTCCACTTGGCGTTGATGGATAATGAGCAATTCCGCGAAGGAAATTTTACGACGGCATTTTTGGAGCAGTCGTTCGATTTCTCGACGATTTAGGGTAAGTCACTCAAGTGAAACGAGAATGCCCGGCTAATATGGTCGGGCATTCTCGTTTCACTTGAGTTTATATAAATTCCCCTAACTGATTCTTCTATTTGCCATGGCATCAAATTGAAAGGCCGGCAGTTGGTAAGGGCCGAGAATCTTAATTAATTCTTGAGAGTCCTCATCACCATTGAAATCGAAGTAGCTATCATCTGCCAAATAGCTTTTTCCGTCAATGAAAACAATGGAATAGTATGGGTTGCTGGGATAATCAGGGTGTGTAAAGCCCACAAGAGTATGAATACCATCAACTGCTGATAGCTTTTGGGCAATTGCCATCTCGCGCTCCGACGCATCGTCTCCCACGTTCATGAAAAACGATATTTGCCACTTGAATTCTGGCCTGCCCGAGATAAATTGCTTTGCGAAGAATACATGAGTAGGATTATTTGACTCATATCCTTCAATCTCTTCCCCACCATCGGGCTGTTCACTACTAATAAAAATATTCCACTCAAAAACGCGTAGCGTAGGAAACATTGATGCTAGTGTTTCTTTAATTGCTTCCGTGGAAAGATTACCGTCGACATTCACTTGTTCCATCTTGATTGACTTTCTAGCTGATGCTTCATCTGTACTCAAAACTACTTGTGTATTCTATGGCGCTTGTATCAGGCACCGCCCTAGCCAGTTGCGCCAATTCCTGCGACGGAAACATCGAAACCACGGTGCTCTATGCCAAGCCGGGGCCGAAAGGTGTAGGCCGCTCCACTTACGTCGATGTGGTAAACAAGCCCGGCTTGGGCATCAAGAAGACGCTGCTGTACGAAGGCAAAGAATTCGGCACGTTCGAGCACGTCGTCATCATCAACGACCCGCAGAGCCGGTTTGCGAGCAGCCGCACCATCTGTTTTACCAACTACCGCACGCTGGCGGCGGAAACGGGCGGCGATTTGAACGAGGAAGGAATTCCGGAAATCGAGGTTGAGAAATAAAAATCGAAGCCCTTAAACGCCCCCGTCGCACATTGCGCCGGGGGCGTTCGGCTTTCTGGCTACCTTTGCGCCACCAACCGCAAGGTCAGCGCTAGCTAAACTCCCACCCCACCCTCACTTACCCCAAAATACCCCTCCTTACCTATGGCACGAGTGGAAATGACGATGCCCAAGATGGGCGAAAGCATCATGGAAGGCACCGTCCTGAAATGGCTCAAGCAAGTTGGCGACGCAATTGAGCAGGACGAATCGGTGCTGGAAGTAGCCACCGACAAAGTTGATACCGAAGTTCCGGCCATCTACGCCGGTGTGCTAACGGAAATTCTGGTGCAGGAAGGCCAGGTAGTGGCCGTTGGCGCGCCCATCGCCATTATGGAAACCGATGCCGCCGCCGCTGGTGCCGCAGCACCGGCAAGCGCCCCTGCCGCCCCGCAATCCGCGCCCGCGCCTTCGAGCAACGGTAGCGCCGTACCCTACGTGCCCGAAGCCAACGCAACCCAGGCTGCCCCGGTAAGCGGGGCCGAGCACCAGCCTGGCCGCTTTCTCTCGCCGTTAGTTCTGAGCATTGCCCGCGAAGAAGGCGTGAGTATGAGCGACCTCGAATACCTGCCCGGCACTGGCAAGGAAAACCGTGTGACGAAGAAAGATATTCTCGAATACGTGGCTGCCGGCAAGCCGTCGTTCACGGCGGTTGCTGCGGCGGCAGCAGTTCCTGCTGCCACTCCGGCTCCGGCCGTAGCTCCTGCGCCCCAGCCGCAAGCTGCCCCTGCTCCGGCCGCATCGGTGGCCAGCACCAAGCCCGCGCCTAGCGTGAGCGGCGGCCAGGAGCTGATTGAAATGGACCGGATGCGCAAGATGATTGCGCAGCGCATGGTGGACTCAGTGCGGATTTCGCCCCACGTCACCAGCTTCGTGGAGGCCGACGTGACGGACATCGTGAACTGGCGCAATAAGCACAAGGATGCCTACAAGAAGCGCGAAGGCGAAAACCTCACTTTCACGCCTATTTTCATCCAGGCCGTGGCCCGCGCCATCCAGGATTTCCCGCTGATTAACGTTTCCATCGACGGCGACTACATCATCAAGAAGCGCGACATCAATATCGGCATTGCCGTGGCCTTGCCCAGCGGCAACCTAATTGTGCCCGTCATTCACAACGCCGACCAACTCAACCTCAACGGCCTGACCAAGAAGGTGAACGACCTGGCCGCCCGCGCCCGCATCAACAAGCTGACTCCCGCCGACCTCGAAGGCGGCACCTACACGCTGAGCAACGTGGGCTCGTTCGGCAACGTGATGGGCACGCCCATTATAATGCAGCCGCAGGTGGCTATCATGGCCGTGGGGGCCATCAAGAAAAAGCCGGCCGTTATTGAGACCCCGCAGGGCGACCTCATTGGCATCCGTCACTTCATGTTCCTGAGCCACAGCTACGACCACCGCGTGGTGGACGGTTCGCTCGGCGGCATGTTTGTGCGGAAGGTGGCCGATTACTTGGAGCAGTTCGACCCAAATACGGCGATTTAAGGCCAGTAATTTGAACGATAAATAGAACGTCATGCTGAGCGAAGTCGTAGCATGACGTTCTTACTTTTCTTTATCCACCCATGAAAAACATTATTTTCCTTGGGGCCCTGGTGCTGGCGCTGGGCCTCATCGGCTATTTATACCAGCAGCTTTCAGCCAGCGAAAAGGCCCTGCAACTAGCCGAAAAGCGCTTTGCCGACTGCGAAAAAGTCACGTTCCAGCTTCAGAACCAACTCGCCCCGTTGCAGAAAAAGCAGCAAAGCGGCGCGCCACAGTAGCACTACCAGCCCTGTTAAAAAGCAGAAAGCCGCCTCCCAAATAAGGAGGCGGCTTTTGCTTTTGAACACTTTCTTACAAGCCTTTCAGCGCCTGCTCCAGCGCAGCGATTTTTGCCTCCGCGTCGGCCAGTTTCTGGCGCTCCTTTTCCAGCACGTCGGGCTTGGCGTTCTGGGCGAACTTCTCGTTGCCTAGCTTATGCTGCACCGAATCGCGGAAGCCTTGAGCGTACTCTAGCTCCTTTTCGAGGCGGGTGCGCTCGGCGGCCATGTCAATGTGGCCTTCGAGGGGGATGAAGAACTCGCTGCCGCCCAGCACGAAGCTCACCGAGGCGGCGGGGCCGGCATCGGCAAACGTTACTTCCAAGATACCGCCCAGCTTGCGGATAATTCCGTTGTAGTCGGTCACCAATGTGGGTTCGTCGGTTTTGGCTACCAGGGTCAGCGGCTTGTTGGGGCCGAGGTTTTTCTGGTTGCGCACGGTGCGGATGCCGGCCACAATGGCCAGGGCTTTGCCCATGCTGGCCAGGGTTTCGGCACTGTTGGCGGGGACGGTAGCGCGGGGCCAGGGGGCCACGCACACGTAGTCGCGGGGGCCGCGCTCAGCCAGCTCGTGCCACAACTCTTCGGTAATGAAGGGCATGAAGGGGTGCAGCAGCTTGAGCAGCGTTTCGAGGTTGGCCGTGGTGTAGCGCAACGTCTCGGCATCGATGGGATGCTGATAAGCGGGCTTCACCATTTCCAGGTACTGGGCGCAGAAATCATCCCACACCAACTTGTAGATGGTCATTAGCGCATCCGACATTCGGAACTTCTCGAAATGGTCGTCCATCTCCACGATGGCGGCCTGCAGCTTGGCGTTGAACCAGTTTACGGCTTTCTCGTTCACGAAGGGCAGCGCCGAATCGGCCTCCATACCGGGCACGGCCCACCCTTTCACGAGGCGGAAGGCATTCCAGAGCTTGTTGCTAAAGTTGCGGCCCTGCTCCACCAGCTTCACGTCGTAAAGCAAGTCGTTGCCGGCCGGGGCCGAGAACAGCATGCCGGTACGCACGCCATCGGCCCCGTACTGGGCGATGAGGTCGAGCGGGTCGGGCGAGTTGCCGAGCTGCTTGCTCATCTTGCGGCCCTGCGCGTCGCGCACGATGCCGGTGAGGTACACGTTTTTGAACGGCACTTCCTGGCGGTATTCCAGGCCGGCCATAATCATGCGGGCCACCCAGAAGAACAGGATGTCCGGTCCCGTTACCAGGTCGTTGGTGGGATAGAAATAATTGATGTCGGCGTTGTCGGGGTCTTTGAAGCCGTCGAACACCGAAATCGGCCACAGCCACGAAGAGAACCAGGTATCGAGCACGTCCTCGTCCTGGCGCAGGTCGCTCAGCTGCAGGTCGGCCTTGCCGCTCTGGGCACGGGCTTGCTGCAAGGCATTCTCAGCGGTGAGGGCGACCACGAAAGTGCCATCGGGCAGGTAATAGGCCGGAATTTGCTGGCCCCACCAGAGCTGGCGCGAGATGCACCAGTCGCGCACGTTCTCCATCCAGGCCCGGTACATGTTCTTGAACTTGGGCGGGTGCAGGCGCACGGTGTCGTTTTCCACCGCGTCCAGCGCGGGCTTGGCCATGTGCTCCATTTTCAGGAACCACTGCAGGCTGAGCTTGGGCTCAATCACGGCCTTGGTGCGTTCCGACGTTTGCACGATGCTGGCGTACTCCTCGATTTTATCGAGCAGGCCGGCTTCCTGCAAGTCCTTGGCAATCTGCTTGCGGGCGGCAAACCGGTCTTGCCCCACGTAGAGGACGGCCTTTTCATTCAGCGTGCCGTTATCGGCCAGAATGTCGATAACCGGCAGGTTGTGCTTCACGCCCAGCTCGTAGTCGTTCAGGTCGTGGGCGGGCGTCACTTTCAGCGCGCCGGTACCGAAATCCATCGACACATACTCATCAAAAATCACCGGGATTTCGCGGCCCAGCAGCGGAATGCGAACCTGCGTGCCGGCGAAGTGCGCAAAGCGCGGGTCATTCGGGTTCACGGCCACGGCCACGTCGGCCATGATAGTTTCAGGGCGCGAGGTGGCCACCAGAATATAGCTGTTAGCCACTAGCTGCTGGCTGTTAGCTTCGTTTTCAGAAGAGCTAACAGCTAGTGGCTGAGCGCTATCGGTTAAATAATACTTCAGGTAATACATCTTGGCCTGCACGTCCTTGGCAATCACCTCCTCGTCGGAGATGGCGGTGCGGCCTTCGGGGTCCCAGTTCACCATGCGTACGCCGCGGTAAATCAGGCCCTTGTTATACAAGTCAACGAATACGCGGAGCACGGCGTCGGTCAGGTCCGGCTCCATCGTGAAGCGGGTGCGGTCCCAGTCACACGAGGCCCCGAGCTTTTTGAGCTGCTCCAGAATGATGCCGCCGTACTTGTCTTTCCACTCGAAAGCGTGGGCCAGAAACTGCTCGCGGGTGAGGTCGGTTTTGGCAATGCCCTGCTCTTTTAGCTGGGCCACCACCTTGGCTTCGGTAGCGATGCTGGCGTGGTCGGTGCCGGGCACCCAGCAGGCTTCCTTGCCCTGCATGCGGGCGCGGCGCACCAGCACGTCCTGAATCGTATTGTTGAGCATATGCCCCATGTGGAGCACGCCCGTCACATTCGGGGGCGGAATGACGATGGTGTAGGGCTGCTTTTTGGGGTTGGGTTTGGCTTTGAAAAAGCCCTGCTCCTGCCAGCGTTGGTACCATTTGGCTTCAACGTCGGTGGGCGAGTAGGTGGTGGCGAGCGACATAAAGGGGAATTGCGGGGTGCAGATGGGTCAAAAATAGGCACTAGCACGTCGGAATGGTTGCTCCAACCAGCGCGGTCTCTGCTTCCGATTGGCCCGGCAGGCCCAAATCCATCGTTAAGTTTTCATCAATTATTCATCCGGCTTGCCGCTTCGCCAAATTGGCTCCTGCCCGCCAGCCGGTTGTTAGCGGCTTGCAAGGCCACCCCTTTTTGGGCGTTTTTTAGCAGCTAAGCCGTATTTCCACCGCACTGGCATTGTGCAGGGGTGAATTTTGTTTTGAGCAGCCCGTTCATCATTCCATAAATCCTGGGTCAATTTGCTTCAACATTTTAATGGTTAGTTGTAACTTCGACAGCGTTGCCTCCCAGTTGTCGTTCTATGGCTGCCCTTTTCTCCTTTCGAAAATCGACGCCTGCTCCCGAATCAGGGCATTCAGCCGGTGCCCCTGCATTGCTGGGCACCATCCGGGTTGGGATGGGCCAGCTATTGGTTGAAGGCGGCGAACCGGCCCGCAACCTGGCCCGCGCCACCGACCTTATCGCGCAGGCAGCCCTTGAGGTATGCGACCTGGTTCTGCTGCCCGAAACCCTCGACTTTGCCTGGACGCACCCCAGCGCCCTCAGCGAATCGCAGCCCATTCCGGGGCCTTTAAGCGACGTGCTGTGCGCCGCGGCGGCTCAGCACGGCATTTACGTGTGCGCGGGCCTCACCGAGCGAGCGGCCGATGGCCGCAACTACAACGCCGCTATCCTCATTGACCCGCACGGAACAATTCTGGTTAAGTACCACAAAATAAATCTTTTAAACGTAGAACAGCCCTTCTACGCCGTGGGCCAAACCCTGAACGTGGTGGACACTCCACTGGGTAAAATCGGGGTGAATATCTGCGCCGACAACTACCTCGATGGCTTGCCCATTGGCCACACTCTGGCCCGCATGGGGGCCGACTTTATCCTCGCGCCTGCCTCCTGGACGGTAGATTATTCCGTGACGGAGGAGCACGACCCTTACGAAGAAAAATGGGTGAAGCCTTTTTCTATCCTTGCACAGCTATATAACATAGTGGTGGTAAGCACGACATCGGTTGGCTACATTGTGGGCGGGCCGTATGAAGGCAAAAAAAGCGTGGGCTGCTCCCTCGCCGTCGATGCCCACGGGGTGCAAGCGCGGGGTGCCTTCAATGAATTTGCCGGCCAACTGGTAGTGGCCGATTTGGCGCGGCCCCACCGGCCCGAGCGTGGCACCGACATCGGCGTGATGCTTAGGCGCAAAGGCTACCGTTTCGACCAATTGCCCTAGTTTCATCCTACGCTATCTATCCTTTCCACTTTCCAATCCTTTCCATGTTGCGCTATCCATTGTCTCTTCCGTCTTCGCTGCCCACCTGCCACTACCTCCGCAGCCCCCTTATTCCAACAGCCTTTGCACACGCAGCTACTTCCTTATTACACGCAGAAAAGGAGCGGACAGCCCATTGATTATCAGCGCTGTACCCGATGCGTTATGGACACCACCGCTCCGGGCATCGCCTTCGATGCGGCTGGCACCTGTTCCTTTTGTGAGTTGCACGACCGCATGGAAACGGCGTTTCCGCTGGGGGAAGCTGGCCGGCAGACGGTTCGGCGGTTGGCCGCCGGCATGCGCCACGCGGGCCGCAACCGCCGCTACGATTGCGTGGTGGGCCTGAGTGGCGGCCGCGACAGCACCTACACGCTTTGGTATTGCGTCACGCAATTGAAGCTGCGGCCGCTGGCCGTGCACTTCAATGACGGCTTCGGCAACCCCGTGGCGGGCGAAAACATGGTCCGGACCTGCCAACGCTTGGGCGTGGAACTGCGCACCATCACCTCGGACTGGCGCGAATCAAAAGACCTCAAAATTGCCTTTCTTAAAGCTTCCGTGCCCGACATGGAAGAAGGCACCGACCTGGGCATTGCCACGGCCCTGTACGGCGTGGCGGCCAAGGAAGGCATTCAGCACCTGGTAATTGGCCAATCGTTCCGGACCGAAGGCATTGCCCCACTCAGCTGGAATTTTCTCGATGGCCGGTACCTGAAGGCGGTGCACAAGCAGTTTGGTACCGTGCCCTTGCGGCCCTGGCAGCCCAACGACCCGGGCTTCAACCTGGGCCTGAAGGAGATGTTTTACTACGCTTTCATTCGGCGCATTAAAACCGTGACGCTGCTCTACCACCTGGACTACGTACGCACCGAAATCGACGAAATTCTTGTGACGGAGCTGGCCTGGAAAAGCCCCGGGGCGCACTATTTCGACGACTTGTACCAGAGCCTGATTTATTACCTCAACCGTGTTAAATTCAGCATCGACCGGCGCTTGTTCAACTACTCCGCCCTGGTACGGTCGGGCCAGATGAGCCGGGAAGTTGCCCTGGACCGCATTTCGCGCATCAACCCCATTGAGGATGAGGCAGTTATTGCCTTATGCATTAAGCGTTTGGGGCTCAGCCGCGCCGAATTTGAACAGATTGTGGCCGCGCCTCCCAAAACCTTCCACCACTACCCCAACAGCTACGCGTTGCTCAAGCTGCTAAAATGGCCCATCAAAGTCATGAGCCGACTCAACCTGATTCCCGAATCAGCTTACGACAAGTTCTTTAGCTGCGGCACCTGAACCGCGAGAACGAAAAAAGGGGCTACTTCTTGGGAAGTAGCCCCTTTTTTCGTGCATTGCCAAGCAGTGATTAAGCAGCAATGTGCAGCCAGTCTTTCTTTTCAAGGAGCCGTTCGCGGGTTTCGCGGTGGTCGGGGTCGTCCACGCAGCAGTCCACGGGGCATACGGCAGCGCACTGGGGCTCTTCGTGGAAGCCCACGCACTCCGTGCATTTATCCGATACGATGTAGTAATATTCATCCGATACCGGCACTTGGGGGGCCGTGCCAGCCACCAGGGTTCCGGCGGGGGTGGTCACCTCCTTCAGGGTAGTGCCGTCGGCCCAGCGCCATTGGGCACCGCCTTCGTAGATGGCGTTGTTGGGGCATTCCGGCTCGCAGGCACCACAGTTGATGCACTCGTCGGTTATCATGATGGCCATGGGGCGTCGGGGGTCAGGAAGTGAAGAGGTAAACCAAAGCAAAACGATTAGGCTTTACGTAAAACGCCTTGCTCACGCCATACTTTGGGCCCACAAAATTAACCAACAAGCGCCAGGTTTGCATAGTTTGCCCCAATTTTGCGGTACATTCTTGCGGAGCCCCGTTCGTTTTGCTAGCTCCGCCTACTCCTTTCAATGAACCACTCCGAACGCTTGGCTGCATTTGTGGCCCTGGGCCAGCGCCTGGCCACCCTCTCCCCCGACGAACTGACGACCCTGGCGGCCCGCGCCCGGAACCAAAACGCCTGGTTTGACCAGGCCAGCGTGGCCAACGCCGCTGCCGGCCTGGCCCATCTGCTGGCCGACGCCCCGCTGAGCCAATGGGCGGCTCGCTACCCCGCCGAGCCCACCACCGTACACCCAATTGGAGTAGTAATGGCCGGCAATATTCCCATGGTGGGCTTCCATGACCTGCTGTGCGTGCTGCTCAGCGGTCACGTGCTGCTCGCCAAGCTAAGCGCCGACGATACCGTGCTGATGCTGTGGCTGATGGAAGAGCTGACTCAGTTGGAGCCGCGCTTCACGGATTTTATCAAGGTGCTGCCCCGCCTGAATGCCGCCGATGCGTTCATCGCCACCGGCTCAGACAATACGGCGCGTTATTTCGAGTTTTATTTCGGCAAGAAGCCCCACCTCATCCGCCGCAACCGCACCAGCGTGGCCGTGCTTACGGGCCAGGAAACCCGCGAGGAGCTGGCCCAGCTCGGGCCCGATATTTTCCAGTACTACGGCCTGGGCTGCCGTAACGTGAGCAAGCTGTACGTGCCCACCGACTACGATTTCGTGCCCCTGCTCGACGCGTTGCAAGACTTCGGAACCGTACTCAACCACCACAAATACAACAACAACTACGACTACAACAAGAGCATTTTGCTGGTAAACCGGGTGCCGCACTACGACACGGGCTTCCTGCTGCTCACGCGCAGCCCCGCGCTGGTTTCGCCCATTTCGGTGGTGCATTACACGGAGTACGCCGGCGAGATTGACCTGGTGGACCAACTCACCGACGTGGCTGCGCAAACGCAGTGCGTGGTATCGGCGGGGGGGCGGTTTGCGGGCAGTGTGCCCTTTGGGCAGGCCCAGTCTCCTGGCGTGACCGAGTACGCCGACCGCGTCGATACCATGGAATTTCTGGCCGAACTACTTTGATAAGTACTGAACCATTAGCTTTTAGCTGATAGTTGTTGGCTTTTTTGTCGAACACCAGGCTGTTGCATCAAACACATAAGCTGTTTAATCCGAACAATCCGGTTAAATCAGGGATAAGGTGCGCTCAATCATAGCATCGACGACTGCGCCGGCGTCTTCGGCAAATTCACCGGTGGCGCGGTTGGCCACAATGGCGTTGAGTGAAAGCACTTCGTGGCCTAGCAGGCGGCCAAGGGCGTAGTAGCCGGCCGTTTCCATTTCGAAGTTACTAAGGCGGAATTCACCTTCGGCGCTCTTGTGGCGGAAGTTTTGGAGGCGGGCCATGTAGTCGGGCTGGCGCAGGTCGAGGCGCAGGCGGCGGCCCTGGGGGCCGTAGAAACCGGGGCAGGTGAGCGTGTTGCCCATTACTAGGCCCGCCCCGAGTTGCTCGCGGAGTAGGTCGGAGCCGCGCACCACGTAGGGCGCGAAAGGCAGCCCCAGGGACTGCTGAATTTCGGTGGCAATTTCGGTTTCCAGGCCGGTTTCCATGAGTGGGTAGAACTGCATGAGGCTGTCGAGGCCCACCGCGTGCTCCGTGGCCAACATGGCCCCAATGGGCACGTCGGCCTGGAGGCTACCACTGGTGCCCAGCCGGATAATTCGAAGGTTCATGCGCTCCTCCACCGGGCGAACTTCGCGGGCCACGAAGTCGATGTTGACCAACGCGTCGAGCTCATTCATCACAATATCAATGTTATCGGTGCCCATCCCGGTGCTCAGCACGGTGAGGCGCTTGCCGCGGTGGTAGCCTACGTGGGTCACAAACTCGCGGTGAGTGCCTTCAAACTCAATCGAATCAAAATGCCGGCTCACCTGCGCCACACGGGCCGGGTCACCCACGGTGAGGATGGTGTCGGAAATGTGGTCGGGCAGCAGGTTGAGGTGGTAAATGCTGCCGTCGGGATTGAGGATGAGCTCGGAGGAAGGAATCATGGGAAGGAAATTATGAATTAAAAATCATGAATTAAAAATTAAAAATCACCTGGCAGCTCAGTCATGTAGTTGGCAGGCGGCACATTTTTAATTTATAATTTTTAATTCATAATCAAGTCTTAGCATAAGACGCAAGGCCTTGCGCAGGGTTGTAGTGGTTGCTGAGTTTGGGATAGGTGCCGGTACCGTCGTAGAGGCGCTTATCAGGGTGATGGGCGCAGGTGGCAGAGCAGGCCCCTTGCAGCGTTTCGCCGCAGGCTTCGCAGAGCGGCAGGTGGGCGTTGCAGTGCGGGTTGGCGCAGTTAATGAGGCGATTGCTGGGTTGCTGGCAATGCTGGCAGCGCGAAATAACGGTAGGATTCACCCGGTTTACGTCCACCGCCACGCGGTTGTCGAACACGTAGCACTGGCCGTCGAAATCTTCCCCGCCCGCCTCAATGCCGTACTTGATGATGCCACCGTGCAGTTGGTATACGTTTTCGAAACCCTGCTCCAACAGATAGGCACTGGCTTTTTCGCACTTCACGCCGCCCGTGCAGTAGGTCAGGATTTTTTTGTCCTTGAACTTCTTGAGGCGCTCCAAACGGTCGGGGAAGTCGCGGAAATTTTCAATATCCAGCGTCACGGCATTTTTGAAGCGGCCGAGATTATACTCATAATCGGAGCGCACATCCACCACCACCACATCGTCGCGGTCTTTTAAGGCCTTGAATTCTTCGGGCGAGAGGTGCTGGCCGGTTTTTTCGTGGGGCCGCACGTGGCGCAGGCTGCTGTGCACAATTTCGGGCTTCACGCGCACGTGCAGCTTTTGGAACGTGTGGGCCGGCGCGGCGTCAATTTTAAACTCGAGCGCGGCGAAGCGCGGGTCGCCTTTCACGGCGGCCATGTAGCGGGTACAGTTTTCGACGATGCCCGATACCGTGCCGTTCAGCCCCTCGGCGGCCACAATGATGCGCCCACGCAAATCAAGCTCCAGGCACAGGCGATGGTGCTCATCCCGAAATTGCTCCGGGTTTTCGAGGGGCGTGTAGCAGTAATAAAGAAGAACCTGATACATGTTGAGTTATGAGTTAAAAGTTATGATTTAGGAGTTGTGGTCAGAAGTAACGCCGGGAAATAAACGAAAACGCTTAACTCATAACTTTTAACTCATAATTCCCTTCAGACTTTCACCGCCGGATTGCCAAACACGGTTTGACCGTTCGCAACGTCGGCCACGACTACCGAGCCGGCACCAACGCGGGCTTTATCGCCGATTTTTACGCCGGCCACCACTACAGCGCCAGCGCCGATGAAGGCTAGCTCGCCCACTTGCACATCGGCTCCGAGCAGGGCCCCGCTGCCCAGCTGGGCAAAGTCGCCGACTTTGGCGCGGGCTTCTACTACGGCGTTGGCACCTATCAGGCAGCCGTCGCCGAGGATGGCGGTGGCGGCTACCACTGCGTTCGGTCCCACGTAGTTGCCATGGCCCAGGGTGGCATGAATGGAAACGCTGGCCCGCTCGTGGATGGCGTTTACGGGCACGGCTTCGTACTCGGTGCGCAGCATCTGGGTGAGGCTGCGGCGGCTGGCGGTGTCTTCGGTCGCCACGAATACTTCGCACTTTTTGCCCAGCAGCTTCAGCAGCTCGCCGTCGTCGGTGTTGCCCATCACGGGCACGTCGAGCAGTTCGGTGCCCTGGAGCTTGGTGTCGTCGTCGAGCAGGCAGTACACGACCACGTCATTGGATAGAAAAGCGTCGAGGGCGGCGGTGCCAACGGTTTGGGCACCAAGAATGATAACGGGATTTTCCATGAAGAGGGTTGCAGGGGCTTAAACCGGCAAATTGGTGGCAATGGGCCACCACGATTCTGCCAGCAAGCGCAAAGGTACGGCACCGGCCGCAGGGGCTATTTCTTGAAACGCGCGTGCGTGTCAGGAAGGCTGCTGGCCCTGGCTCATCCCCAGCCGACGCAGGGCCGCCGCCGCGTAGTTGTTTTGGAGCAGCAGCAGCACGAGGTAGGGAATCAGGTCGCTGCGGTACCGGTGTAGCGAGCCCAGGTTGGGCGTGGTCAGCCCCATCAGAGCGGCCAGCACCAGGCAAAAGGCGAGTAGTCCCACGGCGAGAATAAAGGGCAGATGCCCCGGACGGCCCCGCACGGTCGCCACCGCCGCCACTGCCAGCAGCAGCAGCAGCAGCAGGTTTTCAGCGCCAACCGCCACTATTCGGGGGTCGCGGGATTCCCCCAGCCAGGGCCGCACCATCGCATTGGCAATGGCTTGAGGAACATGTGCTAAGACACTTTCCAGGGTGGGCTGCAGCGTGGGGTA